>JAYVSK010000033.1:0-5313 GCA_043775395.1 Lysobacter sp. | reverse complement strand
CGCGATCAGCATCTGTGCCTATATTGCGGCAAGCGTTTCAGCCGCCAGCTGTTGACCCGCGATCACGTCTTGCCGCTTTCCCGCGGCGGTCGCGACACTTGGGAAAATGTGGTGTCGGCCTGCTTCCACTGCAATTCCCGCAAAGGCGGCCGCACCCCGCAGCAGGCATCGATGCCCCTGCTGGCGGTGCCTTACCGTCCGAGCTGGATTGAACATCTGATTCTCAGCAACCGGAACATTCTTGCGGATCAGATGGCGTTTCTGAAAACGCACCTACCGAAGAATCCTCGCAGCACTTTGATTTTAGGCTGAATACTGTGGCCGCTGATGGCGACTTTCCATTGGGTTGGGTTTCTGAAAGACGCTACACGGATGGATTGATGGAATGCAGCGAAGAGGCGATTTCGGTCGACCGTCGCATTCCACGCGGACCTGGGTCGCTGTGGCAGCCACAAACTGACGCAGAAGGTAAGAAACCGCCGCATCACGCGCGTTGACGGAAAAAACCGGCTTGGCGACACTGCGTGGTTTACGCAACGGGCTGAAAACATGTCGCTCACGCTAGGCCTGACAGGGATGGATCAAGCCACTGAGGTCGCCTTGAAGGCGGTCTTCAGCGAAGTTAACGAACGCCTCGGCCGCTGGACAATGGTCGGTGAGGGCGATGCAGATTATGTGATCGTCGATATGGACAGCATGTATGGCCCGATGAGCTGGTTGCGGCTGCACGCTGCCGGCAAACAGGTCATCGGCCTAACCTCTGCACCGCGCACCCAGGCCGATTTCCTGCTGTTGCGTCCGTTCGACGCACGCCAGCTCGGCACCATCCTTGGCGAAATCGACGGCGAGCCGGCAGCAGCGCAAACGCAGCATCCGCAGCCGTCAGCATCCTGGCGAACCATCACTCACGTGGCGACGCCCGCCCCCCCCGCTGCCACCGCTCTTTCCTCAACGGTGAGTCTTGCCGAGCCTCCACTGGCACCTGTTGACTCTACGCCGGTCATATCCTCGACCACTGCTATTCCACGGGCGCAGGCAATCCCAGCGCCTGCCACGCCCGAGCCTGCACCTGCGTCCGTCGTACCCGCGCCACCGGCCGCCCCCGTGATGGCGACGACCATCGCCGCTGTTCCAACTGCCGAAGAGCCTGTTGCCCAAGCCTCTCGCAGCACCGCGTTCGCGCACTGGCTCCGGCCTGGAGCGCTGACCGGCCGCGCCCGCTATCAAGGCGGCAACGGACCGGAACTGCTCATCGACTTCAGTCAGCGCCACTATCACGGCCCGTCTACGCTCAAACCGCTGGTCGAATACTTCGTCGCCAATGTCGGCCTGCGCGATTTCGAGCAGCTTGACGAACGCGCCTGGCAGACCGCCATTGCCGAACACGCTGCGCCATTACCGCTCTCGCGTCTGCAGTGGCTCGGCGGCCTGCTGGCCGGGGAAGGCAAGCTGTTGCCCGGCTTCAACCCGGAAGGTCGTTTCGTGCTGGGCAAATGGCCGGAAACCGAACGCGAGTATCCGCGCCATTTCCGTATTGCCACCGCTATGATGAAAGGCCCCTCGACCATCGCGGAAATTGCCGCCTCCAGCAGCGTGCCGGCCGCGGATGTCGTCGACTTCATCAATGCCAATCTCGCCACCGGTTTCGCGGGGCAGGCCGGCGATGGCGCGGCCCCGTCGGAGTCGGCCAAATCCGGCGGTTTGCTGGATCGTCTGCGCGGGCGCTGAACCGGCCCACTCGGTTTCCTTGCCGCACTGCGGGAGAACGGAGGACAATATGGGAATGGTCTCTTCCGCCCCTCTCTCTGCCATCGACGGCGCGCGGTACCCGCGCCTCTCCCGCATCCAGTTTCCGGTCGATCTTCGCCAGTTCGGCGAAGAAGAGCTGCCTGCAATCGCCGATGAGCTGCGCGCCTATCTGATCGAGTCGGTCGGCAAGAGCGGCGGGCATTTCGGCGCGGGCCTCGGTGTGATCGAACTCACCGTCGCCCTGCACTATCTGTACGACACGCCGAACGATCGCATTGTCTGGGATGTCGGCCATCAAACCTACCCGCACAAGATCCTCACCGGCCGTCGCGATACCATCCACACCGTCAAGCAGAAAGACGGCGTGGCGCCGTTTCCGAAGCGCGAAGAAAGCGAGTACGACACCTTCGGCGTAGGCCATTCATCGACGTCGGTATCGGCCGCGCTGGGCATGGCGATCGCCGCCGCGCACATGGGCAACGACCGGCGGATGGTGGCGGTGATCGGCGATGGCGCAATGACCGCCGGCATGGTTTACGAAGCATTGAATCATGGCGGCGGCATGGATTCCGAACCCAACGTGTTGGTGATTCTCAACGACAACCAGATGTCGATCAGCGAAAATGTTGGCGGGTTGACCAAGATGCTGGGCCGCATGACCGGCAGCCGCACGCTCAACGCACTGCGCGAAAGCGGCAAGAAACTGCTCGGAGACAAGCGCACCAGCAGCACCGCCCGCTTCGTGCGCCGCTGGGAAGAGCACTGGAAGGGCATGTTCGTGCCGTCCACGCTGTTCGAGGAAATGGGCTTCCACTACACCGGGCCCATCGACGGTCACGACATCAAATCGCTGGTCGCAGCGCTTAAAACCCTGAAGACCATGAAGGGTCCGCAGCTGCTGCATGTCATGACCACCAAAGGCAAAGGCTATGATCTCGCCGAAGGCGATCAGATCGGTTATCACGCGGTCTCGCCCTTCGACCCGGAAAAAGGCATGGTCGCCAAAGGCGGCGCCAGGAAACCGACCTACACCGATGTCTTCGGCGACTGGCTGTGCGACATGGCCGCTGCGGACAATGCGCTGCTGGCGATCACCCCGGCGATGCGCGAAGGCTCGGGCCTCGTGCGCTTCAGCAAGGAATACCCGAACCGCTACTTCGACGTGGCCATCGCCGAGCAGCATGCGGTGACGCTTGCTGCGGGTATGGCCTGCGAAGGCGCCAAACCTGTCGTCGCGATCTATTCCACTTTTTTGCAGCGCGGTTACGACCAACTGGTGCACGATGTCGCGATCCAGAATCTCGACGTGCTGTTCGCGATCGATCGCGGCGGCGTAGTCGGCCCGGACGGCGCGACCCACGCGGGCAATCTCGACCTGAGCTTTCTGCGCTGCGTGCCGAACATGTTGGTGATGGCGCCGGCCGACGAAAACGAATGCCGGCAGATGCTCAGCACCGGCCACCAATACAAAGGCCCGGCGGCAGTGCGCTACCCGCGCGGCACCGGCCCAGGCATCGCCACCCAACCGACGCTGGACACGTTGCCGATCGGCAAAGCAGAGGTCCGTCGCTCCGGCAGCCGCATTGCGATGCTCGCGTTCGGCGCGATTGTGCCGGCCGCCGAGAACGTTGGGGCGGACCTCGATCTTACGGTCGTGAATATGCGCTTCGTGCGCCCGCTTGATCGCGCGCTGATTCTGGGACTGGCGAAGACCCACGACGGTTTTGTCACGCTGGAAGACAATGTCGTCGCTGGCGGCGCAGGCTCCGGCATTGCCGAGCTGCTGGCCGACGCGAATATCGCGATGCCGATCCTGCACCTCGGTTTGCCCGACGCATTCCAGCATCACGCAAGTCGAGAAGATCTGTTGGCGGAAGCCGGGCTGGATGTCGCCGGTATTCGCAATGCATTGCTGAAACGCTGGCCCGCACTGGCGGCACATCCCGCTGCACGCGCAACAGGCTGATCCCGTAATTTACGATGGATCGCGCATCCATGCTATGCGAGTTGGCGACCGGATCAATTCGAAACCGAACCGTCGTAATCTGCAAGTATGTCTTTGAACGGCGCGCCGCCTGTGTTGACTTAATCCTTCAGGGCGCCTCGATCGTGTAACCCTTCGCCGCCAGTCGCGCCAGCAAACCTTCCGATCGCATCAGCTGACTGACTGGCAGCACCGCGAACGTACTCTGATTCTGGCTGAGCGCTTTTTCCGCAGCGGCAAGCCAGGTCGCTTCCATTCGCACCTGCATATCCTGCATACCCTGTTTGCGAGCGATGCCGGTCTCGGTGAACGCCGCCCGGCACGCGCTGTACTGGCTTTCGTAGGGCAGATCGCGCAGCGCTTGAATATCGCCTTCGGCCCATGCGTTGGCGCGTCCGGCCATGGCGCCAAGATCGGTTTCAATCCGATCCAGCGTACGGCGAAAGCACTCCTGATCGTTCAACGCTTCGCTGGAGAACTCACGCAGCGCCTTTTTCGGGTCCGCTATCTTGATCGTCAATACCGGCGTGGTGATTTTCACCTTGCTGCGCTTCGCGGCTTTTTCCACCTCATCGGACACCACCGGCTCCACGGTCATGCCGGAACGCGCAATCGCTTTGTTATACAACTCAAGCGCGGCGAACATCGGCCGCCACGACTCCACTCCGCGATCACTACCGATATAGCGCGCTTTCAACACCTGCCATCGCGCGTACTGCTCGATCGGCACCATGTCGCGCAATGTCTTGTCATCTGGATTTTTTCGCGCTTTGAACAGTGACGGCAACAGCGTCAATCCGCGGAAGAAACCGATATCGGCATCCATCTTCACTGTCGGCGGCAGCAGCAACTCCTGCGCAACCGCCACCTTGCGTTCGACATTGGCAGAATCCCATTCCATTCGCTTGGGCAGCGGGTTCTGTGTACCGAGAATCCATAGTGTGCGTTCGCCGCTGCGTATTTTCCAAAGGCCAGGGCCCGGATAGCGCCCCGAAATCACCACTGTATCGAGATCCTGCGCGCCCGATGTCTGCACGGGAGACGGTTCAAGCGGGACGTCGCTCTGCGCATTGCCCGCGACATCCGCGGCCTGCGCAACAGCATCGGCCGAGAAGACGACGAAGGAAACCAATGGCAGAGCCATCGAAAAAAACGTTGTGCGGACAAGACGACGCATGCGGAGATCCGATCTGGGGAGCGCTGCGGAGTGTCCAACAAAAAAGCCCAGCAATGCCGGGCTTCGATGGACGTATTCAGCCAAGCGTGAGCTTGAAGACATGCCGTGTATTGGTCGGGGTAGCCGGATTCGAACCGACGACCACCAGTCCCCCAGACTGGTGCGCTACCAGGCTGCGCTATACCCCGAAGTAGTCAAACATTGTACCCGCTGAAGCGCGGGCTGGGCCAGCGATCAACGCTTGAGCAGCTGAAGCACTTCTTCCAGCTCCATCCGCACTTGGCGGATGATCTGGGTGCTCATCGAGGATTCTTGTTTAGCGCCTTCGCCTTCAAGGCGCAGGCGCGCGCCACCGATGGTGTACCCCTGTTCGTACAACAGGCTGCGGATCTGGCGGACCATC
>JAYVSK010000032.1:0-5961 GCA_043775395.1 Lysobacter sp. | reverse complement strand
GTCTGCAGTTCCTGCGGCGTGCTGGCATTCGCGGCCTGGCGGACGATGCCGGTGGCCAACATATCCTGTACCAGCGCGCGCGAACCGGCGGTGCCGGCCATGTCGGCGATGGCCGTAGGCAGATTGCGTACATCGGGATTGATCGCAAACCCGAACATCATCAGCTGGATGGTGGGAATGCCGATCATCATGCCCAGCGTCATCCGGTCGCGGCGCATCTGCCGCAGCTCTTTGAGCATCACCGCAAAAATCTGGTTGATTTTCATGCCGCCTTCACCTCGCCCGAGCGATGCGTGGCCGACACGAACACGTCCTCCAGATTCGGCTCAATCGCTGAGACTTCCGCATCGATCGCCGATGCGCGCAGGCGCGACTGCAGCTGCGCGGCATCGCCGCCGGGCTGTACCAGCACCCGCAATTCATTGCCGATCTGGGCCACGCTGAGCACCCCTGGCGCGTCGTGCAGCGCCGCTTGCGCCTTGCGCGGCTCGCGAGCGCGCACACCCATCGTGCGTCCGACCAGCGCACGCGTGAGCTCGGCGGGCGTACCGTCTGCGACCAGGCGACCTGTATCAAGAATCGCGATGCGGTGACAGCGTTCGGCTTCGTCCATGTAGTGCGTAGACACCAGAATGGTGGTGCCGCCATCGGCAAGATCGAAGAGTTTTTCCCAGAAATCCCGGCGCGATTCTGGATCGACCGCGCTGGTGGGTTCGTCCAGGAACAGCAACTCGGGTTTGTGGATGATGGCGCAGGCCAGACCGAGGCGCTGTTTCTGGCCGCCGCTCATGGTGCCAGCCAACTGTTTCTGGCGATCGCCGAAGCTGTAGGCGTCGATCAGCTCGTCGATTCGCAATATGCGCTGGGAACGCGACAGCCCCTGCACCGCTGCCATGAATTCCATGTTTTCGCGCACGGTAAGATCTTCGTACAGCGCGAATTTCTGGGTCATATAGCCGATTTTGCGGCGCAGAGCTTCGGCTTCCTGCGGAATCCTGAAACCCAGCACATCGATCTCGCCCTCGGTGGGCGTAAGCAGCCCGCACAGCATCCGGATGGTGGTCGATTTACCGGAACCGTTCGGCCCCAGAAATCCATAGACATTCGCGCGCGGCACGCTGAGATCGACGCGATCGACCGCGAGCAGTGTGCCGAAACGTTTACTCAAGCCGCGCGCGCGAATGGCCAGATCAGTGTCCATCGTCATTGTTTCGATGCGAACTCGACCCGCACCGGAAGCCCGGCGGGCAGATCTCCGGCATTCTCCAGGACGATTTCGGCGAGATAACTCAACCGCGCCGCATCCTTGCCGCTCAGCGCGTAGTACGGCGTGAAACTGGGGTCGCTGCGGATCGCGCGCACGCGGCCGACGATGTCGCTTTGCTTGTCGACATGCACGGTGGCGCGGTCGCCGATTTTCACGTTCGCGCGCATCGGTTCGGGCACGTAAACGCGCGCATACGGCGCGTCGCCGACCAGCAGCACCGCCAGCGGCGCGCCAAGCGGCGCCTGATCGCCAAGCTTGTAAGGCAGGCTGTCGATGCGTCCGTCGCGCGGCGCCACGATCTGCAGTTTGTCCAGCGACACCGACTGCGCAGCCACCTGCGCGTCCGCTGCACGCACCGCCGAGCGCGCCTGGTCGATTCGTTCGCTGCGTGCACCATGCTCCAGTTCGCCCAGAAATGCCTGCGCTACGCGCACCTGCGCCCCGGCGCTGTTGGCGGCGGCGCGTGCGCGATCGACATCCACAACAGCCACCAGCTTGCGCTGACCCAGCGGCTGCAGCCGCGCGAAGTAAGCGCGGGCGTCGCTGGCCTGCGCCTGCGTGCGGGCAAGCTCCGCGCGGGCCTGTGCGATCTGCTCAACGCGGGTGCCGGCTTCGAGTTCGGCCAACGCATCGCGTTGCTGCTGCGCCTGCGCCTGCGCGACACCGGTCTGGGCTGCAATGCGGGTGCGCTCGAGGGTCATGATGATGGCGCCGGCCTTGACGCGATCGCCTTCATGCACCGCGACCGAAACGATCCGCTCCGCCGACGGCGCCGGCAGGCTGATCAGGTCGTATTCCAGTGTGCCCAACACCTGCTGACCTTCGTCCTTGCAGCCGGCGAGCAGAAGGGTCGCGATCAGCATCGCAAACGAAGAAAATTTACACATCTCGCAGCTCCAGTCCGGATTCAAGCAGGGCCAACACATGGGTGCAGATCGCGTCGGCGCCCACATCGTCGGCATCGTATAAACGCCGCCAGATCGGTGCGCTGGCGGCCATGAACATGGTCTGCCCGATCAGCGACACCACCAGCAGTCGCGGATCGATCCGCGGATTGATACGCCCTTCCGCCTGGGCCTGCGCAAACCTCTGCACCATCGCGCGCGGGAACAGCGGGCCGATACGTTCCAGCAGAAAATGACGCAATGCGCCGCCGTCGTGCAGCACTTCCCGCACCCACAGCTGCGGCAGCCAGGGGTGCGCGTGGGCGGTGACGATGGCGGCGATCACGAAGCCTCGGATCAGTGCGCGCGGATCGTCGCCGGCCTGCAGCAGCGGCTCCCGCAATCCCAGCATCAGCGGCATCAGTTTTTCTTCGATCACCGCCGCCAGCAGCGCGTCCTTGCCGCCGAAGTAGTAATGCAGCATCGCCGGCGTGGCGCCGGCTTCGGCCGCGATCTCCCGCAGCGAACTGCCGACGATGCCCTGCCGCGCAAAGCAGCCAACGCTGGCGTCGAGCAGCCTCTGGCGAAGGTCGTCGCCTTCACCTGCAGGGCGGCCGGGCGACCGGAGCCGACGAGGCGCATTGGCGGAACTGTTGGACTTGGCATCGGCGTCGCGCGTCTTCATTCCATTAATTTAATTAATCCATTAATTAATGTCTAGAGGGCAATGTCCCAGCGGGAATACTGTTCCCGAATCCACCAACCCAAACCCTGTCCTCTCGAACGCTCACGCAGCTATTGAGTAGGCCTGTTCGTGCCTTGTACCGCCACCACAGCGGGCTGCCCGCACGGTGTTCGGCTGGCAGCAGGCTTTGTGAATCCGTTTGGAGAGTCTCGCCATGAAGGGCAACTGGCGGATCGAGCAGAGCGCTTTTCACGTACGTTCGACCGAGACAGGCCCGCCAAGGCGGACACCATCATCAGACTTCTGCCGCGCGATTGACGCATGCACGAACCGCGGCGGCACGTTACCCTAACGACCGTATGCAACATGCCCCTCAACACGATTTCACGCTCGACCCCGCCGATCCGGAACGCCTGGCCAACCTGACCGGGCCGTTCGACGCCCATCTGCGCCAGATCGAACTGCGGCTGGGGGTCCAGATCGCCAACCGCGGGAATATCTTCCGGGTCGACGGTGAAGACGCCGTCGCTGTCGCGCACGCGGAAAAACTGCTGCGTTCGCTTTACGCAGAATCCGCAGACATCATCTTCGACGCCCATGCGATCCATCTGCGGCTTGGCGACAGCGCGCCGGTCGCCGACGACAACCCTGCGTATCAGCCGCAGGACGTTGCGGTGAAGGTCAAACGGGGCACCGTACGCGGCCGTGGCGCGAACCAGCAGAAATACCTGCATCTCATCGCCAGCCACGACATCAATTTCGGCGTTGGCCCGGCGGGCACCGGCAAAACCTTTCTAGCCGTCGCCATGGCCGTGGAAGCGCTGAATACCGCGCGCATCCAGCGGATCATCTTGGTGCGCCCAGCGGTGGAAGCCGGCGAAAAACTGGGCTTTCTGCCAGGCGACCTGTCGCAGAAAGTCGACCCATACCTGCGCCCATTGTACGACGCGCTGTACGAAATGCTGGGCGTCGACAGGGTTGCGAAACTGCTGGAAAAGAATGTCATCGAGATCGCGCCGCTGGCTTACATGCGGGGACGCACGCTCAACGATGCGTTCGTGATTCTCGACGAAGCGCAGAACACCACCGTCGAACAGATGAAGATGTTCCTTACCCGCCTGGGCTTCGGCAGCACGGCTGTGGTCACCGGCGATCTGACCCAGATCGATCTGCCGAAGCACATCAAATCCGGCCTGCGCGACGCGCTCGACGTGCTGCACGATGTCGATGGCGTGAGCTTCACATTCTTCGAAGCGCGCGACGTGGTGCGTCATCCAATGGTGGCGAAGATCGTGCGGGCGTACGAGAGACAAAGCGCGGAGCAGGCGGCCACTGCACGAAGCGCGCCATGACAAAAGGCCCCGTCCGTCTGGATGTCGCGGTCGGCTATGCCACACCGCGCGCAGGGGTACCGGCGGCGACCAGTTTCCGGCGCTGGGTCGCGGCAGCGCTGCACGGGCGTATCCGTGAAGCCGACCTCGCCATTCGTGTGGTCGGCGAAGACGAAGGACGCGCGCTGAACCGCCACTATCGCGGCAAAGATTACGCCACCAACGTGCTGAGCTTTCCTGCCGATATGGCCGAGGGCGTGAAACTGCCCAAGGGCGTGATCCTGCCGCTGATGGGCGACATCGTGCTGTGCGCGCCGGTGGTGGTCCGTGAAGCTGCGGAACAGGACAAACCGGCCGCCAATCACTATGCCCACCTCACGGTTCACGGCGTCCTGCATTTGCTGGGCATGGACCATCAGGATGAGCGCGAGGCCGAATGCATGGAGCAGTTGGAGCGGGATATTCTGGCCGACCTGGGGATCGAAGACCCCTATCGGGTCCAGGACTGAAGCCTTCGGGCTGCGATCCTTTCTTCCCGTCTTGTCTTCAGTCTTGCCCCCTCCCCCAACGCTCCCCTTGGCTGTCGGCCAACGGGAGGGAGAATGCCGAGGTCTACACCTTGTGAAGCACTGGCCCCTGCAAGCGCTTGCCTTCTCCTCTTGCGCAAAGCGCAGGGAACCGGGAGGGGGCGAAGCGCCATGCAGCACGCCATGCAGGGCAACCGCCGCACGGACCCGGTAAACTGCGTCCTCAGCCCGACCGGGCGACGCCATGACTGCAATGCCTGAAGACGACAGTACGACCCCCGCGCAGGACGGCGCGAAACCCGCCGACAAGGCGCCTGCCGAGAAGAAGGCCGACAAGCGCCGCTCGTGGTTGTCGCGCCTGAGCGCGGCGATTTCCGGCGAGCCCGACAATCAGGAAGATCTGGTCGAATTGCTGCGCGACGTGCAAGCCGATGGCGTGATCGACGCCGATACCCTGCGGATCATGGAAGGCGCGGTCGGCATTTCCGACATGAGCGTTGGCGACATCATGATTCCGCGCGCGCAGATGGTGGTGCTGCCGGTCGACGGCAAGTTTCTCTCGCTGATGCAAGCTGTGGTCGAATCCGGCCACTCGCGTTTCCCGATCCACGGCGAAGACAAAGACGAAATCCTGGGCATCCTGCTGGCCAAGGATCTGCTGCGCGGCGTGGTCGCCGACAACGGCCCCGGCACAGTGCGCGAGCTGCTGCGCCCGGCAGTGCTGGTGCCCGAATCCAAGCGTCTGGACATTCTGCTGCGCGAATTCCGCCAGTCGCGCAACCATATGGCGATCGTGATCGACGAATACGGCGGCGTAGCCGGTCTGGTCACCATCGAGGACGTGCTGGAACAGATCGTCGGTCAGATCGACGACGAACACGACGATGCCCAAGACCCCAACGCGCTGATCGCGGCCCAGGCCGACGGCCAGTATCTGGTCGATGCACTCACTCCGATCTCGGACTTCAACGCGCGTTTCGGCGCCGATTTCGACGATGACGAATACGACACCATCGGCGGGCTGATCACCGCCGCGATCGGTCATCTGCCCGAAGCCGGCGAAGAGCTCACGCTCAGCCGCTTCGGTTTCAGGGTCGCGCGCGCCGACGCCCGACGCCTGCATACGCTGCACGTGAGCGTGCATGCGGCGTAACCGCATTACCGTAGGTTGCACTGTACGGTTGCTTGTTTGGCTGATCGCGCTGACGTGCGCATTCGCAGCGCAGGCTGCGCCGCGGATCGGCGTGGCGACGATGCAGCCGGGCGA
>JAYVSK010000031.1:0-4109 GCA_043775395.1 Lysobacter sp. | reverse complement strand
ATTCAAATACGCATCCTTCAACCGCACATAATGCTGCGCGGAGTAATACAGCGCTTCGATTTCAGCATCGGTGAGTTTGCGCGCGCATCTGGCCGGGCTGCCCAGCCACATCTCGCCCTCGCCCACGGTCTTGCCCGGCGCTACCAGCGCGCCAGCACCAACGAACGCATGCTTCTTGACGACTGCGCCGTCCAGCACGATCGCGCCCATGCCGATGAGCGCCGCATCCTCGATGGTGCAGGCGTGGATGATCGCTTTGTGTCCGATGGTCACGTCGCTTCCGATGCGGGTGGCGAAGCCGCCGAGTTTGGCGTGCGGGCCGTCGTGGCTGACGTGGACCACGGTGCCGTCCTGGATGTTGGTGCGTGCACCGATGCGGATGAAGTTCACGTCGCCGCGGATCACTGTGGCCGGCCAGATCGACACGTCGTCGCCCAGTTCGACATCGCCAATCACGACAGCGGCGGGATCGATGTAGACCCGCTCGCCAAGGGCGGGCAAGTGGTGGAGATAGGGCCGGATCAAGGCGTTGCGGATGGGGCAATCGGGATTGGTCATGGCCGCATTTAAGCACGCAGCGGCGACACGTTCTAAACTCGACCCATGAACGCCATTACTGCGGCCAACGCCGCCATCATCGCCGCCAATGCTGCGGTCAACGCCACCCTCAACGGCAGCGCCAACCACGCGCCGGTACCGGATGTGGAACGCGCGCCGCCCGCCGACGAGATCGCCGAACTCGCGCCCGCGCTCGAACGCCTGCGCAGTGCATGGCGCGCGAAGAAACCCGACTACGCGCAGCGGATGGCCGATCTGGACCGGCTCAAGGCCGCCCTCAAGGCGCGGATGGGCGATATGGAAGCCGCGGTGCGCGCCGATTTCGGCCATCGCTCCGAACACGAAACATTGCTGGCCGACGGCTTGACCGTGCTGGGCGAGATCGATCATCTGCGCAAACATCTGCGCGGCTGGATGCGGCCCAAGCGCGCCAGCGTGGGGTGGCGGCTGTGGCCGGCCAGCGCGCAGATCCGTCGCGAAGCCGTGGGCGTGGTCGGGGTAATGTCGCCGTGGAATTACCCGGTGAATCTGGCGCTGGTGCCGTTGGCCACCGCCATCGCCGCAGGCAATCACGTGTTCGTGAGGCCGTCGGAGCACACCCCGCGCACCAGCGCGTGGCTGCAGTCGCTGCTGGCGGATGTGTTTCCGGCCGATCGCGTCGCAGTGGCGCTGGGCGGCGCGGCGCTGGGCGCAGCATTCGCGGGGCTGCCGTTCGACCATCTGGTGTTTACGGGCTCCACTGCGGTCGGGCGCAAGGTGATGGCCGCAGCCGCGCCGAATCTCACCCCGCTCACGCTGGAACTCGGCGGCAAATCGCCGGCGATCGTGGCCGCTGATTTTCCGATCGAACAGGCGGCTGCGCGATTGGCCAGCGGCAAGTGGTTCAACGGCGGTCAGACCTGCATCGCGCCGGACTATATTTTGGTCGATGCCGCACGCCGCGATGCGCTGGTGGACGCGCTGCGCACGCAGGTGCACGCGCGCTACGGCGCCGACATGCACGAAGCGAAGGACTACACGCGCGTGGTCAACGAAGGTCAGTACCGGCGGCTGCGCGGCTACGTCGACGATGCGCGCGCGCGCGGGCTGACGGTGATCGAACTCGCCAGCGTCGACGCCGCACGCGCCGATGCGGAGCGGCTGATTCCGCCGACGCTGATCATCGAACCGGGCGACGACGCCAAAGTGATGCAGGACGAAATCTTCGGGCCGATTCTGCCGATCCACGGCTACGCTACGCTCGACGATGCATTGGCTTACGTCGAAACCCACGACCGGCCGCTGGCGCTGTACCCCTTCAGTCACGACAAGCGCATTGTCGAAACCATTCTTTCGCGGCTGATCGCCGGCGGCGTGACCGTCAACGACACGCTGCTGCACTTCGCGGCGAACAATCTGCCGTTCGGCGGCATCGGCCCCAGCGGCATGGGCCAGTACCACGGCCGCGCCGGTTTCGACGCCTTCACCAAAGCGATGCCGGTGCTGTGGCAGGCGCGGTTCACCGCGACCGATTTCATCAAGCCGCCGTATCGCGGCAAGATCGATCGGTTGATCCGGTTTTTGGCAGGCTGAGGGCGCTGCATGAAAATCGCCAGCTGGAACGTCAATTCGCTCAACGTGCGCCTGCCGCATCTGCAACAGTGGCTGCAGGACGCCGCCCCCGATGTGGTTGGGCTGCAGGAAACCAAGCTCGAAGACAGCCGCTTCCCGGATACGGTACTGGCAGGGCTGGGCTATCGCAGCGTGTTCGCCGGGCAAAAGACCTACAACGGCGTGGCCCTGCTCGCGCGCGGCCACGCGCTTGACGATGTGCAGATCGGCATTCCGGATTTCGACGATGCGCAGCAACGTGTCATCGCGGCCACCGTGAATGGCGTGCGCATCGTCAATCTGTACGTGGTGAACGGGCAGGACATCGGCACCGAGAAATACGACTACAAACTGCGCTGGCTGGCCGCCGTGCATGCGTGGCTTGCCGACGAAATACACAAGTATCCGCGGCTGGTGGTGATGGGCGATTTCAATATCGCGCCCGACGATCGCGACGTGCACGACCCGGCGGTGTGGAACGACGACAGTATCCTGACCTCCACCGCCGAACGCGCGGCGCTGCAGCGGCTGCTCGATCTGGGCCTGCACGACGCGTATCGCCTGCATCACAGCGAAAGCGGGTTCTTCAGCTGGTGGGATTACCGTCAGGCCGGGTTTCGCCGCAACCTGGGTTTGCGTATCGATATGACGCTGGTATCGGACGCGCTGCGTAACACAGCAAGCGCTGCGGATATCGACCGCGTGCCGCGGACATGGGACCGGCCCAGCGACCATGCGCCGGTGTGGGTGAGACTGGATCCGGCATGCTGAGCGCAGTGACGGTCAAGCGCTATTACCGCGCGCTTCAGGCCGTGAATCAACTGCGCTGACATCAGTGCGCCGACATCACTGCACTGATACCAGTGATAGACACCAAAAAAACAAGCCCGGCTTTGCCGGGCTTGTTTTACATCCGTGAGCGGTCACGGGCTCAGCGCGCGCGGCCCCGCGTGAGCAGGTTGACCAGCAACAGCAGGATCAGTGCACCGCCAAGCGAAGCGGCCAGCCCGACGATCGAAAAGTCTCCGGTATTGGCCGTTCCGGAGCCCAACATCGGCGCAATCAGAAAGCCGCCGAGGAAGGAGCCGACGATGCCGACGATGATATTGAGAAAAATGCCCTGTTGGCCATCGCGTTTCATGATGATGCTGGCGAGCCAGCCAATGATGCCGCCGACGATCAACCAGATAATGATATTCATGATGTGTGTTCTCCACGTTGTATTTGAAATGACCGACACTGAATCCGTGATCAGGCGCCAGTGCAGCCGATTCGATATGCATCAACAAACCTCCCGGCGCGATAACCGCCTCCGACATGACCTGCCGAAAGCGTTTCCCGAAACCGCGCTGCTGTTGCGCCGACGAAGCTTGAAGGTAATGGGCGGCTGTGGCCAAACCCTGTCGATGTCGTTCAGTTAGACATCATTTCCGCTGCAAAACAGCCCGATTGGGCGGCTGCGCGTCCTTTTGCAGCGGCGTTCTGCACGACAGCGCCAAAACGGGAGTGCATTCTGCAGGCTGTTGCCAAGGCGCACCCAAAAGATGCGCGAAGCGCTATGGCTTGTCGGGTTTCGGTGCTGGGGTGGTGCGCAGGGCCGCTGCCATCGCACCGACCCCGCCGGCCAGCAGGGCCAGCATCAACAGCGTGTTGAACAAGCTGGTCGGCCGGAAATAGATGTTGAGATTCGACAGGATGCCGACGAACACGATCACCAGACCCGCCGCCAGCAGCAGCCAGCCGACGATCGACTTGCCATTGAAGAAAATCAGGCCGGTGCCGAGGACGAAGGGAATCAGCGACAGGCCGAAGCCGTTGTAGCCGTAGATGTTCCACATGCCGCCCGAGCTGACCGACACCTGATTGGTCAACAGCCAGCCGCCGGCCACGGCGCACATCAGACCGATCAAAAATTGCCCGACTCCGCCGGGTGTACCGCCTGCGCCTGCCATGTGTTGCCC
>JAYVSK010000030.1:0-5368 GCA_043775395.1 Lysobacter sp. | reverse complement strand
CCCTGCGCGCCCGCACGGGGTTCGCTGCATCGCTGCTCGACGGCGTCACCGGCAGCGGCAAGACCGAGGTGTATCTGCAGGCGATTGCCGACTGTCTGGCGCGCGGCCGGCAGGCGTTGGTGCTGGTCCCGGAGATCGGGCTGACTCCGCAGGCGCTGACGCGGTTCCGGCAGCGGCTGGGCGTGCCGATCCATGCATTGCACTCCGGCCTGACCGACAACGAGCGGGCGAGCGTGTGGGCCGCTGCCTGGCGCGGCGAGGCGCGGGTGATCGTGGGCACTCGATCCGCCATGTTCACACCGCTGCCCGAGGCCGGGCTGATCGTGATCGACGAAGAACACGACGGCAGCTACAAGCAACAGGACGGCATCCGCTACCACGCCCGCGATTTCGCGCTGGTGCGTGGCAAGGCGCTGGACGTGCCGGTGGTGTTGGGCAGCGCCACGCCGTCGCTGGAGACGCTGTACAACGCGCAGGCTGGCCGCTACGCGCATCTGCGCCTGCGTAAACGTGCGGGCGACGCGCAGCCACCGGCGGTGCGGGTGATCGATGTGCGCAAGCGCCCGCTCGACGCCGGGCTGTCCCAGGACCTGCTGCAGTCGATACGCAGAGCACTGGACGCCGGCGGCCAAGTGCTGGTGTTCAAGAACCGCCGCGGCTATGCGCCGGTGCTGCTGTGCCACGACTGCGGTTGGAGCGCGCAGTGCAAGCGCTGCAGCACTCCGCTGCGCGGCAGCCCCATGACCGTGCACGGCGGCGGCCGACGCCTGCAGTGCCACCACTGCGGTGCGCGACAGACGCCGCCGCCGGCCTGCCCCGACTGCGCCAGCCTCGCGCTGCAGCCGCAGGGCGTGGGCACCGAGCGCTTGGAGGAACTGCTCGCGGAAACATTCAGCGACGTGCCGGTGCTGCGTATCGACAGCGCCAGCACCCGGCGCAAGGACGCGCTGGAAAAACTGTTTATTGCATTCGGTGCGCAACCGGGAATTCTGGTCGGCACCCAGATCCTCGCGAAAGGCCACGATCTGCCGAATCTGACCCTGGTCGCGGTGGTCGGCATCGATGAAGGCCTGTTCTCCGCCGACTTCCGCGCTGGCGAAAAACTCGCGCAGCTGCTGATCCAGGTCGCCGGCCGCGCCGGCCGCGCCGACAAACCCGGGGAAGTGCTGCTGCAGACCCATCATCCCGATCATCCGCTGCTGCAAACCCTCATCCACGGCGGCTATCACGCCTTCGCCGACGGCGAACTCGCGCAGCGCGAAGCGGCAGGTTTTCCACCGTTCGCACACCTCGCCCTGCTGCGTGCCGAAGCGCAGCACGCCGACGCACCCATGCAGTTTCTGCAGGCGGCGAAAGCACAGCTGCATGCGGTTGTCCCTTCTCCCTCCGGGAGAAGGTGGCGCGAAGCGCCGGATGAGGGTGCGCCAGTCGTTGTGATCGATGGCCCCGTGCCCGCACCCATGCCGCGCCGCGCCGGCATGTACCGCGTGCAGCTGCTGCTGTCGGCATCCACCCGCCGCGAGCTGCACGCAGCGCTCGAAGCCGCACTGCCGGCGATCTATGCGCTGCCTGAAGCGCGGAAAACGCGCTGGTCGCTGGATGTGGATCCGGTGGATCTTTATTGATGTCCTGGGCGGATATCGCGGGCCCGCGACAATCGCACCGTCATCACTGCGCAGATGCTTGCCGCAGCAAATGCTGAACGTTCAAGCCGTGCGACCGGGTTTTGGTGCGGCGGCTTTCGGCGCGGTCGGTTTCGGCTTCGGCAGGGCGCGGATCGAGATCTGCAGGCTGTCTTCGCGCAGTTCGAACAAACCGATCTCCTTGATCAGACCTTTGAGTTTCGCGTAACCATAATTGCGGGGATCGAAAGAAGCGCGATTGGCGATGAAATGGCCGACAGCGCCGAGATTCGCCCAGCCATCGTCATCGTCCTTCGATGCATCCACCGCATCACGAAGCAAATTCACAAGCGTGGTGTCGGCGCGCAATTCAGCCGCATTTTTTCGTTTTGGCGGCGTGGCGGGAGCCGCATCGGGCGAAGTCCGCCCGGCCTGCATGGGTGCATCGACATACAGAAACGTCGAACAAGCATTGACGAACGGCTTCGGCGTTTTCTTTTCCCCGAATCCAAACACACGCATGTTCTGCGCACGCAATCGCATCACCAACGGCGTGAAGTCGGCATCGCTGGAGACGATCGCGAACGCATCGAAACGTCCGCTGTGCAGCAGATCCATCGCATCGACCACCATTGCCATATCCGAGGCATTCTTGCCGGTGCTCAGCGCGAACTGTTGCATCGGCTGAATCGCATTGGGATGCAGCCCCTGCTCCCATTTTTGAAGCGTCGGACTTTTCCAGTTGCCGTAGGCGCGGCGGACATTGGCGATACCGTGCCGCGCGAGTTCTGCAAGCACAACATCGATCTTCGAGGCCGGCGCATTGTCGGCGTCGATCAGCAGCGCGATTCGCATTCTTTCGTCCATGTTTTTTCTCCACGAAATTGGCAAACAGGGTAGGCCTGCTGCGCATGCTGCGTCCAGCAGCGCCGAATGCGTTACCGACCGTCGCGCAGCAGGTTCTGGATCTTGCCGCCGAGTTTCATCACCTTCATCTGCTGACGTTGGAGCGCGCCGGCCGGGTGATCGTCATGCCCGACCTCAGCGTGCCGGGACACCCGGAAATCTTTGGCGCCGACGATCTCGCATCGGTCCGCTATCGCGACTTCGGCAACCTCGCCACCATCGGCCGGATGGCAGCGGTGGTCGATCTGCACGGCTTCAAATTTGCTGGGCGTTCGCCTGGTGGTGTTGATCGACTGGGCGCAGGCGTATTGGAGCTACCAGCGCATTGCGCGGATCATTCTGGGAAAAGGTCGTGCTTCGTAAGCATCACGCGCGCTCCACGCAGCAGGCGTAACACCCGGGCTGTGCGTAATGGATGTGGATGTACGCGGTGCGTTCGATCGCGAACAGCCGCGCAATGCCCTGTTCCACGTCGATGCCCGACAGCACGTCAGCCAAGACCATCATGCCCTGTGCATTGTAGGCGCGCAGCGACAGCATGCGTCGGCTCAGCAGCTCAGGCACCGCGTCCACTGACGGCAGCGCCTGCGTTGCGGCTTCACGCACATACACCGGCCCGGAGGCGCGATACGGCGTATTGACACGATGGTGGTCGTAGGGCAACAAAAGCAGGTGTTCGCCTTCGCTCGCATCCTGCAGGCTTACGCGACATGGATAACCGCCGCTGGCATCGGCGACGACGCGGCGAATATCGCGGGCGCGCAGCGCGTCATCGTTCAGCGCGAACAGTGGGATGAAGGCGTCGGCTGGCAGGGCTTGGATACGGAACGACATGGTGAATGTACTCGACATGGAAAGCCGTATCGTCCGCGCTGCGGCTCCGTCGCGATATCCGCTTCTTGCGAATCTCTTGCGGTGCGCTCAGTCGCGGCCCGCGTTCGCCATGATCGTGTCGCTGATCTGCGTCAGCGCGACGCGCAGTGCGTCGACATCGCCGGCGGGCACTTCGGACCAACCGGGCAAATCGCCCAGACCACAGGCTGCGGTCGCGATCACCGGAATGCCGCGTGCCATCGCGGCCAGTAACACGCGCGGCTCATGTTCGACCCATGCGGGCAGCACCACGACATCGCACCGCGCAAGCGCGTCTTCGACGTGCATGATTCTGTGTAGTGTCGTGTCTTTCCAGCGCGCCGGTTCGCCGCCGTCGCGCATCGGCAAAATGACTTCTGCATTCAATCCGGACAACGCGGCAGCCAGTTCCAGCGCGCCTTTTCGCACCAGGCTCGACGCAGGAAAATACACGCGCATGGTGCCTGAGCGACGTTCGTGGTTCGCGGTGTCCGCGACCGGGAGTTGCCAAGGCAAGGCCTGCGCTTTCCCGCCCGCCACATGCAGCATGCCCGCATGCGGCCCGATCCAGCGTTCTGCCCCGTCCAGGGCATCGCGCTCGTCGCGCAGCAGCCCTTGGTCGGCGCGAAAATCACGCAGTGTCGGCTCGTCCGGATAACGCGCCGCAGCAATTTCGAGCTGCGTATGGATCCGGGTCATCGGCAGCGCCCGCATCAACACGTGGTAGCGCCGACCGGCCAGCGCGCCGCTGCGCCACAGATGCGGCAGCCACGCCTGATCGACATACAGTTCCAGATGTTCTGGCCGCAGCTGTGCAGCCGCTTCGCCTGCGGCAAGCGCGGCCATCGCCACCGCGCGTCGCGCCGGCGGCGAACGCCTCAATCGATGGTTGACGGCGAGCAATCTGTTGCGTATTCGCGCCGTCGGCAACGTGTCGGCCCCGATGCGCTCGGCCTGCGTGAGTGCGGTCTGCAGAAACTGCGCGTGCTCCGGCATCGGCCGCTGGGTAAGCACCGCAACCACGCCTTCAGCGTCCTGCAGCGTCGGTGCATTGCGAAAACAGTCGCCCTGTCCGCAGGTCACGCAATCGCCAGGACCTGGCGGCTGAAGCGCGTTGCCGGACGTTTCTAGCGTCATGTCGATCGCACGCCGCTGAGTGTGTGGTGTTTTGTCGGCGCTGCGCACCCGCACCGTGATCGACGCCGCGTCGAGGTCAACCTCCAAACGCAGGTCGCAGGGCGCGCGCAGGCGCAGATCGACGTAATTCCAGAACACGGTCGCATCGCGATCGCGTGCGGCTGCCGACCCTGGAATGACCTGCGAGTGCGCGCTGCGTTCGACCACTTCAAAACCGGCCTTGAGCGCGACGTCGTACAGCGCGTTGGACAATTGGCACAGGCCGCCGCCGATACTCGGAATCAGACAGCCTTCGCGCAGTTCGCGTCCGATGACGAAACCGCGGCTGCGCGACGGTCTGCCCAACTGCGCCCAGAAGCTCAGCACCTCGCCGCGCGACAGTTCGATACCGTCGAAGGCGAGACGGCCGACGCGCAGATTCTCGATCTTGCCCAAGACCAGGGCGCGCTCGGATGTTTCCTTGCTCGGCCACAGCGGCGCAATCGATTCGGCGATCACCGTCGCGTCCCGCAGACGCACACCGACGCGATGGCGGCGATGCGTACGGTCGAACAGGTTGATCGCGAAGCGCCGGCAGCGGAAACACCCGGCGCGAAACTCGAACCACAGCATCCCCCATCGGCTGGGTAATGACGATGGCGATGCGGCTTTCGGCGAAACAGTGATCGACATTGGAAAAGCCGCTGGTGGGCGCGCAGTCTGCACAATCGATCCGGAAATAGAAACGGCCCGGTTACCCGGGCCATCGTATTGCCGACAAACAAAGCGGCTTCGTGTCAGTGGTAGGCGTCGATGAACTCGGCGTAGGCCGCGACCGTTTTGGTTGCGCCGGTCTGCGTGTCGGTGATGAC
>JAYVSK010000029.1:0-6664 GCA_043775395.1 Lysobacter sp. | reverse complement strand
ATGGGCACGCCCGGCGCCAAAGAAGTAGTGCAGGGCAAGATCGACGGTCTGCTGCCACCGCATGCGCGCCGTGCCGCCAACGACACCATCGATTTTCTTGCCACGCATTCCGGCAATCAGGCGCTGCGCAATCTGCCGACCGCAGCGGGCGAGATCCAGCCGCTGCTGGCGCCGAAAACCCGCGACGAACAGGGACATCTGGTCAATCGGCCGAAAGAGCTCGCGCTGAGCGAGCTGGCAGCCTACGCCGGTCCGCTGACCAATGTACTCAGCGCCACCGCGATGAGCGCGCGCGCGGGTCGCAGCGTCGGTGAAGTGGTGAAATTCGAGGGCCAGGTCGCCGAAAAAGGGCTGCATGTGGTCGGTCAGGGGCTGAACACCGTTGCTCGCGTGCAGGGCGAAGCCGGCGCGTTCGTAACCAACACGGTGGGGACCATCGGCAGCACTACCGTGCGCGGCGGCGGTGAAGTGACCGCGCAGGTGCGCCTGCAGGCGGGCAATATCGAAGCCGGCATCCATCAGGCGCAGGGCAAGACCCAGCAAGTCGCCTCCTCATGGACGGCCAGCGCGCTGCGCTGGAGCGCGAAGATTCTTCCCGACGACGCCGAAAAATGGGTCGGCCGCCAAGCGCAAGGTATCGAAAGCTACGGCAATCAGGCGATGCGTCAAGGTCAGCGCGAAGCCCAACAGGCGCATAAACACGCGCAGGGCGACGCAAGCGTGATCCGCCACGGCACGCAGGCGGTCGCGGGCAATATCGATCATGGTGCAGCTGCGCTGGCCAATAGTCAGCGCCAGGCTGGTCAGCAGACGGGCGCGGCGCTGCTGCATGGCGCCGATACGGCGGGACACGGTATCCGCACCGTGACCGACAAGGCGCCCGCCGCCGGGATGGTCGCAGGCGGCGCCGTCGGTGGCCTGACCGCCACCGTCGCTACGCATCTGCCGGTGAATCCGCACAACGTCGTCAATCTGTACCAGACCATCACCGTGCTGCAGCGTGGACAGGCGGTTGCGGGCGAAGCGGTGTTCCGTCACGGCATGGCCGCTTCGGTTATTCCCAGTCTGGATGCGGTAGTCGACAAGCAAGAGCGCGCGGCGAAACAGCTGCTGGCCCCCGCGCATCCGACCCAACCGGTCGTGCCTCAGGACAAAGCCGCGCCTTCGATTCATACACCGATGCCAGCGCCGATCGTGACGCCCATCCCGCAGCGTACCGGCATGCTGCTCGATCACCCGGATCACAAGAGCAACAGCCTGTTTCTTGGCGCGGAAAAAGGTGTGTATGCACTGGACGAAAAATTCAACCGCACGCCGGATATAGGCAGCAAACAGCTTGCCGGCACTCTGACCGCGCGGGCGGCCGATGGCTGCCTGGACCGCATCAGCCGCGTCGAATTGAGCGAGGACCGCAGCCGCGTGTTTGCCATGGATTCGAGTGCGGCGCATCAGCGCGTCGTATTCGCCGATGTGCCCAGCGGCATGCAGCAATCGCTCGTCGTCAGTACGCAGCAGGTGGACCGCGCCAACGATCGCGTCGCCGAACATAATGCCCAGCAGCTGGCGCTTCAGCAGCCCACCCTGGACAACCCGTCCCGCGCGGCGAAGGTGTCTTGACCATGGGCGCGGACAACGCCACCGTCGAAGGCAGCGCCCAGAACCAGCGGATTGAATTCGCGAAACAGTAACGCTGGTCTCGCCAGATTTTCGCCTGCGTTTCGTCCGGCGACCGAAACGGACGACCGGTATCGCTCTGCTGTCGACAGCGCGATACCGGCTCAGCGTATTTAGCGCCAGCGCGCGATGCGCCACGCATCGCGCTGCGGCGCATCGAGAAATGTCCAGGCGACGAATCGGCTCTGCTTGTTGCCCTGCGCCATCGCGACAACGCGCACGTCCTGCGCACCGGCCTGATTAAGCTGCTTGCGCACATCGGCGATGTGTTCGGACTTCGCGATCAGGGTGCTGAACCAATAGACCCGGGTCGCGATCAGCGTACTTTCGCGGATCATCCGGCGCACGAATGCAGCTTCGCCGCCCGCGCACCACAGTTCGCTGGACTGCCCGCCGAAATTCAGCCGCGCACCGCCGCGTATTGCGTCGGCTTTGCCGAGGTTGCGCCATTTGCGCTGGCTGCCGCGCGCGGCGTCTTCGGCCGACGCATGGAACGGGGGATTGCACAGCGTCAGGTCGAAGACGTCGTCATCGCGCAGCAGCCCCTCGAAGATGCGTGCGGGATCGGGCTGATGACGCAGCTCGATCGCTTTGCGCAAGCCGTTGGCATCGACGATTGCGGCTGCCGCGTTCAATGCTTTGCCGTTGATGTCCGAGCCGACGAAACGCCAGCCGTATTCGCGATGCCCCAGCAGTGGATAGATCAGATTCGCGCCGGTGCCGATATCCAGCGCGCGGATCGCCGCGCCGCGCGGAATCGTGGCTGTATTCGCGTCATCGATGTTCGATTCGGCCAACAGATCGGCAAGTCCATGCAGATAATCAGCGCGGCCGGGAATCGGCGGGCACAAATAGCCTTCAGGCAGATCCCAATGCGCAATGCCGTACTGCGTTTTCAGCAGCGCGCGGTTCAAAGCGCGCACCGCCGACGGGTCGCTGAAATCGATGCTGACCTCACTGGCCGGCGTCGTGGTCAAGAACGCCGCCAGCGCCGGCAATGCGACGGTCAGCGCAGTGAAATCGTAACGGCCCTGATGCCGGTTGCGTGGGTGCAATGCGCTGCGCGCGGATGACGCAAAAGGTTTGGTCGTGCGAGTCATCGATAGATTGTGGCGCGAACTGCGCTAACCGGTCCAATCCCGGACGTGATGCTGGCGCATTCATACAAGCGCAGAACAGTAGTCATGTGCTTTGGAAATGCTGGTCCGTACCGGGAACCGGCACGCCGAGCGCTCGATAGAGGCGATCTAAGTGGAACAGGTCACGATATGCCGGTCTGCCGATCGGCCGGCTTTGGCTTATCCTGTCGGCTTCCAGTAGAACGGAGTGAAGATATGCGTTCATCCCTTGTGTGCGTGGGCATCGCCATTGCCCTGTTCGCCACCGCCTGCGACAAGCAGGAAAAAGTGACCGCACCACTGTTGCCCATACCGGAATGCAAGTCCGACCAGGCCTACGACGCCGCCGCTTTCACGCGCATGGTGCGGGCTATGGACCGTTCGGGCGACCTCGACATGGTCGCCAAGCGCTTCATGCAGCATCGCAAGACGGTCGAGAATGCGCTGACCAAACGCGATCCGGCGCTGTTGCCGCGCCTGAAAACGGTGATGGATGCGCAGTTCTCCGAAGCGCGCCTGCGCGCCCGTGCGGCCTGCTTGTTTGCAGAGCTGAGCAGCCAAAGCAAGGGTATCGAGACGTTGGAAGACTGGACGCGTTCATCTGAGATGCGCGCGATCAATACCGCGATCTGGACACGAACGCCTGCGCCTTCCAAAGAGGAAGACGTCAAGATGACGCCAGCCCGAATGACGCTGCTGCGAGAAATCGTCGCTGCGATGGTCCTGCAGCAGCTGGAAGTGAACAACCAAAAAGTTGCTCGCGTCGGAGTCCCTTCGCTGATTGCGGTGTTCCGCCCGATACCCATACCGATACCGGCACCTGTAACCGGCACCGATGCAGTGCCTGCCCAGGACGCGACGACTGCTCCGACCCAGACGCCGGCTGGAATACCGGCAATAGCGCCATCGCTGACAGCGGCACCGATCGCTTCATCGGCGGCATCAGCCGCAGCTGAATCAGCGCCCGTATCCGCTTCGACAGCAACGGCTCCCACGTTGTCGTCAGCGCCAACACCAACACCAACTGCAGCATCTGCAGTACCCGCGGCACCGGCAATACCGGTACCGGTAACACCAGCAGCAGAGGTGGCAGAAACACTCGCGACAACGACCGCAACCGCAGCACCGGCAGTCACGCCCATACCAGCCCCGCCACTCGGTCCGATCGTGGTGCCGGATGTGGACGAGATCATCGAGCGCTGGCTGATCCCCGTGCTGGTCAAAATACCCGACGATGACCTAGCCGATTACCTGGAGTTCGCGGGCAGCGGTTTTGGGGGCGACTATTACGTCGCCTTGAGCCGCGCTTACGATTTCCAGGTCGGCGAGTGGTATGCGCAGACGCTCAAATTGTTTCGCGACAATATTCCGCCGATCGTGGCTGGGGCGGGTGATCCGGGCAAAGACGCGTTGCTCGTGGACGCGCGCTATTCGCTGCACGATGTTGCAACGCCGGCCGCGGCCGCGGATGCGATGACCAAACTGCTGCAGGCGGACAAGCTGGATCCACGCAATGCGGAAATCCAGACGCTTCTGGGCGAAGCGGCGTTGAAGACCGCACCCTACATGCCCTTGGCTGCCGATCAAATGCGGGTCGTGATCGTAACGCCGAATTACGAGCAAGCGGAGACATTTTTTTTGAAGGCGATCGAATTGGCGCCAGGAAACGCCGATGCCAACATGCTGCTGGGACGTTTGCGCTATCTGCAGGGCAGGGACGATGAGGCCGGAGAGCTCTACGCGCGCGCGATCCAGCTTGAGCCTGAACATCCCAGCAAGGATTTGTTTCTGGGCGACCTGGCCTACGTCCGCAACGATTCCGGCAAAGCTTCATACCACTATAAAATTGCGGTATCCAAGCCCGAACGATTGGCCTATACGCATGTCACCGCGCTTGCGCATCTACTGATGTCGCTACGCAAAGGTACCCAACTGGGCGAATATCCGCGTGTCGCCGATGCCTATTTGGCGAAACATCCGCAGGCATGGAATTTCCGCCTCGATTATGCCGACTATCTGCTGACCCTCAACACCCGCGCGGATAAAATATTCGCAATTGCGAATCCTATTCCCGATACCTGGTTTCCCGCCCGCAAAGTTCCGATCATTTCCGTGGCGCTGATGCTTAAAGCCGGGGAGCGTGTCGACAGGGACGGCGTGCCCAGAGCAGAAAGCATGCAGCTGATCCGGCGGGCTATGGGGATGAATCCTGATTCGGTCACCCTGGCAGAGGCTATCTGCCGCGCGGGAGTGGAAGGCAAGCTGTTGTGGGCAGTGTTCGATCAGAGCACTGATCAGAAACGCCTTGCGACCGCACTGGTCCTGTGCGGTTTGCGCTGGAAGCGCAACCAGGTCGTGAGGGATATGTCCAAACGCGCGGATATTCCGCAGTTGGATCTGCCGCGCGCCGACATGGGCGGCGATACGCCGTTGTGCTATGCGACCGCCACCAGGAATACGTCTGGCTTCGGTTCTTTGGCGGAAGCACGGGTCAGCCCCACCAAGAAATGCCGAGACGGCGATACTGTTGCCGAGCGCCTGCAGCGGCTGTCGGTCAATCCCGACCCGCGCTTGACGCAGATGCAGATGTTGATGAAGCGGTTCTACAAGAAGGCGTGATCATTTGCTTGCCGGGTCGGTCTTGCCGACCCGGCGGGAAAAGTCCGCATGAACGCCCCCATCCGTTTCGCGCGGCCTCAATCCTTGCGCTTGCCTATAGTCGCTGCTGTCGCGGCGTCGACGCGCAGTTCGAAGTCCTGACCACTGTCGTTTTCGGCTTCCGCTTCCCATACACCATTGCGGAAACGCAGATCGTGGATACCGGCATAGCCGGCCACGGTCAGCTTGGCTTCGACGTCGCACTTGCTCAGATTTTCGACTTTGGTCCCCGGATATACCTTGTCGGTGGCGGCATCCACGCGCACACCGAAGCAGTTGCCGCCGGCGCTGCGCGCGTCGGATTTCCACGCGCCGTCCTTGAATTTCACGCCATTGATCTTCGTATAACCTGTCGCCCGCAGTGTAGATTTGAACTGCACCATGATCATGCCGTCCTGTGCAGAGGCAACACCGGCAATCGTCATCGCTGCGATCAGGCCAGCTGCCGATAGCGCGCGACGCAGAAAGCACCGGTATGCATAATACCGGCCGAATGGATGATGGAATTCATGTGCGAGAGTGGGCAGCGAGTATCGATACGCCTTCGCCGATCGACAGTGAAGTCTGATCGGCAAGTCAGCGGCTTTTCATCGTGTGCGAAATGCACGATCTTTCATGCATGAGCGCTGATTAAAAGCTCAATGGATTCTGCTGACGCCGTCTTTCGCTCGGTCTGTATAAAATCATGCTTCAACTCGAACTTATCTGGAGATGGCGTCGCATTGCGTGAAACCGCGCCGCCTGCAATTATGCTGACATCACTCGAAACGCGCGAACCCGAAGAAGCGGCGATGACCGCCGAGATGATCGAGATCCTGCGCCGCAAGATGGCGCGCGATTACGAGGCCGGCCAGACCCGTCGCGATGCGCATCCCAAAACCACCGGATTGCTGCGCGCCCGCTTCGAAGTAGAGGCCGGTTTGCCGAAGCATCTGCAGGTCGGGCTGTTCGCTAAACCGCAGACCTACGCATGCTGGGTACGCACCTCCAATTCCAGCGGCAAGCCGCAATCGGACGCGATCGGCGATGCGCGCGGCTTTGCGATCAAACTCATGGCGCCAAGCGCTGCGCGCAAAGGCGAAACGCCGCTGGGCCAGGACTTTGTCCTGCTGAGCACGCCGACGATGCCTCTCGGCACGGTCGCGCTCTTCCGCGATGCGGTGTACTACACCATCGAAAGTTCTGTATTGCTGTTTGCCGCCAAATCCGTATTG
>JAYVSK010000028.1:0-10293 GCA_043775395.1 Lysobacter sp. | reverse complement strand
ATCGGGCTTGCGGGTGATGAGGCGCAAGGTGCCGGATTCCGAGCTGGCGCCGTACAGCGTGCCCTGTGGGCCGGCCAGCGCTTCGACGCGCTCCATATCGTAGACATGCAGATCGAGCGCACCCTGGATGGTGGTGATCGGCTGCTCGTCCAGATAGATGCCCACGCTGGGCAGCGGGCCGGAATGGTTGCCGTCGCCGCCGCTGGCGACGCCGCGCATATAGACCTGACCGAAGCCCGGCCCGCTGGGCGAAATCGACACGCTGGGCAGCAGCTTGGCGTAATCCTCGAAATCGTTGATCTGCAGCTCGTCGAGCTGCTGGGCGCCGATCACGTTCATGCTGATCGGCACGTCCTGCAGGTTCTCGGTGCGCTTCTGCGCGGTGACGGTGATCGTCTCCAGCGATGGCGCGCTGTCTCCGGTCTGCGCGTCCTGTGCCATCGCGACACCGGCGAACGCAATGCTGCCGAAGGCAACGTAAATCGCGGCCGTCAGCGGCATTCTGACTGGACTGCGGGATCGGTGGTTGGCGGCACTTCGATGACTGGGCGGATCTTTGCAACGCATTTCACTCTCCCGGGTGGTGGAACATCAGTAGACACGATGGGAAACAACAGTTCAAAGCTGAATATAGCGTTCCGATAGACTCAGGCCCTGTTTTCGAATGATGGAACCGCAGGATAAGCATCGAGCACCGGTCCGAGCGCTGCCTTCAGCGGATCGAGCCAAGGCGCGTAATGCCGCCACTGGTCGACGCCGTCGCGGTTGATCGGCCGGCGCACCTGCTCTGAGCTGGCGGTGCGGACCGGACGGTCGTTCTCGAAAAAGCGCAGGCAGCGCGGCTCGAACGGCAGACCGCAGTAGTCCAGCAAGCGGCGCACTTCAGCTTCGGTGTCGTCGATCAGATGCTCGTGGATCACCCGATGCACGCGGCCGGGCAGGCCGGATTCGGCGAAGACAGCGTCGAAATGCGCCATCAACTCGACATAGTCGCGATAGTAGCGGCCAAGATCGTCGAGGCTGTAGCTGAAATTCTGACCCCGCGCGAAGTGCTGTTTAAAGCCGGAAAAACAGCAGGCCAGCGGATGTCTGCGAGCGTCGATGATCTTCGCGTTGGGCAGTATCAGATGGATCAGACCCAAGTGCAGAAAATTGTTCGGCATCTTGTCGATAAACAGCGGCGCACCGGTCTTGCGCTGCACGCGCGTGCGTTCGAGATACTGTTGTCCAAGTTCCGCGAAACCTGCGTACGGCAGTTCAGCGAGCACATCGTGATAGCTCGCGGATCCTTCGGCGCCACGACGCAGCGTGCGGGTCATCGCGATGATCTCGGGCAGTTCCATCGTGCCTTCGACCGCGGAATGGCTGGACAGGATCTGTTCGAGCAGCGTGGACCCCGAGCGCGGCAGGCCGACGATGAAAATCGGATCCGGCGCAGGCTCGCCGCTGCCGGCGCGCTGCGCGAAGAACTCGCGGCTGTAGATGCGTTTGGCGCGCGCCACGCGGGTGCTGGTATCGCCGGCGCGGTAAGGCATCGTGCGCAGACGCAGCGCATTGCCGGCCGCATAGTGCGCGAACGAATCGGCGTAATCGGCGCGATCTTCCAGCGCTTTGCCGAGCGCGAAGTCGAAATGGAAACGATGCTCGTCCGCAAACGTTTCGCTGTCGGAGTCTGCGCGCGCAAGCTGCGTGCGCATCGCTGCGATTTCATCGTCGCTGAAACGGAAGGTCTTGAGATTGGCCAGGCTCCAGTACGCTTCGCCGAAGCCCGGATCGAGCGCGGTGCTGCGGCGGTAGGCGGTAATGGCCGCATCCTGGCGCCCTGCGGTTTTCAACGCATGGCCATGACTCATCCATACGCGCGGGTTGTTCGGGTACTCACCCAGAATCGCTTCGTACAGTGCGATGCCGGCATCGTATTCGCCCAAGCGGCAGAGAATCGCCGCTTTCAGCATGCGGCAGCCGGGGTTGCCGACATCGTCCGCAAGCAGAATATCGAGCTGCGCCAGCGCCGCTTCCGAATGCTGGTCGCGATGCAGCACCAGCGCATAGTGCTGGCGCGCCTCACGAAAACCTGGCGCCAGTTCGAGACAGCGTTCAAGCAGCATCAGCGCTTCATCGTTGCGGCCAACCCGCACCGCCAGCTCGGCGAGCATGCGGATGGCAGCGACATCGGTGGGATGCTGTTTCAACCAATCGCGTAGCGAGCCTTCGGCATCCGCCAGACGATTGTCGGCCAGCGCTTCGGCGGCACGCAGCAGGTGCGGGTCGCGCGAGGAATGGCGGACGTAGGCCAGATACGCGGCATCGGCACCGTCGGCATCGGCGATTCCGCGCAGGTGATCGGCCAGCGCCAGCCAGGCCTGCGGAAGTTCCGGCTTCAGCGCAAGCGCGCGGCGGAGTGCAGCCAGTGCCTCATCGCCGCGGCCGGCGCGGCCCAGCGCAAGCCCGAATTCGTAATGGACCAGCGCGGCGCGGGGTTGGCTCAGCGCCAGCGGCTGCAGGATCTCCAGCGCGGCGTCGGTATGACCACGCAGACGATGCGAGGCCGCCAATACCAGCAGGGCTGCCGGATGGCCTTCGACCACGCGCAGGATCTCGACAGCCTGCTGGCCGGCCAGTTCGGGATCGCTGCCCAACAGGCGCGATGCATGGTTCAAAGCGGTATCGAGACTGGCGGTGGCTTCGGACAAAAGAATCTGCTTATGGCGTGCGGACAAAGGAATAAACGGCCCGTCCATCCCCGACATGGCCCACCCGACAATCTACGCTGGCCGCGTTCGCGGCGTCCAGCCTGATCCAGACCCCGGCTGCGCTACGATGGCCGCATGGCAGAACACCGCGACAACGACGCCCCGATCCAGCCGTACGACAAGCCCGCCGGCGGCTGGGACGCGCTGAAATCCTCCTGGCAGGCATTGCGCCAGCAGGATGCGGTGCTGCGCGGCCCCGGTACTCTGCTGCGCACCAATCAGCCCACCGGCTTCGATTGCCCTGGCTGCGCCTGGCCGGACCGCAACCCGCATTCCACTTTCGAATTCTGCGAGAACGGCGTCAAGGCGGTCGCCAACGAAGCGACGTCCAAGCGCGTTACCACGGCCTTCTTCGCCGAGCACAGCGTCGCGTGGCTGGCGCAGCAGAGCGATCAATTTCTCGAAGCCCAGGGCCGGCTGACCGGGCCCATGGCCTACGACGCTGCCACTGACCGTTATGTGCCGATCGGCTGGGACGCTGCATTCGCGACCGTTGCCGCGGCGCTGAACGCCCTCGCCTCGCCTGACGAGGCGATCTTCTACACCTCCGGGCGCACCTCGAACGAGGCCGCATTCCTGTATCAACTGTTCGTCCGCGCCTACGGCACCAACAATCTGCCGGACTGCTCGAACATGTGTCACGAGCCGTCGGGCGTGGCAATGACCGAACAGATCGGCAGCGGCAAGGGTTCGGTGACGCTGGACGACTTCGAGCTGGCCGACGCGATTTTCGTGTTCGGCCAGAACCCGGGCAGCAACCACCCACGCATGCTCGGTGAACTGCGGCGCGCGGCGAAACGCGGCTGCAGGATCGTGGTGTTCAATCCACTGCGCGAGCGTGGCCTGCAGCGCTTCACCGATCCGCAGTCGCCGGCGGAGATGCTCAGCGGCGGTTCGACCGCGATCGCCTCGCATTATTTCCAGCCGAAGATCGGCGGGGATCTGGCGGTGGCGATCGGCGTTGCGAAACTGCTCGTCGAACGCGCCGACCGCGAATCTGACCGGCATGCGCTCGACGCCGATGCATTGGACCGCGCGTTCATCGCCGCGAACACCCATGGTTACGACGCAATCGCCGACAGCGTACGCGATGCCGAATGGGCTGATATCGAACGCGAATCCGGTCTGACCCGCATGCAGTTGGAACAGGCTGCGCAGGTGTATGTCGACAGCAATGCGACGATCATCTGCTGGGGCATGGGCATCACCCAGCACCGGCGCAGCGTCGCCACCATCCAGATGTTGATGAACTTGCTGCTGATGCGCGGCAATATCGGCAAACCCGGTGCCGGCCCCTGCCCGGTACGCGGCCACTCCAACGTGCAGGGCGACCGCACGATGGGCATCTACGAAAAACCATCGTCGGAATTTCTGGATCGTCTCGGTGCGGAGTTCGGATTCGCACCGCCGCAGGCGCACGGCTTCGACACCATCGCTGCGATCGAGGCGATGCGCGATGGCCAAGCCAAGGTGTTTTTCGCGATGGGCGGCAATTTCGCCGCCGCAACGCCGGATTCCGATGTTACCCACGCTGCACTGCGCAGCTGCGCGCTCACGGTGCAGGTCAGCACCAAACTCAATCGTTCGCATCTCGTGCACGGCCGCGAAGCATTGATCCTGCCCTGCCTCGGCCGCACCGAGATCGATCTTCAGGCAGACCGCCCACAGGCGGTCACGGTGGAAGACTCGATGAGCATGGTGCACCTCTCCTCGGGCATGAACGCGCCGGCTTCGGAACATCTGTTGTCCGAGCCTGCGATCGTCGCGCGGTTGGCGGCGGCAACCATGCCGCAAAGCGCAATTCCGTGGCTGGCGCTGATCGAGGATTACGACCGCATCCGCGATCACATCGCGAAAGTGATTGCCGGTTTCGAGAATTTCAACGCCCGTGTCCGTCATCCTGGCGGCTTCCATCTGCATCATCCGGCACGCGAACGTGTGTTTCCGACATCGTTGGGCAAGGCGCGGTTTTTTGCGCACCCGCTGGTGGAAGAGCGCCCCTCAACCGCCCTTCGGGCACCTTCTCCCCGCACGCGGGGAGAAGAAACGACGAGCGCAGCACCCGTGGATGATGGAAGTCTGGATGATGGAAGTCTGGGTGATGGAAGCGTGAATGTGGCTCATGCTCTTCCTTCTCCCCGCACGCGGGGAGAAGGTGCCCGAAGGGCGGATGAGGGGCTGCTTCTGCAGCTGATGACCATCCGCTCGCACGATCAGTACAACACCACCGTCTACAGCGGCAACGACCGCTATCGCGGCGTGCATGGATTGCGCCGGGTGTGCTTCATCTCGCGCAGCGATCTGGATGCGCTGGGATTCGACGATGGCGACACCGTCGACCTGGTATCGGTATGGAACGATGGCGAACGCGTCGCGCATGAGTTCAGGCTGGTCGAATACGACATCCCCGCAGGTTGCCTTGCCAGCTACTTTCCAGAAACCAATACGCTGGTGCCATTGGGCAGCCATGCCGAACGTGCGCGTACGCCGGCCTCGAAATCGATACCGGTGTACCTCCGCCGCGCAGTGGACACCGATACGCCATGAGCGAAGACCCTGCACTTGCGCTGCTGCAGCTGCTTGCGCGAAACGAAGACATGTCGTTGCCTCGCGCCGCAAAACGCCTGTCGCTGAGCGCAAGCGAACTGCAGCGTCTGCTAGTTGCCCTAGGCGACGATCCGCGCTTCGATGGTCTGGATCTGGTGCGGCAGCATCGCGATGACGGGCGCGTATGGTTGCGCTTGACTGGACGTGGCCGCACGCTGTGCGGGCTAACGGCGTGAGCACCGGTCTGCGCCCACGCGAAGCGCTGCATCTGGCGGACGGTGCGGGCACGCTGCGCGACGAATGGGTGATCGAGGAAATTCCGGTCGCCCTGCTCTACAACGGTCTGTCGTTCGCGGTGATGATGACGACCCCTGCGGATCTGGAAGATTTCGCGCTTGGGTTTGCGGTCTGCGAAGGCATCGTCGCCGGTGCGGATGAATTTTCGCTGGTCGACATCGTCCATGACGAACACGGCATCGCGCTGCACGCGGCGATCCCGCAAACGCGCTTCGATGCGATCGAACACCGTCAGCGCACGCTGGAAGGCCGCAGCGGCTGCGGGCTGTGCGGCGTATCGAGTCTCCAGTCCGCCCTGCAGCCTGCGCGTCATGTCGGCGATGGGCCGCGTCTGTCTGCCGGGCAGATCCATGCAGGACTGGCGCAGCTGTCGCAGCAGCAGCCTTTGAACGCGCGCAGCGGCGGCGTGCATGCCGCGGGCTTCATGCACGCCCGGAGCGCACTCGTCCGCGAGGATGTCGGCCGGCACAATGCGCTGGACAAACTGGTCGGTGCGATGCTGCACGCGATGCCGCCGGCCGATCCGGACAGCGGCTTTCTGGCCATCACGTCGCGCGCGTCGTATGAAATCGTGCACAAGGCCGCAAACGCGGGCATCGCTGTCATCGCGGCGATGTCGGCACCGACCGATCAGGCGATCCGTCAGGCCGAAGCGGCCGGCATGACTTTGATCGCGTTTGCGCGCGATGCGCGAATGAATGTGTATTGCGGGCGTGAGCGATTGGCGTGAGAGATAGGCTGCTTTTGTAGGAGCGGCGGCAGCTGCAATATGGGATCGGTAAGCTGAAAGCGTTGTCCTTACCGACAAAAGCTCAACTGAAACAGGAACCTTCTTTACAGATTGATTCAAAATATGGACAACAGCGCTCTCGACCTGCTTCGCAGGTATTCGCGATGACAGGCTCATCCTGGTCGCGGCTCCCGTCGCCCTGACAAGAGCAGCCCGCCGGCCCTGCAGGTGCCCACTGTTTCTGGACTGCTTGCGCATGACATATGCGAGTACGCCTGTTCCAGCCTATCCTTGGCGGCTCATTCAGCCGGAATCTTGTCCATGCGTCTGACCCCGCTCGCCATCGCCCTGATCACCGCGACGCTCGCCGCCTGCAGCGGCGCCGGCACCCATACCCCTGCCGAACCGACCGCAAAAAACGCCAGCATGACGACCGTCGACGCCGCTATCGATGCAAGATTCGCCGATCTCAGCAAGCGCTGGCTCGACGGCTGGCTGAAACTCAACCCGGTCAATGCGACCCAGCAGGGCGATCATCGTTTCGACGCCGAACTCGACGATCTCAGCGCTTCGGGCCGCGCGCAATACGTCGATTTCTCCAGGAAAATGCTGGCCGATCTGGATACGATCGACGCAGGCAAACTGTCGCGCGAAAACCAGATCGACGCGGCGATCCTGCGCAATCAGATCCAGGGCGATATCTGGAGCATGGAGACTTTGCAGTCGTGGGCCTGGGACCCGCAGATGTACGGCGGTCTGGCTGGCGGCGCGATCTACAACCTGATGGCGCGCGAATTCGCGCCGATGCCGCAGCGCTTGAAGTCGGCGACCGCGCGCATGGAGAAATTGCCGGCACTCTTTGCGCAGATGCGCGAGAACATCGATCCGGCGCGGGTGCCGAAGATCCACGCCGAAACCGTCGCCAAGCAGAACGGCGGCGTGATTTCGCTGGTCGAACAGTTCATCGTGCCCAATGCGGACAAGCTGCAGGACGAAGACCGTAAGCGCCTCGACGCAGCGGTCGAAGGGCTGCGCAAAGCGGTAGCCGAACATCAGCTGTGGCTCGACAAAACGCTGGTACCGAATGCCAAGGGCGATTTTAGAATCGGCGAAAAACTTTACGACGAAAAGCTGAAATTCGCGTTGATGTCGTCGCTGTCCCGCGCCGAGATCAAACAGCGTGCGGAAGCCGAAATGGTGCGCATTCGCAGCGAGATGTACACCATCGCGCAGCAGGTGCTGAAAGGGAAACCCAATGCACCGGACATGCCCCAGAGCCCGAACGACGACCAGCAGCAGACGGCGATCGAAGCCGCGCTTGAACTGGCCTATGCCGACAAGCCCAAGCGCGAGGATGTGGTCGACGCCGCAAAACAGGCGCTTGCACAGGCGACTGCGTTCACCCGCGCGAAAGATCTGGTGACGGTACCGGACGACCCGGTCGAAGTGATCCTGATGCCGGAATTCCAGCGCGGCGTTGCCGTCGCCTACTGCGATTCGCCCGGACCTCTCGACAAGGGTCTGAAGACCTACTACGCGATTTCACCGATTCCCGACGACTGGACCGACAAGCAGACCGATTCGTTCCTGCGCGAATACAACAGCCGGATGATCCAACTGCTGTCGATCCATGAAGCGATGCCGGGACATTATCTGGAAGGCGCGCACTCGGCGCGGCATCCGTCGACGCTGCGCGGCGTGCTGCGCTCCGGCATGTTCGCCGAAGGTTGGGCGGTCTATACCGAATCGTTGATGGTGGAGCAGGGTTATCTCGACAACGATCCGCTGTTTCATCTGGTGCGCGACAAGTTCTATCTGCGCACGGTCGCCAACGCGATCCTGGACCAGGGCGTACAGGTCGACGGATGGACCAAGGCACAGGCGATGGATCTGATGGTCAAGCGTACCTTCCAGCAGGAGCGCGAGGCTGAAGGCAAGTGGGTCCGCGCCCAGCTGACCAGTGCGCAGCTGCCAACCTACTTTGTCGGCGTGCAGGAACACTTCGACCTGCGCAAAGCGATGCAGCAAAAGCTCGGCAAGGACTTCAAGCTCAAGTCCTATCATGATCGGGTGCTGTCCTATGGCGCACCACCGGTACGCTTCGTACGGGCGATGATGCTGGGCGATACCATCCGCTGACTTGGCTGTCACTTTTTACAGGGCGTCCTGGTGCAGTGGCGCAGGTATCGCTTGGCCCTGCCTTTCAGGGCCGTTATGCTCTGCGCGTCAGCCCATGGTCACGGGGTGTCGATATCCGACAGGATGTCCTGCAGGGACATTCGTTCCGCGCTTCATCCGCCACTATCCGTTCGAAGAGAGTAAAGCACGTGAGCATTTTCGATTCGGTCAAACGATGGCGCGACACGCTGCGAGGGCGCGATACGCCGGCCGTTGCGACACCCGCGCCTGCTCCCATTGTGACGCCGCTGCCACCCCGTCCACCGACGCCCACGCCCGAAGAGCTGGATGCGCTGGCAGAGGCAGCCACACCGGAAGTATTGGTAGAGGCCGCGCTGGCCCAGCCGATAGCCGACGAAGCCTATGAGGGCCCGGAGCGCAGGGAAAAGCCGCGCAGCAATGTCCGTCCCGGCACTCGGGTATTGATCATCGACGATTCGACGACAATTGTTGCGGTGTTGCGAAAGATGCTGCAGCAGAACGGCTTCCAGACCCTGGAAGCCTATACCGCCGAAGAGGGGTTGGAGCTTGCGCGCGATCTGGCGCCCGACCTGATCTTTCTGGACATTGTGCTGCCGGGCATGGACGGCTTCGCCGCGCTGCGCGCCCTGCGCCGCGAGCCCAATACCAAGCAGGTTCCGATCATCATGATCAGCGGCAACCTGCAGGCCACCGAGCAATTCTACGTGCAGCGCATCGGTGCCGACGACTTCATGAAGAAGCCATTTTCGCGACCGGAGGTCTTCGCGCGCATCGACCGTCTGCTCGATGCCGAAGGCGTGCCGCGACGGGCATCGATGGTGGGCGTGGCGATGCCGATCCCGACCGAGTAATCCTGCAGCGTAAAGCAGGTTACTTCGAAGACCGCTGACTTAATACCACACTGCCCAGAATCAACGCGCCGGCGATACCCATGGTGAGCGTCAGCGGTTCGTCCAGCAGCAGCCACGCCCATGCCACGCCGAACAGCGGTACCAGATAGGTGGCGGTTGCGGCGCGGCTGGCGCCGATCCGAGCAATCAGCCGGTAATACATGACGAAAGCGATGCCCGTGCACAGCACGCCCAGCGCAGCCACCGCAGCCCATGATGTTGGCGATATCGCGTGCTGCGGCCACTGTGCGATCGCGAAAGGCGCAGTCATCAGCGCCGCACAGCTCAGCGTGGCCGCTGCCACCGCCGTCGCCGGCAGACCGGCAAGATGCCGCTTCACCAGATTGCCGCCAAGGCCATAGAGCAATGCCGCCGTAGTGCCGGCCGCAACCGGCAGGCCGATGCTGGCGCCGGCGACTTTGCCGCTGGCCAGTACGATCACGCCGGCGAACCCCGCAGCCAGCGCGACAATGCGCCGCGGACCGATTTTTTCGCCATAAAAAAAAAGGCGACCAGCGCAGCGAACAGCACCGCCATCGAGTTGGTGATCGCGCCGACGCCTGCCGGCGCATGCTGCGCAGCCCATGCGAACAGGGTGAACGGTATCGCCGAATTGATCGCGCCGATCAGCGCAAGGCGCGGCCACAGATGGCGGTCGAATGTTTTGCGCTCGCGCCACAGAAACGGCAGCAGAATCCCCGCGCCCAAGGCCAGGCGGATCGCGACCAGCGGCGTAGCCCCGAATTCCGGCGCCGCCACGCGCATGAACATGAAGGAAGCGCCCCAGATAGCGCCAAGCAGGCCAAGTTCAAGGGGCGTGACCCAAGGTTGATGCGTTTCCGCCGCCGCGACCGGCGTGGGCAAGGCTTGCGATGCGTTCATGTACTGGAACCCTCTGTGAATTCGGCGTGGGTGG
>JAYVSK010000027.1:0-4053 GCA_043775395.1 Lysobacter sp. | reverse complement strand
TCGTCGCCGACGTGGCTGCGCACATACAGGCCGGCATAGCGGCCAAGCAGGTTGAAACCGTATTCGACTTTGTAGCTCTGGCTGATTTCGACGTTGCGATTGTTGTTGCCGGTCGGCTTGAGTTTGAACTCGGTGTGTTTGTTGCTGCCCATGCGGTCGTTTTCGATATCGATCGCGATCTTCTCGTTCGGCACGCTCTCGACGATCTTCCAGATGCCGCTGCCCACTTCGCTCTTTTTGGAATCGTAGTTGAACTGGGCGCCGACGCCGGCAGCCGGGCCGGAAATCCGGATTTCCATTTTGGGATCGCGCAGCGGAGTTGCGTTCCAGTCCTTGAAACGGCTGAAGTTGTTCAGCGTGTCGAAGACGATGGTCTGCTTGCGATTCGTTTCGACGCGTTCAACCAGATAACGGCTGGACGGCAGCACAAGGCCAACGATAAGGAACAGTGCGACAACGATCGCAAGGGAAATCAGGATCTCGATCAGGCGGGTCATGCAGGGGCTCTCCGGGACCAATACCCGCTCATGGCGGACAAGACCCGAATCCTATCAGGGAACCCCGGTAGGGAGCGAGCACCCGACCGGGTCGAAAGCAGCCAGACGATCGCCGCTTGTCCGCGAACCGGTCGGACCGGCGCATCACATCAGATCAGTTGCAGCTCGAAGGCCTTGAGAACCGCGCGCGTACGGTCGCGTACACCGAGCTTGGACAGAATATTCGACACGTGATTCTTGATGGTGCCCTCGGCCACCCCAAGGGAATTGGCGATTTCCTTGTTGGAGAAGCCGGAAGCCATCAGCCGCAGGATTTCGGTTTCGCGATCGGTCAACGGATCCGGCCGGTCTAGGCTCACGAAATCGTTGCGCATGTGCTCCAGCCCCGAAAGCAGGCGCTGAGTGACCGCCGGCTGGACCAGAGAACCACCGCCTGCCACCGCTTGGATCGCGCCAACCAGTTGATCCAGCGAGACATCCTTGAGGAGATAGCCTTTGGCACCGGCTTTCAGACCCGCCAGCACCAGTTGATCGTCGTCGAATGTGGTCAGGATGATTGTGGGTGGCAGCTGGTTGGCCTTGCTGAGCGCCTGCAGCGCTTCAAGACCGGACATCGCGGGCATGCGCATGTCCATCAGGACGACATCGGGATTGATCTGCGGAATCAACTCGACCGCCTGACGACCGTCGGAGGCCTCTGCCACCACTTCTATCCCTTCGGCCAGCCCCAGAAGAGAGCGGATACCTTGGCGTACCAAGGTCTGATCGTCGACCAGACAAACACGAATCATGACGCCTCCTAATGTCTTTGTGACGGGAACGCGCCGGCCTGTCCGGGCCGGTCGCGGCAGCGGGACAGCGCACCGCCTCGCCTTGTGCAGTACGTATGAGGCGCTGGCGGGGAGGCAGTGGACTGCCTTGCGGCACCTGACGGCATCGTTCAAGCCGTCACCCCGACTGGCGGCGCATCCATCCCGACCTGCGACAGGCGCAGCGGCAAGCCCATACGGTCCGGCGCCTGGATGATCGGCAGCGACAGCGTCAGGAAAAAGCCGCTGCCGGCCCGGGTTTCGATCTCGACCTCGCCGCCATAGGCCGCCAAGCGTTCGCGCATGCCGCGCAAGCCATTGCCCGACACCAGAGTATCGGCGCCGCGACCGTTGTCGCGCGCCTGCAGTTGAATACCGTCATCGCACCATTGGTAATGCAGATCCAGCGTAGTGGCATGGGCATGCCGGACGACATTGGTGACGATTTCCTGGGTGCAGCGCAGCAATACGTGCGCGCGCTCGGGATCATCGATCAGGAACGGCATCGGCAGCCGCATCTCGATATGCAGACCCGGGACATTGTCGGCGAGTGGCAGCAGGGTCGCAGCCATATCGATGGCGTCGCTGTCGCGGATCTGGCTGACCGCCTCACGGACATCGCTGAGCAGCAGTTTGGCCAGCGTATGCGCCTGGGAAACATGCTCCTGGGCCTTGCCCTCCGCCAGATGGATCGCGACTTCCAGATTCAGGCTGAGCGCGGTCAGATGGTGCCCTAGCAGATCGTGGAGCTCGCGCGAAATCCGCGTGCGCTCGTTCACCCGCACGCTTTCGGCAAGCAGCGCGCGGGTGGCCCGCAGCTCTGAATTGAGCCTGCGCTGCTCCTCGCGGGCCTGGGCCTGCTGACAAGCGACGAGGCTGGTCACGTAGACGAAACCGGCAAATCCCGCATACAGCATCGACAGCATAAAAGCTTCCAGCGGCGGGAAGCCCAACGCACCCACGAAGACCGGCACAATCGCCAGCTGGCTAACGGTCAGCCAGAGCACCCCGATCGATAGTGGCAACAACCATGGCAGCAGATAGGCGGACACCGTCAACAGAATGCTGCCAAGGCCGCTGTCGTTGAAATAACTTACAGCCACGGCGCTGGCCGTCAAGATCATCAGCATGCCGTAGTCGAGCGGCGTGATCCGCCGGGTACCGAGCGAGCGTGTCAGCCAGCCGTAACACACGCCGAAAACGCCCCAAGCGATCCACCCTTGCCAAGACACCGCTCTGGCGGCGTTTGCGCCGCCTTCCACCGCTTCCAGAGATAACAACAACAGCGGCAGGCCCACCATCCCCCAGGTGAAGAGGCCGGAATAACGCAGCAACCGCGTGTGATTCATATGCGAGAACATCGCTGCAGTGTAGGCCAGCGCACGCCCCGTGCACCCCACCGGAAGTCATGTATGGCGCAAACTCTGCGCAGATCGCGAAAAACGCCAATCTCGCCGGGTTCAGGCGCACGTGCGATAATTTCGCGCCCTCGTGCCGGCCCCCCGTCCAGCACACCACTGCCGGAGCCATTGGAATGTCGATTGTCATCCGCGACGTGCGCGAGCACGAGCTGGATTCCGTCCTTGCCCTGAACAATGCCGCCGGCCCCACGATTCTGCCTTTCGACCAGACCCGTCTGCGTCATTTCTTCGACTCCGCCGAATACTTCCGGGTGGCGGAGCGCGATGGCACCCTCGTCGGGTTCATGATCGGTATGGGCAATCATGCCGACCACGACAGCAGCAACTTTCGCTGGTTCGACCAGCGCTATCCCCATTTCTTCTACATCGACCGCATCGTAGTCGCCAGTCGCCGCCGCGGCGGCGGCGTGGGCCGCGCGTTTTATGCCGATGCCCAGAGTTACGCCGAGCTGCGCTACCCGCAGCTGGCTTGTGAGGTATTTCTGGATGCCGGCAGCGATCCGTCGCGGCCCGACCCTGCGCTACTGTTCCACGGCAGCTTCGGTTTCCGCGAGGTCGGTCAACAGCTGATGGCAGAAACCGGCCTGCGCGCTTCGATGCTGATGAAAGATCTTTGCAGCTATGCCTGGGTGCGCGACACCTACGGCGCGCAGCTGCCGAACGAATCCTGGCTGGCAGCGCCACGGATCGAACCGCACCCGCCGCGCGCAACCGGCACCGGCGCATGAGCGCGGCGCCCACCGCAAATTACGAATTGGCCGGCGACCTCAAGATCGGCCAAGTCGGCATCGCCAATCTGCGCGTGCGCACGCTGGATGTGGAGCGCCTTGGCGCGGAGATGCGCGACCGGGTCGCGCGTGCGCCCAAATTGTTCGAACGCGCGGCGGTCGTCATCGACTTCGGCGCATTGCCGGGTACGCCGGAAGTGGCAGACGCGCGCGCATTGCTGATTGCGCTGCGGGATGCAGGCGTGATTCCGGTTGCGCTGGCGTGGGGCAGCGGCGACAACGAGCGCCTGGCGGTAGCGCTGGGCCTGCCGCTGCTGGCGAAATTCCGCGCGCAGTATGAACCCGCCGCTGACACCGCTGTGGGAGGGGCTTCAGCTCCGACAGTCGGGGCTGAAGTCCCTCCCACAAAATCAGTCGTTCCCACAGCAGCAGTCAGCCCCAAAAAATCAAGCACATCGCCCCCCGCCGCCGACATCGGCATGGTCCACACCGCGCCGATTCGTTCGGGCCAGCAGATCTACGCCGAACAGCGCGATCTGACCGTAGTCGGCACCGTCGGCGCGGGCGCGGAAGTCATCGCCGACGGTTCGATCCACGT
>JAYVSK010000026.1:0-4479 GCA_043775395.1 Lysobacter sp. | reverse complement strand
GAACCCAAAGCGACGAACTTGCGCAACCGTTGCTGCTGTATAGGATTGAAATCCGGCCTACGTGTCGTGCCCCACCTGGCCCTGATCGAAGCCACGAATTTTCCGCACCGCGAGCTGATGGCTGATGCCCAGCAGTTCGTAGTCGCCCTGTAGTGTCGCCAGCAGGCCGTCGATGCCGAGTTTCGGGGTTTCGATTGCGACGCCTTTAATCTGCTTCAACAGCGCTTCCTGGCGCCAGTGGCTGCCGCGCAGCTTCGCCCAGAGCCGCACGAGCCGGTTCGGCTTCTTCGGTTTGCCGTGCTTCGGCGGCACCCACATGTAGTCGTCGAAGATCATCACCCCACCGACTTTCAGCAGCGGCCAAGTCATCACGCCGTCGGCCTGCGCACCGAACGCCGAATGCCAGCCGTCGATATAGACGATGTCGAACGTGCCTTCCACCCGGCGCAGCGCATCGAAACTGTAGCCGGCATGTTCGACGATCCTGTGCGCATGCGCAGCGGTGTTGCTGCGGAAACGGGCGTGGTAATCCCCATAGACCGGATCGTTCGCGAACAGATCGACGCACTCGACCCGGCTGCTGGCGGCGGTGAGGATGTTTTCGCACAGCCACAGCGTGGAGCGGCCCTCGAAGCTGCCGATCTCCAACGCTCGCAAGCCGGGTTGGTCGCGGAACGCGCCGAGCCATCGCTCCCAGTGCGGAATATTGTGCTCGAACCAGTTCTCGGAGAACTGCGGTTTTGCTTCGGTAGCGTTCAAGGTCTGCTCTGTCATGGGATGGATCTCTGGATATCCGTGCGGATATTCACGCCGTCGCCTGCGCCAGCCAGCGCTCGATACTCGCGCGGTCGCGGGCGCGCAGCAGCGTGGCGGTGCGTGCACGTAGCGCCGAGTGATCGAGTCCACGCACCGCGCGGCGTAGTTCCAGCAGGGTGCCCGGATGCAGGCTGAATTCTTCCAGCCCCAGCGCCAACAGTACCGGCGCGAACATCGGGTCGCCGGCGATTTCGCCGCAGACCGCCAGCGGTTTTCCGCGCGATCGGGCGATCCGGATCACGTCGTACAGCAGCCTCAGCACCGCCGGATGCAGCGGTGAGTACAGCTCGCCCAGCGCTTCGTTGTTGCGGTCGGCCGCGAGCAAATACTGGACCAGATCGTTGGTGCCGATCGACAGAAAATCGGTGGTGTCGATAAAAGTCTGCAGCGCGATCGCGGCCGAAGGCACTTCGATCATCGCGCCCAGCGGCACCGCATCGGCGATGGCGCAGCCTTCGCTGCGCAGTTCGCGCTGGACATCGACCATCAGCGTGCGAACCGCCACCATTTCCTCGCGGCCGCTGACCATCGGCACCAGCACCCGCAGCGGGCCGTAGGCGCTCGCGCGCAGGATCGCGCGCAGCTGGGTGCGAAACAGATCGGGGCGCGACAGCGACAGCCGCACGCCGCGCAGGCCAAGGGCAGGATTGGGCTCATCGGTCAGCGCAAGACCGCTCTCGTCGGCTTTGTCGGCGCCGATGTCGAGCGTGCGGATGGTGACCGTGCGGCCGGTCATGCCCAGCACCAGATCGCGATAGGCGCGGAACTGCTCTTCTTCGTCCGGGATCGTGTGCCGCAGATCCGCCGGGCGATGCATGAACAGAAATTCGGTGCGATACAGGCCGACGCCGGCGGCGCCAAGCGCATGCGCCTCGGCCACGTCCTCGCGCGATTCCGCATTCGCCCACAGTTTGATGTCGACGCCGTCGCGGGTGCGGGTCGGTTCGCGGCGCAGCCGGTGCAGCTGTTTGCGTTCGCGCGCGTACTCCTGAACGCGCGCGCGGTGTTGGCGCAGATCGTCTGCATTCGGCTCCAGAATGACCAGGCCGTTGCCGCCGTCGACCGCGAGCACATCGCCGTCGTTGACCTTCTGCAGCACGTGCGCGGCGCCGATCACCAGCGGCACGTGCAGGCTGCGGGCGAGGATCGCGCTGTGCGACAGCAGGCTGCCGCCTGCGGTGACGACCGCCAGTACGCCCTGCGTATGCAGCTGCGCGAGGTCCGAGGGTGCGATGTTATCGGTGACTAGAATGTCGCCGGCGATGCCCTGCAGTTCGGCGTCGCGCCGATGCAGCGCGGCGTGGATGCGGCCGACCACCTGGTCGATATCGTCGATGCGGCTGCGCAGGTAGGCATCGTCCATGCCCGCGAACACCGAAGCGATGCGGTCGCGCTGCAGGCGCAGCGCATAGTCGGCGGTGTAGCGTCCGGTGCGGATCAGCTGATCGAGGCCGGCCAGCAGCTCCGGATCGTCCAGCAGCAGCGCATGCAGGTCCAGGAATTCGCCGACCTCCTGCGCAAGTGCGCCGTGCAGACGATCGCGAAGGGCATGCATTTCGCTGCGCACGACCGCAATCGCAGCGTGCAGGCGCTCGACTTCGGCATCGACCTGCGAAGCATCGATCCGTTCTTCGGCCACATCCAGCGCATGCGGCAGGCGCACGCGCGCCCGGCCTAGCGCGCTGCCTCGCGATGCGCCGTGACCGGAGAGGATTCTTCGCATCAGCTGTCTTCGTCGAACCGGCGCTCGAACAGCGCGATCACCGCGTCCATCGCGCCGGCCTCGTCTTCGCCGTCGGTCCGCACGGTGACGGCGGTGCCCTGACCGGCTGCGAGCAGCATCACCCCCATGATGCTTTTGGCGTTCACCTCGCGCCCCTTGGCGGCGACGGTGACGCCGCAGCGGAAGCCAGAGACGGCCTGCACCAGTTTGGCGGTGGCGCGCGCGTGCAAGCCAAGACGGTTGCTGATGACAAGTTCGCGTTCGATCATGGTGCTGACTCGGGTTGTTCGTTGAGGAGGGAAGCGTCAATGCGTTCGATCTCAGGCGTCATCGATGATCGCTCCGTTGCGCGCGCCGGCGGCGGCGATCGCGGGCAATTCGTCCAGCGGCACCTCGGCATAGTTCATCACCCGCAGCAGCATCGGCAAGTTCAGCGACGCCACCCGTCGCGCCGGTGTGCCCAGACGCGCCAGTTTCGCCGCGAGATTGCTGGGCGACGCGCCGTACAGATCGATCAGGATCAACACCCCGTCGCCGCCGTCCACCCGGCGCAGCGCGGCGCTGGCCTGCGGCAGTGCGGTGTCGAGATCGGCGTCGAACGCCAGTTCGAACGCCTCGGTCTTCAGCGGCAGCGCGCGCAGCATGCGCGTCGCAACCTCGACGAGGGCGCTGCCGATACCGGGATGGGTGATGAGGAGAATGCCGACGGCCATGGCGACAACTTAGCAGACGAAGATGACGAGCCGGAAGGCGGTAAGCGCAGAAATTTACTGTTCTGATCAGTCTATTGTCGCAAACACGGTGATTTCCTCACGATCGTGATACAGCTGCCGCGCGCGCACGGTCAGCGGTTTGCCTGCCTCGTGTTCGAAGCGTTCGAGGCATTGACGGGTTTCCTGCCAGCGTTTTTTCATCGGCAGTTTGAGGTTAAAGATTGCGTGTCGGCACCAACCTTCGCGAAACCATTCGGCCATGCGCGCGGCGACGCGGCTGGGTTGTTCGACCATGTCGCAGACCATCCAGTCGAGCGGTTTTGCCGGATGCCAGCCGAAGCCGTCCGCGCGCAGATGCTGCACCAGGCCGGTGTCGATCACGTGCTGGCGCAGCGGGCCGTTGTCGACCGCAGTGACCTGCAGGTTTTGGCGTGCCAGCACCCAGCTCCAGCCGCCGGGCGCGGCGCCCAGATCGGCGGCGCGCATGCCGGGGCGCAGCAGGCGTTCGCGTTCGTCGGGGCTCAACAGCACCAGCAGCGCTTCTTCGAGTTTCAACGCTGAGCGCGAGGGCGCATCCGACAATAATTTCAGCCGCGGAATGCCCAGCGGCCACGGCGCGCTGTCGTATGCATCGCTGACGGCTAGAAACGCATGATCGCCATCGACGAAGCACACGTGCAGGCGCGGCAGATGCGGGTTGTCCTGCGCGGCGAGCAGCCCGGCTTTGCGCAGCACCGGACGCAATGCGTTGCCGAAGCTGCGCGCCAAACCCGCGAGAGGTTTGGCTTCGTCGGAATCCGGGTGTTCCACCATGATGGTGCCGAAAGGCGTGCCCCTCACCCGCCCTGCGGGCACCCTCTCCCCATGCGACGCATGGGGAGAGGGAAGAGCGAGCGCAGCGAGCGAGGGTGAGGGGGCTTCTGCCCCCAGCATCGCCAGCATCGGCGTGATCCGGTCTTTCGGATCCAGATCGCGCAGTTCGGCGATCAAACGTAATTTCTGTCGCGCGAAGATCAGCCCACGAAACGGCAGGGCCTGGGTCAGCGCGATGCCGTCGTCGCCGACGAACACCACATAGCCGCTGTTGCGTTCGGTGCGCGCGTAGCCACCCCATCCGCATGCTGCAGCGCGTTCGGTGAGTTCAGCGGCGAGTTCGGGCTCGAAGCCCGGGCGGCAGTAGCAGAGGAGGCCTTGGGTGGTCATGGTGGATCCCTTGTGGGAGCGGCG
>JAYVSK010000025.1:0-25846 GCA_043775395.1 Lysobacter sp. | reverse complement strand
GATGGATACATCGGGATGGTGGGCATCGCTGCGCTCACCCCACCCTACTTGCTGGTTATTTGTTTTTTTGGCGTATGCCAGAATGGATCGATGAATGATATCGATAGTCTGTTGGCAAGCGCGCGGCAGCTGCGCGGACGTGGTCATGCCGACGCGGCGGCGGCGACTTATTCGCTGGCTTTGCAGAGCTGTCCGGGGATAGCGGAAGCGCATGCTTTTCTCGCTGCGCATGCGCTGCAGCGGGGTGTATTCGCCGCTTCGGTGGCGCATGGCGAGCAGGCTTTGAATTCCGATCCCGACGACGTGCAGGTGCACGCGATACTCGGCGATGCGCTGCGCCGGCTGATGACGCTCGAACACGCCGATCGCGTGCTGCAGGACATCCTGCGCGATCAGCCGCAGGCGTACACCAGCGGCTTGCATCATGCCTGGCTGCTGGAGCGGCGCGGCGATACGCGGGCGGCGCTGCTGGGTTATCTGCGCGCGATCAAGACCGCGCAGCTGCGCGGGTTTTGGTTGGACGACGATTCCACGCCGCAGTGGCTGCGCGAGCGCGTGCAGCATGCGATGCAGCGGGCGCAGTCGGGGCGGCGGCAACTGTTTCATGATCTGCTGGACGGCATGATCGAACGATATGGCCGCGACGACCTGTCGCGCGTAACCGATTGTCTGGCGATGTATCTCGGTGAATCACCAACGATGTATGCCGATACGCGGCAGCGACCGACGTTCCTGTATTTCCCCGGCTTGCCGGCGACGCCGGTGTTCGATCGCTCGCAGCTGTCTTTCGCCGATGCATATGAGGCGTGCATGCCGGCGATTCGCGAAGAAATGCGCTCCGTGCTGGCCGGAGCGGAAGGCATCGAACCGTTTCACTACGACCTCACCGCAGAGCAGCGGGAGACCATGACCCGGGGCGCGGCCTGGGATGCGTACTTCTTCGATCGCGATGGCGTCCGTTTGCAGGACCACCACGCCGCCTGCCCACACACGTCAACGTCGCTGGCGCAACTGCCGCTGGACCATATCCGCGATCACGGGCCGGAAGTGTGTTTCTCGATCATGCGTCCGGGCGCGCATATTCTGCCGCATCGCGGCGTGACCAATACCCGCTCAGTGCTGCATCTGGGTTTGGTGATCCCTGACCGCTGCGCGCTGAATTTGGTGGAGGTCGGCGAAGTGCATTGGCAGGAAGGCCGCTGCTTCGCCTTCGACGATACCTACGAGCACGAAGCATGGAACCGCAGCGACACCACCCGGGTCATTCTGTTGGCCGACATCTGGAATCCGCATCTGAGCGAAGCCGAGCGTGCTGCCGTCGCAGATTTGATTGTGGCGATCGGTGATTTGAACAAGACGACAACGGTGGCCAGGCAAGACCCATGAGCGCAAGCAGCACGGTGTAGCGTGAACGCAGTGAACTTCACCATCGCAGCGCGCAGGGTGGGCCCTGGCCCACCAAATGCAGATTTCGATAGTGGCTCAGCGTTTCCCGACACCAGAATGCCATGATGGGCCCGAGCCCACTTACGTGGTATCACGACAACCGCATCGTTACGGCAGGGTCATTTCAATTCGACGCTGTCGATCTGGAACGCGAACGCGCCAGCCGGCTGCCCGGCGGTGAACGCGATACCGCGAACGCGGCTGAGATCGGCGCCGTTGAAGCCTGCAAGCGGGATGCGCACTTCTTTCCACTCGGGGCCGGCGACGAAAGGTTTGACACTGGGCATCGACTGCAGCTGTACGCCGGAGAACAACATCGCGCTGTAAGTGCGGCCGTCACCGCGAACCTTGAACACCAGTGCTTTGCGTGCGGACAGATCGGCGGGCTGCATCGCCTGTGCAGCGGGGAAATACATCGCGCCCGACCACGGAAACGCGAAGCCGGTTTTGATCTCACCGCTCACCGCAAGCGCGCCTTGTTCGCGCTTTAACGTCACCAACGATGCGCCGCCGGCCATCTGGTCGGTGGTCTGCATCCAGCCAGCGCCGAACTTCGCGGGAAACAAACCCATCGCTGCGGTGGCGACGTTGCCTTCGAAATCATCGACCAGACTGCCGGCGGGAATCGCTTCGCCCACCGGCGCAGCGGCGGTCGACTGCGGTTTTGCGCGAACCACGGCGTAACCGTTCTTCCAGACCGTGACGATGGCGCGGGTGGCAAGAATATCTCGGGTCGGGTCACCATCGACCATCAGCATGTCCGCACGCTGACCTACTGCGATGCGGCCGCGGTCATCAAGATTGAAGCGACGCGCGGGCACCGAGGTTGCGGCGGCCAATGCTTCGCTTGGCGTCAATCCTGCACGCACCAGCAGTGCGAGCTCACCGTGCATGCTCGCGCCGTGCGCGGTGCCAGGGTTGCCGGCATCGGTGCCGGCGAGGATGTCCACGCCAGCGACATGCAGGGCGCGCACGTTGGCGATGGCGTCGGCCAGCACTGATGATTCCTGCATATCCGCACCGAAGCTCGCTTTCAGCGTGTCGATCTGGGTCGTGGTCAACCATGGCTGCAGGCGCGCATCTTCCACAAGCTTCTTGCCCTCGTCGGCATGCGCCATGGTCGCCAGCACTGACAGCGTCGGCACTACAAATGCGTTGTGCTTTTTCGCGGCGGCGACGAACGCCGCATCGCCCGGGTCGCCGAAGATATGCACCAGACCGTCGGCGCCGGCGTCGATCGCGGCTTTGCCGTCGCGTAATCGCGAGACGTGTACGACTGCAAGCCGAGTTGCCTTATGCGCAGCGGCGATGGCGGCCTGCATCTGCACCGCAGTGATCGTGGGAATACGGTTGGTTGCGCTGTAGGCGCTCATGTCTTCGATGATCAGTTTGATGTAGTCCGAACCCTCGACGACGCGCGCGGCCACGAATCCGGCCGCATCGCCGTCGGCGGCAAGCGTCGGCACCTTCATGCCGTATTGGGTGCCGTGGCCGCCGGGCGCAGTGACGGCGGCGCCGGCGCTCCACAGATCGGCTGCATCGGTGCGCGCCAGCGATTCGCGCTGGCGTTTGATCTCGGGCAGCCGGTTCCAGTCGCCCATCATGTCCAGCTCGGAGGTCACGCCGAAGCGCAGCGCATCGCGCTGGGCATCGCCCCAACGATGGGTGTGCGCATCGATCAAGCCGGGCATCAGGGTTTTGCCAGTGCCATCGACAGTGGGAAAGTCCTTCTGCGCATCGAATTTGGCGCCGATGCCGGCGATCCGGCCGTCGATCACCAACACACTGGTATTCGACAGCACGCGCTGACCGTCGAAGACGCGGACATTGCGGATCAGGACATCGTTGGCGAGGTCGTTGTCGCGGGTGGGCGTCGCGGCGTGCGCTGCGCTGGAAACGGATGCGGCAATCGTAGTGGCGATGGCGATGGCGACCGCAAGACCGGGGCGGGGTGTGCAGATATTCATGGCAGAGCTCCTGAAGACGGGTGTGGATGGCGTACAGAGCGGGTTTGGAGGGACAAGACGCCCGCGTGCCTCCGATGTGACATGGGCAGACGATGTTTCGAATCCGGCAGAGCGGGCCCTGGCCCGCCGTCAAGTGATATCAGTCAGTACAAGGCCATGAGAAACCAGGTCTTGCAGGCATTGTTTGTGTGGAATGACGGGATGGCAGGCCAGGGCCCGCCCTACGCAGAGTGGGTTCATAGCCATCCCTTCTGTCTTGCCAGCCGGTAGGCCTCGATGCGGTTGCCGACACCGAGCTTGCCGATGGCCTCGGACAGATAATTGCGGACCGTGCCGTGCGACAGATTGAGGTGCGTGGCGATCTCGCCGGCGGACTGGCCTTCGCCAGCGAGGCGCAGCACCTGCCGTTCGCGGTCGTTGAGCGGATCCGCTTCGCTCCATGCTTCCAGCGCAAGCTGCGGATCGATGGCGCGACCGCCGCGATGCACTTTGCGCAGCGCTTCGGCCAGATCCTCTGCCGGCGCGTCTTTCAACAGATAACCGGAAACGCCGGCATCCAGCGCACGGCGCAGGAAACCGATGCGGGCGAACGTGGTGACGATCACCACTTTGATCGGCAATGCGTGGCGCTGGATGCGCTGGGCGAGCTCCAGCCCAGTGAGGCCCGGCATTTCGATGTCCGTCACCAGCGCATCGGGCTTGAGCCGCTGCAGCTCGCGCCATGCGGTTTCGCCGTCAGCAGCAGCGCCCAATACTTCGATATCGGTTTCCAGTGACAGCAGCGCGCTCAGCGCGCCGCGCACCATCGCCTGGTCTTCGGCTAAGAGGATGCGAATCATGTTGCCCTCACCCGTCGCGCTGCGCGCGACGATCGCTCCGGCAGGCGGAAGGGGCGAAAATGCCGATGTTTTACGCCACCCATCAACGGTGAGCGAAAGCGGAAGCGCACATTGGTCATCCCCTCTCCCGCCTGCGGGTGAGGGTAAGGCTGAGGGTGAAGGTGAGGAAAACGATGCTGCGACCCTCCCTTGACATGCAGCGCTGCACGCAAAGGGTGGAAGTGATGAAGACGACACTCAACGCTCATGCGACAACGCCTCTTGATTCACGCCCAACGGCATCCGCACTTCCAGATGCGTGCCTTCACCGTTGCGCGCATTGATGCGCAGCCGACCGCCAAGCGCTTCAATCCGCTCACGCATGCCGGCGAGTCCGTTTCCGGGCAGGATGGCTCCGCCGCGTCCGTCATCAACGATGCATAACACCACGTTGTCAGCTTCGATGTTCAGCTCCACGCGCGCCTGCTGTGCATGGGCATGACGCTGGATATTGGTGACCGCCTCACGCACGGTCATTGCCAGCGCGGTTTCGACGTTTGCGGGCAGCACGCCATCGTCGAGACATCCGGCTGCGACGGCAGAAACGAAGCCGATATCGTCGCTTTCCAACAGCAGCTTCGCAGAGATAAGTTCGAGCGCGATGCCGGCAGCGCGGATGCCGGTCACTGCCGAACGCACCTGCGCCAACGCATCACGCGCGACCCGGCTGACTTCGACGATCTCGCGATGCGCGGCCTCGCGCGCTTCGGCAGAATCACTGCGTTGCAGCAGCTTGCCCGCCAATTCGCTCTTCAGCGCGACCAGCGACAGCGTATGTCCGAGCAGATCGTGCAGATCGCGGCCGATGCGCTCGCGCTCGGCCAGCGCGGCGAGTCGGCGGATCTCGTCATGCGACAGTTTCAATTCGGCGCGCTTGCGCGTGCTCACCGCGAAGTGATGGTTGCCGAAGAATACCGCCAGCGACACGATCAGAGTAATAAGGAACACAAAGATTGGGTAGTTCAGCGCCATGATTTCGAGCTGGAAACCGACCAGGATCAACACCGTCAGTAGCATCCGCCTCCACAGTGCATAGCCCAACATCGCTGCGGAACTGGCCGCGTAAATGATGTAACTGTTGGCAAAGGGGTTGAACGGCAGAAGTGCGTAGCCGATAGCGGCAATTGCCAGCGTACACAGCAGCGACTTGAATCTTTCTGTACGGTAGCCAGCGAAGTAGATCGGCAAAAAGATCGCGATCGAAAACGCTGTTGGAGCGAGCATGCGCGACAGCGATCCGCGCCATCCAAACGATTCGCCAAACCACGACAGCACCAGCGGCATGAACAGGAAGACCAGATAGCCGAGCGTATAGAACGGCATCCAGCCGAGCTCGCGCGACTCGGGGATCAGCGTCGCACGCCAGCGCAGCAGCGGCGATTTTAGCGATTGCAACATGACGATCTCGCCTGTTGAAAGAAAGGCGCGCAAGGTTTCGATGACGACTTTAACGGATAGGCCGATGACTCAGGCCGCCAACCGCCGATGCGCCAGCAGGAAAAACACCATCGTGATGCCGACCAATACGCCGAGATACACGGCGGCACTGCCACCGGCATCCATGCCGATCAGCTTCAGCGCGATCTGCGAATGATGGTAAGACGGCCATACCGGGGCGAGCTTGGCGATCCACGCCGGCAGCAGCTTCAGCGGCAGCCACAGCCCCGACAGGAAGGCCATCGGCAGATAGAGCAGGTTGACCACGGCTGGCGCACCCTGTCCACTGACCAGGGTCCCGATGAACAGCCCCAACGCAGCAAAGGACAGCACGCCGAACACATTGACGACCCACAACAGCAGCCATTGCGACGCGCGCAACTCGACGCCGCCGAGGGCGGCAGCCAGTGTCGCCAGCAGCAACGAGATCATCATGGCGAACACCATCGCCATCGCCATCGCCATCGCCATCTTCGCGAATAGATACGCGCCCGGCGGCATCGGCAGCGCGCGCTTGTAGATCAGCAGCCCCTGCTCTCGCTCCATTGCCACAGTCACGCCGAACGCGAACAGACCGACACCCATCACCCCGAACACGCCATAAGTGGCCAGCAGATAGCGCGCGGCGTCGCCGTTGGATGTGTTCAGCAGCACGCCGAACAGCACATAAAATAAGCATGGAAACAGCAGCGACGGCAGCGCGAATGACGGCGTTCGCAGCAAACGCAGCAGCTCGTACTTGGCTTCGAGCAGATAGCTGCGCATCGACGAATGCGCAGCCGCACGGACATCGGCGGGCGTGACGATGGGATTCATTACGCAGCCTCCTGTTGGATATCGTCGCGGGTGAGTTCAAGGAACGCATCGGCCAGACCGGCGCGCTGGATATCAAGATCGCTCAGGGCGCTATCTTCGGCCAGCATCCGCCGTAGCACCGGTTCGACAGCATCGGTTATGACCTCCACACGCGCCGGGTTGCCGTCATGGCCGCGCACCGCGCTGCGTACGCCGGGCCAACTCGCGATCTGCACAACATCGAGCGCCGACAGACAGCGGATACGGCGTTGGGAGACATGCGCGCGCATATCCTGCATCGCGCCGGCGGCAGCGACTCGGCCGCGATGCAGCACGACCACGCGCTGGGCTAATGCTTCGTCGGCCTCTTCCAGATAGTGCGTGGTCAGCAAGACGCCGGTGCCGGCAGCGACCAGCGCGCGGATCGTCGTCCACATGCGCTGGCGCGCATCGATGTCCAACCCGGTAATCGGCTCGTCGAGAAACAGCACCTCGGGGTTGCCGCAGATCGCCAGCGCGAACTGCACCCGCCGCTGCTGCCCGCCGGACAGCCGGCCATAGCGGCGATCGAGCAAGCCCTCCAGACCGGCCAGCGCAACGCCGTCGGAGACGCTGCGCGGCGCCGGATAATAGCTGCGGGTGAGGTGGAGCAATTCCTCAACTTTGACGTTGTCGGCGATGCCCGCAGACTGCAGCATCACGCCGATACGCCTGCGTACGGAAAGCGTGCCGGGAGAATGACCGAACAGCTCGGCGCTGCCAGCATCGGGCTTCAGCAGCCCCAGCAACAGCGCGATGGCGGTGCTTTTACCGGCGCCGTTGGCGCCCAGCAGGGCCAGCACTTCGCCGGTCCGCAATGACAGGTCGACGCCGTCAAGGGCGATCAGGCTGCCGTAGCATTTGCGTGCCGTTCGCAGTTCGGCAAGAGGCATGTTAGAGGGTCGCATCGTCGGGCTCCCGGTTGGATGCGGCCAGACTAGGCGCCTGTGCCGAGCCCCGGCAGTCTGAAACGTCACCGCTCGACCATGACATTCGTCAGCTGACGGCAGGGGGCCAAGGCATTACTCTATGGCCGGTCGAAACTGGTTGGCGCTGCACGCCCATCCCCACCTGCACGGCGGCATTGATATGCGCTGAGTAGGCTTTTTTGTGAGTTCCGGTCACACTTGCGGCCATGATGTTGTCTTGGAAGACCATGAATACCAACGCCGATCTGCTCAGTGAACTCCGCATCGACCGAAACGCGTCCGCCTCGCCACCGCCATCGCGGCGTGGTCTGTGGATAGGTCTGCTGTCGGCCGCCATCGTGGCGGGGCTTGCGGTTGGCGGCTGGTTCTTGCTCCGTGGCGACGATCGTATCGAAGTGAATATCGCCACTGCCGCACCGATTGCATCCGCCAGTAACGGGGCCGCTTCGGTGCTGGACGCGACCGGCTATGTCGTTCCACGGCGTATTGCCACCGTATCCGCAAAAGTCACCGGCAAGGTCCGCGAAATCATGATCGAGGAAGGCATGCGGGTGGAGGCCGGACAGGTCCTGGCCACGCTGGACCCGATCGATGCCGACTCCGAGCGCGCACTGGCGCTGTCGCAGCTTCAGGCCTCCCGCAGCCAGGTCGGCAACGTGCAGGCGCAACTGAAGGAAGCCGAAGCGAACGCCTCGCGCCTGGGCCAACTTGTCGGCCAGAAGTTGGTGTCGCGCCAGCAGTACGAACAGTCCATCGCCGCGCGTGATTCGCTGCGCGCACAGCTCGACACCGCGCAGCGCAACGCGCAGGTGTCGGCCGATTCGCTGCGGATTGCCGACAACAGCGTAGACAACACCGTAGTCCGCGCACCGTTCGCCGGGGTGATCATCGCAAAGTCCGCGCAGCCGGGCGAAATCATTTCGCCTTCTGCCGCAGGCGGCGGCTTTACCCGCAGCGGGATCGGCACGATCGTCGATATGGATTCGCTGGAAGTGGAAGTCGACGTCAATGAAGCCTACATCGGCAAGGTTCAGCCAAAGATGCCGGTGGAAGCCACCCTCAATGCCTATCCCGACTGGAAGATTCCGGCCGAGGTGATCGCAATCATTCCCACCGCTGACCGCAGCAAAGCCACGGTGAAAGTTCGGATCGCGCTCTTGCAGCGCGACGGACGCATCGTGCCGGACATGGGCGTGCGCGTGAGTTTCCTCAACCAGAAAACGGCCGCCGATGCGAGTGCGGCCGCCGCCGCGCCCAAACCGGTCGGCGTGCTGGTGCCGCGTGATGTGATCACCCAGCGCAAGATCGAGGGCAAGGATACCGATGTCGTGTTCGTGGTCGTCGACGGCAAGGCCGTGGTCACCACGGTGCAGACCGGCGAAATCCGCGGCGAACAGCGCGTGGTACTGTCCGGGCTTGCGCCCGGCGACAGCATCGTGTCTGCGCCCTCGGTCGAACTGCAGGATGGCGCCAAAGTGTTCGAGAAAGTCGCCGAATAATTCCCCTGCCGCACCGCTCTACAACCTCCGTTGTCGCGCCTTGGCGCAGCCCTCATCCACCACCCGTCAGCCCCTCTTGTGAGAGATCGCCCATGTCCGCACTGATCAGCATCCGCGACGTCACCAAGCGTTACACACGCGGCAAGCAGCAGGTCGAAGTCCTGCACGGCATCAACCTGGATATCCCCAAGGGGGACTTCGTCGCGCTGATGGGCCCCTCGGGCTCCGGCAAAACCACGCTGCTGAATCTGATCGGCGGATTGGACCAGCCCACCGGCGGCGAGATCAGCATCGAGGGCAAGCGCATCGATGCCCTGAGCGCGGGACAGCTCGCGAAGTGGCGCGCAGCCAACGTTGGTTTCGTGTTCCAGTTCTACAACCTCATGCCGGTACTCACCGCGCAGGGCAATGTCGAACTGCCGCTGCTGCTCACCAACCTCAATGCTGCGCAACGCAAACGCAACGCAGAAGTGGCGCTGCAGGTGGTAGGTTTGGCCGATCGCGCCAAGCACAAGCCGCGCGAGCTATCGGGCGGCCAGGAACAGCGGGTTGCCATCGCCCGTGCGATCGTTTCGGATCCCTCGCTGCTGGTTTGCGACGAACCCACCGGCGACCTCGACCGCAAGACCGCCGATGAAATCCTCACTCTGCTGCAGACGCTCAACCGCGAGCAGGGCAAGACCATCGTGATGGTCACCCACGACCCGCTGGCCGCCAGTTATGCCAAGCGCACCCTGCACCTCGACAAGGGCCGCCTGATCGAACAGGCCGAGCACGCGACGGCCTGAGCCGCGCAGGGAGATCAACATGACCAAGACCGGATTTGTCATCGCCAATCTGTTCCGCAAGAAAACCCGCACCTTTCTGACCCTGTTTTCGATTGTCCTGGCGTTCGTGCTTTTCGGACTGCTGCAGTCGGTGAATGTGCTGTTCGCAACCGGCAACGATTTTCTGGGCGATGCGCCTGCCCGCCTGATCACCCAGGCCCGGGTTTCGTTCACGCAGTCGCTGCCGATGCGGATGCGCAGCGAAATCGAGAGAGTGCCCGGCGTGGCCGCCGTTACCCAATCGCAGTGGTTCGGCGGCGTGTGGCAAGGCAAAGACCAGCTGATCGCGCTTGCGGTCGATCCCATGCGTTTCCATCAGGTCTATCCCGAGTGGCAGATGACCGAGGCGCAGTGGAAGCAGTTCGGCGACACCCGCACCGCAATGGTTGCGGGCCGCCTGTTGGCTAACCAGTACGGCTGGAAGGTCGGGCAAAAAGTCCCGATCAGCTCGAATATCTTCCCGCAGAAGAACGGCAGCAAGGACTGGGTATTCGATCTGGTCGGCATCTACGACGGCAAGAACGAGGAGTGGAAGCGCCAAGCCAACCAGGTCTGGATCAACCACGGTTATTTCGACGAAGAGAACCAGTTCGGCCCCGGCGCCGGCGGCATCTATTTGATCAAACTCAAGACCGCTGACGATGCCTCGAAGGTCTCGCGCATCATCGATGCGAAATTCGAAAACTCACCGGACGAAACCAAGACTCAGACCGAAAAGGAATGGAATTTGGGTTTCGTGAAACAGCTGGGCGATATCGGTCTGATCGTGAGCTGGATCCTGTTCGCGGTGTTCTTCACGCTGCTGCTGGTCGTGGCCAACACCATGGCGCAGAGCATGCGTGAGCGCGTACCGGAGATGGCGGTGCTCAAGACACTAGGTTTCTCCGACACCACAGTGCTCGGCTTCGTGCTGGCCGAAACGGTAGCGCTATGCGCGATCGGTGGCCTGATCGGCCTGTCCTTGGCCACCGTTGCCGGCTGGGTGATCCAGCAGAAACTGACCCAGTTCCCGCTGCGCGTGGACTGGCATGTCTGGGGCGCCGGTGCCATCGCCATCCTGCTGCTGAGCCTCGTGGTCGGGCTGTTGCCCGCGCTGCGCGCCAAGCGGCTCAAGATCGTCGACGCCCTCGCTGGCCGCTGACCGTACCCCTTCAGGAGAATCGCAATGCTCTCGCAGATCTTCGCCATTACCGGCGTCAACCTGAAAAGTATCCCGCAGCGCTGGGGTCCATCGCTGGTCATCGTCATAGGTCTTGCCGGCGTGGTCGCGGTGTTCACCGCACTGCTAGCCATGGGCGAGGGCCTTAGCAGCACCCTCGCGTCCACCGGCAGCAAAGACAACGCACTGATCCTGCGCGGCGGTTCGGCAACCGAGCTCAACTCCAGTCTCACTCGCGATGAAGTCAATCTGATCAAGCTCGGTCCGGGCATCCGCAAGGGACAGGACGGCAAACCGCTGGCTTCGGGTGAGCTCCTGGTCATCGCCGAACTTTACAAGAAAGGCGAAACCGTCAATGGCTCCAACATCACGGTGCGCGGCGTCGAGCCGGCGGCATTCGTGCTGCGGCCCAAACTGCGCATCGCCGATGGTCGGATCTTCAAGCCAGGTCTGCGCGAACTGGTTGTCGGTCGTGGCGTGACCAAGCAGTTCGAGGGCGTGGGAGTCGGTAAATCGATCCGCATGCGCGGTTCGGAATGGAAGGTGGTCGGCATTTTTGAATCTGGCGACGCCCACGAAAGTGAGCTGTGGACGGATGTCGAAGTAGCGCAGACCAGTTTCGGCCGCAACGGTTACGCGTCGGTGCTGGCGGGCATGAACAGCGAGAAAACGCTGAAGCCGCTTGGAGCTGCGCTGAAAGCCGATCCGCGGCTGAATCTGGATGTCATCTCGCAGCAGGAATACTTCAGCGCCCAGACCCAGCAGTTCCGTTCCACCATCGGCACGCTCGCTGCCGTGGTCACTGCCATCATGGCGCTGGGTGCGATTTTTGCCGCACTCAACTCGATGTACTCGGCCGTGGCAACCCGCGCCAAGGAAATCGCCACGCTCCGCGCGCTGGGCTTCGGCGCGATGCCGGTGCTGGTGTCGGTGATGATGGAAGCGCTGGCGCTGGCCCTGCTTGGCGGCGTGATCGGTGCGATCATCGCCTACGTGCTGTTCAACAACCTGTCGGTTTCGACGCTGGGCCAGAACTTTACCCAGGTGGTGTTTGCATTCAAGGTTACCCCAGCGCTGGTAGGCATGGGTCTGGCGATCGCGGTCGTGGTCGGCTTCATCGGCGGCCTCCTGCCGTCGATCAGCGCCGCGCGGATGCCGATGACAACAGCGCTGCGCGCCAGCTGATCGTCGCGTCGTATTGCGTTTATGCAACGCCCGGCCTCGGCCGGGCGTTGTCGTTTGTGGACTCAGACCGCAGCCGATCGCCGCGCCGGCCGCGCAGTGTCGATGGCGAAGATCGCCAATGCGATCCAGATGACGATGAAACCGATCGCGCGGTCGCGGTCGAAGGCTTCATGGAACACCAGCACGCCGATCAGGAACTGCATGGTCGGGGCGATGTATTGCATCAAGCCAATGGTGGACAGCGGGACGCGGCGCACCGCAAAAGCGAATGCGATCAGCGGCAGCGCGGTCAGCGCACCGCCGAAAATCAGCAGCGCATCGACGCCCCAGCCCCAGCCCCAGCCACCGCTGCCGTTGAAAGGTATAAAGCCGCCCTGCCCGCTGGTTTCCGCCCACAACAAATATCCCAACGCCGGCAGCAGCAGTACAGAATTTTCGAAACCCAGTCCGGTCACCGAATCGACGGCAGCGAGTTTGCGGATCAGTCCGTACAGACCGAACGAGCCCGCCAAGGTCAGCGCGATCCACGGAAAACTGCCGTAGGTGAAGGTGAGCCAGAGCACGCCGGCCGCAGTGATGGCGACCGACACCCACTGCGTCGGGTTCAGCCGTTCGCGGAGGAACAGCGTGCCGATCACCACGTTGAGCAGGGGATTGATGAAATAACCGAGGCTGCTTTCGACCACGTGTCCGGCGTTGACCGCCCAGATATACAGCCCCCAGTTGATGCCGATGCATAGGCCGCTGAGCGTAAGCATGGCGGCAAGTCGAGGCTTGGCAAGGATCGCCTTGAACCAACCGCGACCCTGCGACCACAGCAGCCAGGCGGCGACCAGGATCGTGCACCACAGCACGCGGTGGGCGACGATCTGCAGCGACGGCACCACTTTAAGCAGGTGCCAGTAGAGCGGCATCGTCCCCCACAGCACGAACGCGCTGGCGGCGATCGACAGGCCTTTGCGATCCAGACCCTGCTGCGGCGTCATGCGCGCGCCTTCGCAAGGCTGATCGCGACCACGCCGAGCAGAATCACCGCCATCGCACCGAGATCGCCCAGACTGAAGCGTTCGCCGCCGAACGCCACACCCAGCAGCACCGCGATCGGTGGATTGATATAGGCATAGCTGGACGCAAGCGCCGGGCGCACGTGATTCAACAGCCACACGTAGGCGCCGAAGCCACCAATGGAGCCGAAGATCGCGAGATAGATCAACGCGACGCTGCCGTGCGTAGTCGGCGCGATGGGCAAGCGCTCGCCCATCGCCAGCCCCAAGATCACCAGCATCACGCCGCCGCAGAGCATCTGCCCTGCTGCTGCCATGAACGGCGACGGCAGGTCGCGGCCACGCGACCACACCGAACCGAAGGCCCAGGCGATCGGCGCGATCAACAGCAGAATCAATCCGCGCGGCGTGGACGAAAGACTGCTGCCGGCGTTGAGCCACACCACGCCGATCAAACCGATGCCGATGCCGAGCCATTCGCCGCGGCTGGGTGGACGCCCGGACATCGCGCCGAACAAGCCCATCCACAGCGGCATGGATGCAATGGCGATGGCGGCAAGCCCGGACGACACGTGTTGTTCGGCCAACACCACCATGCCGTTGCCCAGCAGCATCATCAGTACGCCCATCGCCGCAAGCGACGGCCACTGCGCGCGTGTCGGCGCGCACACCCCGCGCCAGCGCAGCACCGCGTACATCAGCGCACCGGCGAACAGCATGCGTCCACCCGACACTGCCAGTAGCGGCGGCCAGCCGCCTTCCAGCGCAAAGCGGATGCCCAGATATGTCGACCCCCAGATCAGATACACAGCCGTCAGCGCGAGCGCGATGGCCAATGCGGACACAGGACGCGGGTCGTCCGCGGATGGAGCAGCCATCGCAGTGCTCGAAACAGAAGGGGAAAGAAGAAGCGCTGCCAACATCGCGGCACGAATCATTGTACGCCCGCGCTCCCGGCGATTTCCGCGCATTACAGAGCCGTGTGAGGCTTTGTGGGAGCAGCGGCTTTCAACAGCCAAAGGCTGGTCAAGCCGCCGCTCCCACAAAAGCATTCCCCTACAAAATATGGCGCCTTGTCAGGAACCAGCAGACTCGCGCCCGAGCAGTTTCTGCTTCAGCGCCAGGCCCCAGCGATAGCCGCCCAGCGAGCCGTCGCCGCGGATCACGCGATGGCAGGGCACCACAATCGCGACCCGATTGTGGGCGCAGGCGCTGGCGACTGCGCGCGCGGCTTTCGGTGCGTCTATGGCCGCGGCAAGTGCGGCGTAGCTGCGGGTTTCGCCCACAGGAATCTTCATCAGCGCGTCCCACACGCGCTTCTGGAATGCGGTGCCGATCAGATCGATGGAAAGCTTGTTGGACGACGCCCGGGCGCGCTTGCCAGCCAGCACATCGGCGACCGCGCGCACGCGCAGGGCGAGGAATTCATCGCGTCCGGCATCCACCTGCTGCAGCCGTGCATGCGGAAATTCTGCGTGGAGTGTTTGCACGAGTGCATCGACGTCGTCGCCCAGCTCGACCATGCAGATGCCGCGTGCGGTGGTGGCCACCATCGCCTGCCCCAATGCGGTATCGACGATGCTCCAGCGGATCTCTTCGCCATCGCCGCCGGCGCGATAGCGCGCAGGCGTCATCCCCAGTTTTGCGGCGCCGGTTTCGTAAACCCGGGACGGCGAGCCGTAGCCGGCGTCATATAGCGCCGCGCTGATATCGCGACCTTCGCGCAGTCCGGATTTCAGCGCGCCTAGCTTGCGCTGGGCAAGATATTCGGCCGGGCTCAGCCCGAACCGCGCGCGAAACGACCGCTGCAGATGCGATGCACTGATGCCAACCGCCGCGGCGAGTTCGGTCAATGTCGGTTCGCCGGCATCCAACAGCCGGCGGGCATGTTCAAACGGATCGTGTTTGATGTTGCGCATGCCGAAAAGATAACGGGCGCTCAGGGCGCCCGCTATCCGATTCTTGCATCAGCGATAAAAGATGTGCCTCAACGTCAGGGCGACGTTGCGGCGTGCCGGCTCAATTCGCCCACTGCCCCGGCTTGCGCGCTTCGGTCAGCAACACCTGCGCGGACAGCGGTTTGTCGTTGCCCAGCACATCGACTGCATCGACCAGGATCGCGGCGGATTCGCGCAGCAGCGGGTCGGGACGTTTCTGCGCGGCTTTCTCGCGCGCGGCATCCTGGGCGATATTGCGTTCGCTGGAAGTCAGGCCGTCATCGCTGTCTTCAGCCAGCGGATCCAGATCGGTACCCATCGCCTTGCGCGCTTCCTGACGCAGCTTGCGTTTGGCTGCGTCGCGATCGCGATCGACCCGACGGTCGGCTTCGTTCAGGGAAATCCACTTTTTTGCGGTTTCTTCGCGGAACTGCGCGATGTCGTCGGTCCACCACTGGAATTCCTTGTCCTTGGCGACGCGCGCGTCGTGCAGGGATTTCAGCTGCGGCAGCAGCGGGCCAAAATCGCCGTACTGGGTGTGCGGCACTGCGGCGATCCGCGTCCACGGCAGCGCATTGTCGTAGGTGCTTTCGCCGAATTCGCTGGCGTCGACGCTGACCGGGAACGCGATGTCCGGCACCACACCCTTGTTCTGGGTGCTGCTGCCGCCCGGCAGGAAGAACTGAGCGATCGTCAGCTTCACTTGGCCGAAACGCTGGCCGTCGTTGGTCGGCCAGCGATCCAGGTCGACGAGGTTCTGCACCGTGCCCTTGCCGAAGGTGGTTTCGCCGATGATCAGCCCGCGACCGTAATCCTGGATCGCGCCGGCGAAAATTTCCGACGCCGAAGCGGAGCCACGGTTGATCAACACCGCCAGCGGACCGTCCCAAGCGACGCCGGTTTCGGAATCGCTGTCGACCTGGACGCGACCGCCGGATTCGCGCACCTGCACCACCGGACCTTTGTCGATAAACAGACCGGTCAGCTCGACCGCTTCGCCCAGCGAACCGCCACCGTTGTTGCGCAGGTCGACCACCACGCCGTCGACCTTCTGCTCGCGGAAGCCGCGCAGCAGTTTTTCCGAATCGCGGGTGGCAGAGGCATAGTCGTCGCTGTTGCGGCGTTTGCCCTCGAAATCCTGATAGAAGCCGGGCAGCTTGATCACGCCGATGCGTCGCGCGGGCTGGCCGTCGACACCCGGGATGGTAAGCACTTCGCCTTTGGCGGCCTGCTCTTCCAGGCGGATTTTGGCGCGGTTGAGCACGATCCGGTTCGGCTTGCTGTCAAGCACCGCTTCGGCCGGCACGATGTCCAGACGCACCTGGGTGCCTTTCGCACCCTTGATCTTGGCGACCACGTCATCGATGCGCCAGCCAACCACGTCCTCCATGGCCCCATTGGCACCTTGGCCGACGCCGGTGATGCGATCGCCCACCTTGATCTTGCCGCTGAGAATCGCGGGACCTCCGGGGATGAGTTCGCGAACCACCACCACATCGTCCTGCTTCTGCAGCTGCGCGCCGATGCCTTCCAGAGACAGGCTCATGCTCTGCTCGAAGCGTTCGGCCGCGCGCGGATCGAAATAATCGGTATGCGGATCGATCGACGTGGCATAAGCGTTGAGGAAAGTCTGAAACGCATCGATGCCGTTGAGCTCGGCCACGCTCTTGGACAGATTGGCATAGCGCTTGTCGAGGGTCTTGCGGATCTCATCGGGCTGTTTGCCGGCGAGCTTCAGGCGCAGCCAGTCGTTGCGGACCGACTGCTGCCAGAGTGTATCGAGTTCGTCGGTGGTCGCCGGCCACGGCGCGTCTTCGCGGTCGTATTCCCAGCGGTCTTTGCCGTCGAAACGGAAAATGTCCTTGGCCAGCAGGCCGCGCGCCCGGGCCACGCGTTCGTTCACGCGCTGCTGATACAGCGCGAACATTTCGAACGCCGGCGCCACTTCGCCGCTCTTGATCGCATCGTCCAGCTTGACTCGATAGGTCGTGAGTTTGTCGATGTCGACGGCGGTGAAAAACAGTTTCCCAGGGTCGAGCGATTCCAGATAGCGCTTGAACACTTCCGCCGACAGCGTGTCGTCCAGCGCACGGGGGCGGTAGGCGTAGCGGCTGTCGGACAGAATGCCGTAGACCAGCTTGGCGGCGGTGGCCTGTTCGGCGCTGGGGCTGCTGCCGGCGTCCGCTTGCGCGGTCAACCATGCCACCGGTGCGGTGAGCGCGAGGGCAAGCAGGGAAACCGGAACAGCTTTGGCGAGTTTCATCGGCGATCTCGTTGGTTGGAACGAACATCTAAGGGCGAACGTGCGATAGCAGGCTTATTAGACAAGTCTACGGAAGCGCTGCAGTCTCGGGATGCATCCCATCGATCACACAACGCTTGGGCTACGACTTTGCAGAGTACCGAAAGTTTCGACGCGTACACACCGCCCAAGGTCATGACTGACCAGCGGAAGCGGGCATCTCCGCGGTCGGTCGAGCCATTGTTCATCTGGGGGTGGGCTTCGAACGCGAGGTCTGCATCCGTTTGGATTGACTGAACACAATCGGATGGGCCAGCGGGCATGCGACCCCATGCTTCTTTGCTCGTCATCCCCGCGTAGGCGGAGAACCCATGCGCGGATTGCTCGCAAACAAACCAATCGCACGGGTGTTGAACGCTGGATTCACGAACAGTGCCGACATCGATCCCCGCGTTCGAGGGGATGACGGCAACACCTGCACACCCATCCACTGCGCTTCAGCCAACAACGCCAGCCCCGGCCGCCTGCCGATCGGCGTGATATGAGCTTCTGACCATCGGCCCGGAAGCGACGTGGCTGAAGCCCAGCGACATGCCGTAATCCTCCAGCGCCTTGAACTCGTCGGGCGTCCAGTAGCGCATAACAGGGTGATGGTGCGCGCTGGGCTGCAGGTACTGGCCGATGGTGACCATGTCGACGTCGTGCGCGCGCAGGTCGCACAGGGTGCCCTGTACCTGGTCCATCGTTTCGCCAAGGCCAAGCATGATCCCGCTTTTGGTCGGCACGTCCGGGTGTTGGGCCTTGAACTGCTGCAGCAGGGTGAGCGACCACTGGTAGTCAGCGCCGGGGCGTACGTTGCGATACAGATCCGGCACGGTTTCGAGGTTGTGGTTGAATACATCCGGCGGGTTGGTCGCCAAGATATCCAACGCCCGCTCCATCCGGCCCTTGCCGCGGAAATCAGGGGTGAGGATTTCGATTTTCGTCTGCGGGCTGTGCGCGCGCACGGCAGCGATGCAGTCGACGAAATGCTGGGCACCGCCGTCACGTAAATCGTCACGGTCGACGCTGGTCACCACCACGTACTTCAGGCCCATGTCGGCGATGGTGCGGGCGAGATTCAGCGGTTCATCGGTGTCCGGCGGCTTGGGCCGGCCGTGGGCCACGTCGCAGAACGAACAGCGGCGGGTGCAGACCTCCCCTAAGATCATGAAGGTGGCGGTGCCGTGGCTGAAACATTCGTGGATGTTCGGGCAGCTGGCTTCTTCGCAGACCGTGACCAGCCGGTTCTCGCGCAGCTTGGCCTTGAGGGCCTGCACCGCGTTGCCAGAAGGGATCCGCACCCGGATCCACGACGGCTTGCGCAGCACCGGCGCGTCGGCGAACTGCACCGGCGAGCGCGCGATCTTGTCGCCCGCGACCTGTTTCACCCCCGGCTCCAGCGATGCGGGCGCAGCTGCAGACAGATCGGCAACGACCGTCAAGGGGATGGTTCTTTCGAGCGCGTTGGGCGTGGGCATCTCAGGCGGCCTGGGTCGCCGCGATGGCAGCGGCGGAAAGAGAGGAGAGTGCGGCGAGGTCCGGCGGCGGTGCGGTCTGCAGCTGCAGCCCGAACTGTGCGGCCAGTTGATCCAGCAGGACAGGCTTGACCGCATCGAGGCTCAAAGGGCCGCCCAAGTCTAGCATCGAGGTCACCTGCAGCCCGGCGTAGCCGCAGGGGTTGATGCGGTGGAAGGGTTCGAGATCCATCGCGACATTGAAGGCTAATCCATGAAAGGTGCAGCCGCGGCGCACGCGGATGCCCAGCGCCGCGACCTTTGCGCCGTTCACGTACACGCCGGGCGCGCCGTCGCGGCGTTCGGCGTGGAGATTCCAGTCGGCCAGGGTGTCGATGATCGCCTGCTCGATTTTACGGACGTAATCGCGCACGCCAATCTTCAGTCGCTTCAGATCCAGCAACGGGTAGGCGACGATCTGGCCGGGGCCGTGATAGGTCACTTGGCCACCGCGATCCACCTGCAGCACCGGGATATCGCCCGGCATCAGCACGTGCTCGGGTTTGCCGGCTTGGCCAAGGGTGAACACCGGGTCGTGTTCGACGAGCCACAGTTCATCCGGCGTCTCAGCGGTGCGGGCATCGGTGAAGCCCTGCATCGCGCGCCAGACAGGCTCATAGGCATGACGCCCCAGATCGCGGACGATGACGCTGCCGGGCTCGACATTCGCAAGCGCTAAGTTCTCGGATTTCGGGATGAGGATCTGGGACATCGCGATATTCAGCAATCGCCCCTCAAGAACTGCATCAAGCGCATCGCGGACATGTGGTGATGCGCCAGAACGCCTAAAGTGGTCATTGCTTCGCGCTCGGATTCGGCGCCAGCGAGGGCCGGAACGCCGTCCATTTCAGGGGCCTCGGCATAGCCCATCTGCCATTGCGGAAACAGCCGACAGTCGGCCGGCGCATTGAATTCGATCACAACATTGCAGTGCCGCGAATCTTCCGCGATTTTGCGATACAGGCGCTGAACTTCGTGTTGTTCGCCCTCGAGCATCTGCATGAACTGCCCTCCATGATGCAGCAACAATCCGGTGATGCCGTTGTCGCGGTTGAACATGCGGGCATCGAACAGCAGCTTCATCAGATCGGAAGCGTCCATCTCGTACGCCTGATCGCTGCGATACAGCAATTGCCAGATCACTGGCATCGTCGCTTCCTTGGCGTCTGCGCTTTCCATACCCGTATGGGTCATGCGTCGCCGCCGCTATGCGCTGCAATCACAACGTCCACTTGATGTTGGGCTCCGCGCGCAAGGCATCATGCACGGCCTCATAGCGGCCGCGGTCCTCTGCATGAAAACTGAGGCGGATCGACACGAACTTGCCGCCGGAGGAGTTGCGCGCCGCCACCGTTTCGCGCAGGACCACAACGCCGATCGCCTCCAGCACTTCCGGGATGCGCTCTTCCAGCCCCACTCCCGCAGGCCCCATAGCGGTGATCTCGAACACGCCGGGGAATTGAAACCCATGATCGGGATGGTCGGAGCCGATAGTCATGACGCCGATTATGGGCCGGATCGAGGGTCAACCCAAGCGCTGGAAACCAGTTCGGATCGCAGCGCAGTGCCGTCGGAGCGTGCGGCAGGCAAGCAACCGAGGCCATGCCGCGAAGCAACGGCAGCAGCGGGCATCGCCCGCAACAGCGGCCGGATCGACGCGTCATCCACACACGGCTACCAGCCCGGCATCCGGCTCGGGTCCAAGCCCGCGACTTCGAACACCGCGCTGCGTCTGCCCAGACCCTTGACCGGAAATTCGATTTCCAGCGTCTTGGCCCTTTGGGTGAGCTTCCAGAGCGCGCGCTCGTCTTCGATGAACATCGCGATGGCTTCATCGGTTTTCGGGCGCGAGCCGGGCAGCGATATCGCGGGCTTGCCGTCGATCTTGATCGGCAAGCGACAGCCGCCGTAACAGTTGAAGTCGCCGTTCTGCAGCACGAGATAACTGCTGCGGCCCCATGACGGATGGTCGCGGAAAATCAGCCTTACCTGGGTGGGCCCGGTGCCGTCGACATCGACGTTGTCTTTCGCATAGATCGCCGTGGATCGCTGCAGGCCGCCTTTCACGCTCTGGGTGCCGTAACTCCACAGCGCGGCGGTGCGCGCGACCTCGCGGCTGTCGTTGTGCTTCTGCTTCACGCCGTCGTATTCGCCGCGCACGCGCTTCGCGGCGGCGCTGTCGGGATATTGCGCGATCAGCACGTCGGCCTGCGCTTTGGCCAGCGACCAGTTCTCTTTTTTCACCGCAGCATCGAAAGCGGCGGCGCCCTCCTGCGCTTTGGCTTCCTGCGCGGCGACCTGCTTTGCGGATTGCTCCGCAGCGGCCTTGGCGGCAACGGCAGGATCTTCGCCCGCACAGCCAGCAAGCAGTGCGCATGTCAACGCCAGCGCCGGAAGTTGGATGCTGAAGGTCTTCACTACGGTTCTCCCGATGCGCCGCGCTCGATCATCATCGCGACCGCTTCGGCGGTTTCGCCGGGCCGCTCCATCAACGACATATGCCCGCAACCATCCAGCAGCACTTGGCTGGCCTGCGGGATGCGCGCAGCGTAGAGCGCCATCGCATCGGCATCGATCACTCTGTCTTCGCGACACCACAACAGCAGCGTCGGCTGCGAGATGTTCGCGGCCTCGGCGCCGGGCAGAAAGCGTTCATCGCCACGGCCGATTTTATCGAGCACCCCCTGTTCGAACCCAGCATCGCGCCTGCGCTGGGCGATATACAGGCTGGTCGCGGGCCACGGCACCCACGGCCGCGCGTCGCGGTTGCGAAAAACGGTCGCGAGATAAAGCTCCAGAGAAGCGGTATCGCTCACGGCGAAAGGGTTTTTGCCCGCCAGCACATCGATACCGAACTGATTGTCTTTGAAGCGCACGCCCGCCGCATCGAGCAGTCCGACGCGCGCAACCAGGTTGGAATAGCGCGCGGCGGTCAGCGCCGCAATGCCGCCGCCCATCGAATGCCCCAGCAGCACCACCGGCCGCTTGTGAGCGATCTGGGGCATGCGCAGAAACGCGGCCACGCGTGCGCTCTGCGCGACGAAGCCGTAATCGGCGCCGTCCTTGCGCTCGCTCTGGCCCCAGCCGGGCAGGTCGGGAATGACGATGCGGTAGCGTCCGCGCAGCGCCCGCGCAACGCGATACCAGTTTTCCTTGCTGCCGGTGTAGCCGTGCAGCATCACGATCGTCGGCGCGTCGGGCTTGTCGGCCGCCAGTTCGACATAGGTCCAACGATGATCGTTGTCGACGACAATATCGTGCGATGTCGCGCCCAGCCGCAGGCGCTGCTTGGCGAATTCGGCGCGGATCGCCAGACCCGGGTCGCGCCACAGCGCGACCGCGAGCATCAACAGCAGGACTGCGGCGGCCCAGTTGGCGCCCTTGGCCCAGCGCGGCGAAATCCAGCGCGACGACAACCTGCGCGACGACTTCAAGGCCATCGGCTCAACGGATCACTTCGTCGGGACAGGGGCTGGAACTGCGGCCGGCGCAGCGCCAGCCACAGGCGTCGGTGCTGGCTTGGCCTCGTCGATCACTTTCTGCACCGAACCGCTGGTGATCGGGTGGTAGCCGGGTTTGGCCTTCGCGAACACGTCCTTGGCAAGCGCGAGTCCGGCTTCGGTCTCCGCCAGCGCGGTGTAGGTCGGCATGATCAGCTTGCGACGACCGATGCGCTGCAGGAACGCGGCGATGGCATCGTTGGCCTGGGTATAACCATTCCTGACAGCCAACGGGTACCAGCGCTGGGCGATTTCGCCGTTCATGCTGCCGGTGAAACCGTAGGCGCCGTCGAGCTGCGCGAGCTGCGCAACGGTCAGCGTCTTGGGCAGGCTTTCGATGAAGTGCACCCATTCCTGGGTGGTCCAGATCTCGGTAATGGCGGCCGGCGGCAGCTGCTGCGTGCCCAGCCACGCCAGACGCGCGGAATCGACCAGACCGAACCGGCGCGCCTGCGCCAGCGGTGCGCTCGGCGGAATGCCCGGCGCATACAGCCATGCGTCGAACTCGGCCTGGGTCACAGTGTTCGGATATCTCGCCAGGAGATTCTTTTTGGCGTACTCGGCGAACTGATGGGTATCGATGCTCTGAAACGCGAAGTGGTTGAAGTATTCGCGCAGGAACGGGTCGAATTTGTCGCGGCCGTAGCGCTGTTCAAGAAACTGCAGAAACCATGCGCCCTTGGTGTAGACGGTCGCGCTGCTGCTGTCGTCCGGGTCTTTCAGCACGCCGGGCTTGGTCGCCAGCACCTGCAGCTTGGGATCGACTTCAGCGTACGCTTTCTTCAACTCATTGCGCTCGATCACATTCTCCATGTCGGCCTGTTCTTTGCCGTACAGCACTTCGATGATGCGGTTTTCGACGTAGCTGGTGAAGCCTTCGTTGAGCCATGCGTCCTTGGCGCTGGAGAACGTGACCAGATTACCCGACCAGCTGTGCGCCAGCTCATGCGCAATCAGCGACACCAGCGTTTTGTCGCCAACGATGACCGTGGGGGTGAGGAAGGTCAGGCGCGGATTCTCCATGCCGCCGTACGGGAACGACGGCGGCAGCACCAGCATGTCGTAGCGGTCCCAGCGATAGGCGCCGTACAGCGATTCGGCGGTGGCGATCATCCGTTCGGTGTCTTCGAACTCCTTGACCGATTTGTCGAGCATGGCCGGCTCTGCCCACACGCCGCTGCGGTCGGAGATACGCTTGAAAGCGAGGTCGCCGGCGGCGATCGCCATCAGATACGACGGAATCTTCTGCGGCATCTTGAAGGTGTAGTCGCCGTCGCGGATCGCATTCGGGTCGTTGTCGGCGCTCATCAGCACCATCACGTCCGGACGCGAGGTCACGTGCGCGCTGTAGGTGTAGCGCACGCTCGGCGTGTCCTGCAGCGGCACCCACGACCGCGCGTGGATCTGCTGGGACTGGCTGAACATGAAGGGCAGCTGCTTGCCCTCGGTCATCGACGGCTCCAGCCACTGCAGGCCGGACGCCTGCGGCGAGGTCGTATAGGTCACCCGGACTTCCGGGTTGCGCAGCGGTGCGGCGACGGTGAGTTTGCTGCCCAGAATAGGATCAGGCGCCGCCAGCGTGAATTTCAGCGGCGCCCAGGCGCCCTTGGCATCCGTACCTTCGATCTGGGCGATGGTCAGATCGCGGCTGTCCAGGACCAGCGCGGTTGCGCCCGCATCCTTCCAGTCCAGCTGGTAGGTGGCGATACCGGCCAGCGTCTTGGTGTCGAAGTCGACCTTGAGATCCAGGGTCAGATCCTTGATGACGACCTTGGCCGGTTCGGCATAAGAATGTTCGTCGACCACCGTCGGCTGGCTCGGCGCCGGCTTGGCGGCGGGCGCAACCGGAGTCGCATCTTCGGGCGTGCAGGCGGTCATCATCAGGGTGGCGAGCAGGGGGAAAGCCAGGATAGAAGCGCGCATGGCAGGTGCTTGGCAGGGAAAGTGGGGAGTGTACCTGCCCGGGCGCGGCCCGGATGCGGATGCAAAGAAGCCGTCACCATGTCCCCAGCCGGGGGCGGATTTCGTTAATCGTCCACAGACAGCGACAATGTGGCGGCACGGACTGCCTGCCGGAGACGGCTCCCACCTGCGTCCTGTCCATCGTTTCTTCCCAAACACATAGCCACAAGGTACCGATGATGACCTTTCAACACCGCGGATCGACTGCCCTTTATGCCGGCCTGCTGACGCTCGCCGTGACCGCTGTTCTTGCGGCGCCGGCCCACGCCCAGCGTCAGAGCGCGCAGGACCAGCGCAAGCAGAAGACCGCCGAAATTCCGACCTGCGCCAAACCGCTGGGCACCCTGTCGGTGCTGGAACCGGAAGACGCCACCGACTGGTGGAGCGGCCAGCAGCTGCCGGCACCGTCGAAGCTGATCAAGGTCTTCGTCAACAAATCGCGGTGCTTCACCCTGGTGGACCGCGGCGCCGGCCTCGACGCCGCGCAGCGCGAACGCGCCCTGGGCACCAGCGGCGAACTGCGCAACCGCTCCAACGTCGGCAAGGGCCAGATCAAGGCCGCCGATTATGTGATGACGCCCGACCTGATCGCGCGCAATAGCAATGCCGGCGGCAACGCCATTGGCGGGCTGCTCGGCGGGCTGGTCGGCGGTCGCGCCGGCGCGGTCATCGGCGGCCTCAACTTCCAGAAGAAGACTGCCGACGTGGTGCTGACCGTGACCGACGTGCGCTCCACCGAGCAGGTCGCGATGGCCGAAGGCAGCGCCAAAAAAACCGATATCGGCTGGGGTGCCGGCGGCGGCCTGTTCGGCGGCAGCGGCTTCGGTGCGGGCGGCGCCAGCGGCTATGCCAACACCGAGATCGGCCAGGTCATCACCCTCGCTTACCTGCAGGCCTATACCGACATCGTCGCCCAGCTCGGCGGCCTGCCGGCCAACGCTTCCGCAGCCAACGCACAGCAGTCGGTGTCCATGACCAAGCCAGGCCGGCTGTTCCCGAACGCCAAAGGCACCGGCAAAATCGTCCGCACCCTCGATCCGGGCATGCTGCTGTATCCCACCGGCAACAAGAACGGGATGATGTGGGAAGTGGAAGACGAACTCGGCAACAAGGGCTGGGTGTCTTCGACCCTGTTTGAACTCGCGCGCTGAGCGACACACTCACTGGTTGACGTTGAGGTGCTTCACCCCTGTAGGAGCGACGGAAGTCGCGGCGAACTTCGGAAACTCTTGACCAGCCATTCGGCTGTTGAAAAGCCCGCAGCCTGTCGCGACTTCCCTCGCTCCTACAGGGATATTTCAATGTAGCGGCCGCTATAGCCGCGCCAAAACCAAATCCAGCAGCGCATCCGCCAGCGCGGTTTTCAGCGCCGGCCCCAGCACGTGCGCGGTCTCGGCATCGATCACGGTCAACGCGTTGTCGTCGCTTTCGAAACCGCAGCCCTCGCGGCCTACCTGGTTCGCCGCGATCATGTCCAGGCGTTT
>JAYVSK010000024.1:0-18878 GCA_043775395.1 Lysobacter sp. | reverse complement strand
AGCAATTGCGAGAGTTCGCGCAGCATCACGGCTTGCCTTCAGCTGCAGGCGCGGCGGGCGCGGCGGCGGTGGGCGCGGATGAGCGCCCGGTCATCGAATGCTGCTGCACCAGCGCCACTTTGGCCGCATCGGCCATGCGGTCCAGCGGCAGGGTTTCGCTGACGAAATTGAGTTTGACTTCGCCGAACAGGTCGGCGCGCACGGTCGATTCGTTCTGCGCGTTGACCGCGAGCGTTGACACCATCGTGGTGCTCTGCGCGGTCTGACTGATGCTGCCGCGCTCGCCCCAGGTGGCGACGGACTGCGGGTCGCTGCTGGTGGCGTACTGCACGGCGGCGCTGTCGCGCGCGGCGGCGCGGAACATCACTTTGGCGCTGATGCTGCCGTCGCGCACCGCGACGCGGTTCAGGCCCAGCAGCACCATCGTCGCCAGCAGCTGTTGACGTTCGGCGCCGACCTTGTTGCGCACCTGCGGCAGGATCTGCTGCTCCAGCAGTTCGGTCGTCAGCGTCTGGCCGTCCAGGCCGTAATCGACCAGCCACACCGGGGTGAGGTCCTCGACGCGCGGCACCAGCTGCGGTTCGGTGCTGCCGCTGTCGGGCAGCTTGAGCGCGACTTCACCGGGATAGCGCGACACCAGCCAGTCGCGCGCCTGATTGAAGGTGACGTTTTCTTCGGTGAACTGGTCGACGGTTTTCGCCACCGCCGACACCAGGCCGGAATAGCTTTCCATCTGCCGGATCGACGCATCGACAATCGCGTCGAACGTCCCGTGCACCAGCTGCGAGACGAAACCGGGGAAATCGATTTCGTTGACCATCGCACCGGCGCGGCGCGCGATGGTTTCGGTGGCCGGTGGCTTGCTGGATGCCGCGGGCGCCGCTGTTGCGGGTCCGGCCGGCGCTGCCGATGTCGTTTCGCCCGCCTGCGCACGCGCGATCGCCGTCCCGGTCCGGGACGGGAAGATCTTGCCGCTGGTGTGCGTGGTGTCGGACATCGTGCTGCCCTCAGGCCGCCGCAGTCAGCGCGTCGCGTGTCTCGATGGCGGTATTGCGCCAGGCGTTTTCGCGCTCGTGGCGGCCGTCGCCGCGCAGGCACAGTTCGATGGTGGCATCGGCATTGCCCTGCGACAGGCCGCGGAAGCGGTAGTCGATGCGCACCCGCAGCCGCGCCACGCCGTCGGCATCCGCGCAGTCTTCGATCTTCGCGATCACTTCGACGCCGTAGGCGAGATTGGCCGGCATGCCGGCGGCGATGCGAACATCGCCCAGACTGCCGTTGGCGATGCGGTATTCGATCTTCAGCGGCAGCGGCGTGGCGGCGCCCTCGATCGCCGGCCAATCCTTGATCTCGATGCGCACATCGGCAGCGGCGGCCGGACTCACTGCGGGCAGCAGCGTGGCCGGCGGCTTCATGCCTTCCAGCTGATCCAGCGACCAGCGGCTGGCGCCGGCCATGCCGATCACGCGGCTCATCGTCGTGCCGGGCACGCGGCCGGGTTCGATCGGCTCGCGGCGTTCGCCCGCAGCGTCCAGATTGAACGCACGCACCGGCGGCGGCGGCAACGCCAGACGCAGGCCGTTGCCACGCATCGACTGCGACAGGGACTGCGACTGCACGGCGTCGACCGGCAGATGCAGAATGCGCCAGTTGCCATAATCGGGCTGCGCCATGTCGCCGTAATCGGCGGCGAAGTCGGCGAACGGCAGCCAGTCTTCGTAGCCGTTATTGGCGGGATGGAAGTCGATCGGATCGCTGTCGAACGCGAGCCGCGTATCCCACGGATTGAGAATTTTCACCTGGGTTGCATTGGCATCCTCGAGATCGCCGCGGATGCCTGCGACGACCACCGCATGCGGCGCGCCCACGATCACCACCCACAGCGGGCCATAGGTGTTGAGCCACTCGGCCCACTGCTTCGGCGTGCGGTAAATGCTGGCATTGGGCGGCTGGTCGATCACGCGGAACCCGTAGCGATCGCGCGCGGCGTTGAGCAGATCCCAGCCGTAGGAGCTCGCCAGACTGCCGCCCACTGCGTTGATGATCGATTCCGGCGTGCGCGACGGCTGCCAGCGATGCGCCAACAGCATCGCCATCGAGGCGACCCAGCACGCGTTCTTGTTCGGCTGCGCGATCAAATGCACCGGCTGGTCGGACGGACTGTCGTTGTTCAGCGCGCGTCCGTAGGCCTGTGCGCGCACGGGTGCGACACCTAGCGAAAAACTGGCGGTACGGCCTTCGATCCAGTCGATCTTGTTCGGCGTGATGAAGCAGCCACGGTTGACGCTGGCGCCGCCGGTGGCGCTGTCGATCGGACCACGGGTGACGTGCACGCCGCAGACGAACGCCTGCAGGCCGCCGCCTTCGTCGCGCACGGTATACACAGGCGAACCGCTGGCGCCGGCGATGGCCAGGATGTCGTAGTCGATGGTCTCCGGCGTGGCCTGCCCCTGCGCGTGGCCGCCGTGCAGGTGCTGGCGGTTGCGGTCGGTCATCGATCGGAGTTCGGGATGCAGTTTCGAACTCGAGGAATAGCCGCACACGGCCAGCGGCATCGTGCTGGCCGGGGTGGCCTGCATGAACTGGAACCAGGCGTCGTTGGGCGCCGTAATCGGCGCGTTGTCGATCACCGCGAGATCGTTGTCCCAATTGCCGTCGCCGGTGTAGCGCGGTGCGACGCGCCACTGCGTGGCGTCGATGGTCGCCTCGCCGAACGGCGCGGTGCCCTCGCCATTGCGCCCGGGCACGATCTGCACCGTGCTCATGCCGTGCAGGTTGTGCGCGCAGGTCAGGATGCGGTTGCGACCGATGTAGAAGCCGGTGCCGGTGTACTTCTTGCCGTTCGGTGCGGTCATGCGCAGGAAACAGATCGCCGAATGCGGGAACGCGGAGGTGTCCTGCACGCCGACGTACCATTCCTCGCGCTGCTGGCTGAAGGCGTCGTTGGTGCAGGTCAGCGCGCTGTAGGGATTGGAGGGATCGTAGAACGGGGTGAGGACTTCCTGCGCGGCGACGTAGGGACGGCGCAGGCCGAGACTCTGTGCATGGCTGCCAGTCTCGGGCGCGGCGGCCTGCGGATGGGCCGCCGCCTGCACCAGCGACATGTAGTGCTCCCAATTCCAGTACGCGCTTGGGCAATCGTGATTGTCTTTCGGCGATGCCTCGATGTGGCCGACGATGTGCTCGCGGTCGATCGGGATGCCGTACTGTCCGCACAGCCACGCGACCAGCCGCGCCGAAGCGTCGTACTGCGGGTCGGTGAGCGGCAGATCGCGCTTGTTGAGCTTGTACGGCTTGTTGGCGTTGTGCTCAATGCCGATGCTGCGCGAATTGGCGCTGCTGGCGTGATAGGCGGTGTCGGCGTTGCGCACCATCTGCACCACTTCGCCTGCGCGGCCGACGATATAGTGCGCGCTGGAATAGACGTATTTACCGGTTTTTTCGCTGTAACGATCGCCGTTCTGAAACCAGGCGACGGTGCCGTTGATGCTGGGACCGCCAGCGGTGATGTGGATCACGATGCGGTCGACCACCGCGCCGGCTTTGCGGCCGATCTTGAAATTCTTCGTATGCGCGGACACGAAACGATCCGCATCGGGATAGTCTGGCTGCGGCGTATCCAGGCCTGACGCCGTGTAACCTCGCGTCGCATCATTTTGTGCAGCGGCGCCTTCGAAGAATTCCGGCTCGCCTTCGGAAATGCCGTAATCGTCGGCATCGTCGCTGCTATCGGCGTCCAGCGCGCGGCCGTAGCCATTGCCGCCGCCGTTGCCGCGATAGGCCAACGACTGCGTTCTGGGCGTCATCGCATCCGGCACATAACAGGTGCGGGTGGTGATCATGTCCATGTAATAGACCCAGTCCCACACGGCGTTGGGACAGGCCGTATGCGTGGTCTTTCCGTCGGCCTCGGCATGACCGAGGATGTTTGCACGTACCGGGGTGATGCCGAACTGGTCGCACAGCCACGTCACCAGCGCCGCCGATGCGCACATCTGAGCCGGCGTTGGATTCAGGCCTTTGGTATTCGCCACGTGTTCGATGCCGATGCTGGTGCCGTTGGCGGAGCCCGCATGCCAGGCCACGTCGTTATGCGCGACCATTTGCACGATCTCGCCGTCCTGGCCGATTACATAGTGCGCGCTGACCTTCGCGGCCGGATTCTTGAACCAGCTGATCGGGCTGCTGATATTCGCGCCGCTGTCGGTGATGTGGATGACGATGTTGTCGATGGTCCGGGTGCCGCTGACCGCGCGGTAGTTGCCTGCGTTGGCGGCTTCGAACCGGCTCGCCATCGGATATTCCGAAGCGGTCAGGGTCAAACTGCGGGCGCCGTACCAGCCCTGTGCTGTTGTCGACGGCTCGTCTGGTGTGCGCTGGTCAGGGGTGCGCTGGTCAGGGGCGCGTTGGTCAGGGATGGGCCCGCCGATGTCGTAGCCGCTGTCCTCGTCCTCCGCCGACAGGCTCCGCGCGTAGCGGCTCATCGAGAACGTCAGCGATTGGCTCCAATCGGCCGCGACTCTGCGGATCCAGGCGAGCTTGTTCGCGGTAATCCGGCAGCCCAGATTGGTCGTCGCATCGTGCGCGGCGACATGCACGCCGACCATGTGCGCCTTCGGGCCGGCGCCGGTGTCTTCGATCCAGTACACCGGTGACCCGCTGGTACCGCCGAGGGTCTGGATGTTGTAGCTGAAGGTTTCGTCGGTGGGCAGGTCGCGGATGTAGCCGCCCATCATGTGCTGGCGGTTCGGATCGATGGTGTCGTTGACGAAATGTTCGATCAGATCGTTCGCGTACCAGCGCGCGGCGTAACCGCTCACCACCACGCCTTCCGGCCGGCTCTGGTTGAGCGCTTCGACCAGATCGAAGTACTGCCCCTTGCCCACCGCGTTCGCCGCCGGCACGCAGATCAACGCCATGTCGAAATCGCTGCCGTGGGTGCCGTAGGAATCGTGCTTGCGGAACTGGGTGACTTTGAAGCGGCCGAAGGGTTCGGTTGCGCCTCCGCTACCGCCCCCGTTCTTGCCCGGCACCACGATCAGTTCGCTCTGACCGTCGACGACGTGCGCGGCGGTCATGATCAGGCGCGGGCCGATAAAGAAGCCCGAGCCGTGCAGGCCGCCTTCCTCGCTGCCGTCGGGCACGCGGATCTGGCAGATCGCCGAATGCGGCATCACCCGGGTGTCGCCAACGCCGAGATACCACATTGCGCTGTCGAGAAAAAATCCCGCCTGCGCGCGCAGCGCATCCCAAAAATTGCCGGGACGGTAATCGGAAGCAATCAGCAGCGAACGCGCGGTTGCCATCGGCCGACGGCCGCTGCTGTTGCGCATCGACAGACTCTGCGCAGTGATGCCTGGCGACGCTGCGGGTGCCATGGCGGATGCAGGTGCCGGCGAAACTGCGGCCGGCGCCGGCTGTTTCCACAATTCTTCGGAATACCCGTCGCTGTAGGTGGCAGGCTCGCCCGCACCGGAGATCATGGTCGCCCGGGGCGCATTGGAACGGTCTTCGTCGCGCGACGGCAGCAGCGTGGCGCCAGCGGCGTCGCCGCCCCAGCCCAGTTCGATTCCATTGCCGCCGTAGCCGGTGCTGCCGTTGATCGTGGCGCTGCGGCTGCGGACCGTGCGGCGCAGGCCGCGTTCGGTCAGACCGGACAGACTGACGTACATCGTGCCGCGATCCGGCATGCGCATCGACACCGGCGTGCTGCGGTCGCTTTCGCGATAGGTCGCCAGGCCGAAATACAGGCGCTGCTGGCCGACGAAGCGCGCCACCACGTCCGGCGGCACCAGATATACCGCTTCGCCGCGCTGCGACGGCGATGCACGCAGCAGACGGCTGGTGTGGAAATTGCCGGAGGTGCGCTTGGCGCGCAGTTCGGGCCGGAGCAATTCCGGATCGGTCGCGATCGCGATCTCGAACAGCGGCAGTTCAGAGCGTACGGTAAACCCCAGTACGCTGAAACGGTCATCGATCGATTCGCGGTTGGCACGGATAACAGCCATGACGGACTCCTAGCGGGACTTCCGCGCGTCGATGGACGCGGCGGCGGCGGATGCTGAGACAGCAGCGGATGCAGGAAGAGTTGCCGAAGACATGGCGTCGAAAGCGATCCTGAATTCTTTGGGCAGATGACTGGCTCGATGATCAGGATCGTGTTTGATGTCGTGCTCGCCATCGTCCATGACCGTGGAGATGCGCTCCCAGAAGCGCTGCTGCGCATCGACACCAATCCCCTGCAGATGCGGCTTCATGAAATCGATCACCGCGTCGAGATGACGGAAGAATGCGCGCTGCCCGGTCTGAACGTGTTCCACCGAACCGCGCCATTCCGGCGCCAGGCTCGCGGTATCACCGCGCTCGCACCAGATGCGGACAATGAAAGCGGTGGTGCGGTCCTCGAGCAATGCCATGGCACGCCTGGTCGATGTCGATGCGATGACCGACTGTGCGCCGTGGTCATCACCGCCCCATCACGCCGACATCACCGCAACATCACAGCGATGGGCCGGATGCGTGATCTCGAGTGATGAAGGCGTGATGTCCGCACAGCGACGACTTTTGGTAGAGCGGACTTCAGTCCGCTGCGCCGTAACCCGCTCAAGCAGCGGACTGAAGTCCGCTCTACCGGGATACCGGGCGATGCCGCTGGCTCAGCTGTCGAGCTGGCGCAGACTCAGCTCAAGCTGCGCATCGGCCGCGGCCAGATGCTGGCGGGCGATGGCGATGCAGCCGCGTGCGCGATGGCCCGAGACGACATCGGCCGCATCCCTTGAGGTATCGAACGCGGCGAGCGACGTGGCCGGGGCGTCATCCAGATGCAGCGCCGCCTGCATCGCCGGCGGCGTGTCCTGATGGCCGCAGATCGCGCTGTCGGCGATCTGCCGGTACAGCGACAAAGTCTCGCGCATCGGCTGGATCGCCAGCTCGCGGCGCAGCATGTCGCGGCAGACTTCAAACTGGCGCAGCGCCTGCGCGCGCTGGCCGCTGAACACGAATAGCTGCATCAGCTCACGGTGCACGTCTTCGCGCAGCGTGTCGCAGTCGAGAATGCGCTGCGCGTAGCGGATGCTCTCGCCGTATTCGCGACGGATGGTACACAACTGCATCAGCCGCCACAGCGCATTCAAATAATGGCGGCGGTGTTTCTCGCGCTCGCGCAGCGCCCAGTCGTCGGTGAACTCCATCAGGATGTCGGATTTGTACAGCGACACGCCGATGCGCAGATCTTCGATATCGCCATCGCCGAGCTGTTCGATCGGCCGGCTCAGGCCAGAGGCGATGCGACGCTCGAATTCTTCGATATCAAGCCAGATCGCCTGCGAACCGTTGAGTCCGATCGCACCGCGACGGTCGCTGGCGATCAGTTCGCCGTGCTGGAACGGTGCGCATTCGACCATCCGCCGCAGCCGCCACAGCGCGGTGTTGAACGAGCCCGAAGTCATCGACGCCATGCGCTCCGGCCACAGCGTGCCCAACAGTTCGGCGCGGCTGAAATAACGCCCGCGCCCCAGCGCGAGATACGCCAGCAGACTGCCGCAGCGGCCGGAGATCGCAGTGACCTGCTCGCCGGCGGCGTCGTTGGCAACGGTGAGTGAACCGAACAACCAGATGCGTAACATCCTGTCGTGTCCTGTGCAGTGGCCGCTCCGGCACGGACGCGGCACCCGCGATCCACCGCGCGCAACGCCGCGCCCCTTCGCGGCATGACGCCTCCGGAATATCGCAGGCTCTGCGTAACACGCCGGAACACGCGACGACAGGCCGCGACGGCGGCGGCAATACCGCACGGCCGTGTCCAGCGCCGCTTTCCGTTGACACTGTCTGCCACTCGAACACCGCTGCACAACGCTACGGACAGCGAAACCGTACAAACCGCACCGGCGATGCTGTCGGCTGCACATCCAGATCAACGCAAGCGGTAAACGCACCGCGGGGAACGGGATCCACGATGAGCGCACTGCCCACCCGGGTCCGCAAAGCACGGCTGTCGGCGCAGCTGACCCAAGCCGAACTCGCGCGCCGGGTCGGCGTCAAACGCAGCGCCGTGACCCAGTGGGAACATCCTCTAGGGACCACGCCCAGCATGCATCACCTGATCCAGATCGCGATCGAAACCGATACCTGCGTCGAATGGCTGGCCACCGCACGCGGCCCCTGCCGCAGCGAGGGCGCACCGCAGATGCCCAGCGCATCCATGCATGGCGACGCCCAAGATGCGCAGGAAGGCGAGGCGCTGCTACGCTTCCGGCGTCTGCCCGCGCACAAGCGCAGGATCGCGCTGCAGATCCTGCAGGTGCTGTCGGGCTGAATAAAACCTGCGGGAGGCTTTTTTCGTGGTGGCCAGACGATACGGCCGGCTATGCCCCGACACGCCTGCGCACAGCATCGAAATAATGCCTTGAACTGTGGAAGCAGTTTCTTGCGGGAGCAGCTTCCTGTGGGAGCGGCTTCAGCCGCGACGCTTTTCGTGCGAGAACTGTCGCGGCTAAAGCTGCTCCCACAGTGTCAAAGGCTATCGTCGCCCGGGCGCTGCAGCTGCAGGGCGGGGACATTGCACTGAACGCCTCGCCCACCCTCGGCGGCCTGCGCGCGACGGTGATGCTGCTGGCGCTGTGAAAATGCCTTGAACTGTGGGAGCGGCTTCTTGTGGGAGCGGCTTCAGCCGCGACGCTTTTCGTGCGAGAACTGTCGCGGCTAAAGCCGCTCCCACAGTGTCAAAGGCTATCGCGGCTGAAGCCTCTCCCACCGTTGAGAGCGCCGGACCGACAAGTTCGGAACATTTCAGATGAGGAGTGCGCTTCAGCGCTGAGTCCACCGCATATTACGCCTACGCGCTGCGCTAAGCTTCTCATTCATTCAACGTGGAGGCGTCCGCCGTCCACGCACACACCGCCGCCAGCAGGCCGAGCCATTCGTCGGCGGGGTGGTTGCGTTTTTTGGCGGCTTCGATCACGCCGCTGAAGTCCCAATCGCCAGTGGTGATCTTGTCCACCAGCAGCAGCGGTTTGAGGTTGCTGAGCGCGTCATGCCACCGCTCCGGAAGCCAGTGGCCGGTCGCGTACATCAAGATTTCGACGTGCTGGGCGTTTGATGCGGTCGCGCTCATCGATATCGGTCGCGGCTTCGGCACGTTGCTCCCACTGCCACCAGCGCAGGGTGCCTGCGGTGCGGCTGCATTGTCGAAATTGGTGGCGACGACGACGTTATGCCGCGTGCTCTCCATGATGCGCGCCAGCACCGAGTAGCCGTAACTGGGCTCGGACTGCTGCAGCGGTTCTTCGAGATAGGCGTAACCGCGGTCCGGGTCGCGCGCACACATTCTTCGATACAGATCTAAGTAGCATGCGGCCGGATCTGCGGGGGCGTATTTTTCGATGCCCAGCGTGTTCGCGTTTGCCCATGCCTTGCCGTCGCCATCCGCGACACCGTTTGCTTCGCGATGCAGGCAACGGATCCAGTTTTACACCATCTGCAGCGCGCCCTTGATGCCGAAGGAGCGCGACGCCCCCGCGCCCAGCACGAAGGCGAACGACAGGTTGGGCATGCGCGTGTGGTCTTCGATAAACCGGTCCGCCAACGACAGCAGCGAGATGGTCTGCGGCTCTGAACGTCCTGTCATGTCGTTGCACTCTGCAGCAAGCCTCGAAATTAACATTTCGCATGCAGGCTGTTGATGCATCGCCGACCAGCGGCAGGCTTATGATGTGTTGCCGAAGACCTGCATCGAGCCATGCCCGAACTCCCCGAAGTCGAAACCACGCGCCGCGGTCTGGCGCCGCATCTGGAAGGGCGGCGCATCGTTGATGTGACGCTGCGCCGGCCGGATCTGCGTTGGCCGATTCCGCGCGAGATCGAAACGCTGCTGCCGTCGCAGACGATTCTGTCGATCCGTCGGCGCGCGAAATATCTGCTGATGGACACCGGTGCCGGCACCGCGATCTGGCATCTGGGCATGTCGGGCAGCATGCGGGTACTGCCGTCGAATACGCCGGTGCTGACGCACGATCATGTCGATCTATCGATAGAAGGCAAGGGCAAGACCGTTGCGAAAGTGCTGCGCTTCAACGATCCGCGCCGGTTCGGCAGTCTGCTGTGGCAGTCGCCGGGCGAAACGCACGCGCTGTTGCGCGATCTGGGGCCGGAGCCGCTGTCGGACGATTTCAGCGGCGCGCTGATGTTCGAACGCAGCCGTGGCCGCAAGGTGCCGGTGAAAGCATTTCTGATGGATCAGAAGATTGTGGTCGGCGTGGGCAATATCTATGCGGCCGAAGCGCTGTTCGCGGCGGGCGTGTCGCCGCTGCGGGCGGCGGGCAAGGTGTCGCGCGAACGCTATGACGCGATCGCGCAGGCGGTGCGCGATATTTTGACGTACGCCATCGCGCGCGGCGGCACCACGCTGCGCGATTTCATCAGCCCGGATGGCGCGCCGGGCTATTTCGAGCAGGAGCTGTCTGCGTACGGCCGCGGCGGCGAACCCTGCCCACGCTGCGGGCGGTCGCTGAAGCAGACGCTGCTGGCGCAGCGGGCCACGGTCTGGTGCGGGCACTGCCAGCGGTAGCGTGCTGGTCATGGGTCGCGGTGCCGGGCCAGGGCGGGGCTGCGGTATAGTCTGGCTCCGATCGATGCGGCCCCGAGCCAGTCCATGAGCGAGAGCGAACACGCCGACATCACCCAGTGGCTCGATGCCGCACGCGAGGGCGACCGTGCGGCGCTGGACCGCGTGCTGGGCACGCTGTACCACGAGCTGCACGCGATGGCGCGGCGACAGTTGGCAGGTCAGTACGGGCAGACGCTCGACGCGACCGCGCTGGTGCACGAGGCGTACCTGAAACTGATCGGACGCCGCGAGGTGCAGTTTGACGATCGCGCGCATTTCTTCGCCTATGCGGCCTCGGCGATGCGCAGCGTGGTGGTGGACTACGCCCGCCAGCGGCTCGCGCAGAAGCGCGGCGGCGATCTGCACCGCGTCACCGAGCTGCCGGAGGATATCGAAGGCGGCCTGCGTCTGGATGAGGACATGCTGGGCCTCGACACCGCGCTGACCAAACTCGCTGCGGTCGACGTCAAGCTGGCCCAAGTGGTGGAGCTGCGCTATTTCGCCGGCTTGTCCGAACAGGAAATCGCCGAGCTGCTGAAGCGTTCGGAACGCAGCATCCGCCGCGACTGGCAGAAGGCGCGGATGTTCCTGCTGGCCTCGCTTGGCGACGAGAACGGCGAGCGCTGAGCCGGCGGGCCGATGGACGCCGAACGCTGGCAGCGCCTGTCGCCACTGCTCGACGCGCTGCTTGAGCTTGAGGGCGATGCGCGCGATGCGCGGCTGAGCGCGCTGCGCGAAGAAGATCCGGTACTGGCGGCCGAAGTCGAAGCACTGCTGGCGCTGGAAGACGACAACGAGGACTTCCTGTCCGAACCGCTGGTCACGCCGCCGCCCATGGCGAAAGCGGACACGATGATCGGGCCGTACAAGCTCGACCGGATGATCGGCGAAGGCGGCATGGGCCAGGTCTGGCTGGCGCGCCGCGCCGACGGTCTGTATCAGCGCCGGGTCGCGCTGAAATTGCTGCGGCCCGGACTGGCCGACCCCAATCTGCGCCAGCGCTTCACCCGCGAACGCCAGATCCTGGCGCGGCTGGGCCATCCGCATATCGCGCGGCTGCTCGACGCCGGCATCAGCACCGACAACCAGCCGTATCTGGCGCTGGAATACGTCGAAGGCGAGCCGATCACCGATTGGTGCCGCAGTCGCGATCTGGATATCGAAGCGCGGCTCAAACTGTTTCTGCAGGTCTGCGAAGCGGTGAGCCACGCGCATGCGAATCTCATCGTCCATCGCGATTTGAAGCCGTCCAACATCATGGTCACGCCGCTGGACGAAGTGCGGCTGCTGGATTTCGGCATCGCCAAACTGCTCGACGGCCCGGAGGCCGGCCGCGACAACACCCGCACCGAAGTCCGCGCGTTCACCCTGCACTATGCGGCGCCCGAGCAGATCCGCGGCGAGCCCGTGACCACGATGACCGACGTGTATTCGCTGGGCGTGGTGCTGTACGAACTGCTGGCCGAAACCAAACCGTACAAACTGAAACGTCAGACCGACGCGGAGTGGGAAGAAGCGATCCTGATCTCCGACCCGCAGAAGCCGTCGGCGACCCTGCAGCGCGAGGCGGAAAGCGACCCTTCGCGCAGGCCGGCGCTGCGACGCCGCGCGAAGCAGATCGCCGGTGACCTCGACAACATCACCCTGAAGGCCTTGGCGAAACGGCCGGAACATCGCTATCCCTCGGTCGAAGCGATGGCGCTGGACCTGCACCGCTATCTGGAAGGCAAGCCGGTGCTGGCGCGGCCGCAGAGCATGGCCTACCGCACGCACAAATTCGTGCGACGGCACCACTGGGCGCTGGCGACGACGGCATTGATCCTGGCGGTGCTGACCTCGGCGCTGGTGCTGGTCACCTGGCAGGCGCAACAGGCAGGGCGCGAGGCCAACCGTGCGCAGGCGCTGCTGCGGTTCGTCACCAATCTGTTCGAACAGGCCGGCGGCAACGGCGGCCCGCCAGGTCCGCTGGATGTACGCAAGCTGTTGGCCGCGGGCGAGGAGCGCGGCAGGCGGGAACTGGCGCGACAGCCGCTGGATCAGGCGGAACTGTTCGGGGTGATTGCGCGGCTGCGGCTGAGCCTGGGCGACTACCGAGAAGCAGAGCGCCTGCTGAAAACCCAAAGCGATATTCTTTCGGGTCTGGAGGATGCGCCCGACAGTCTGCGGCTGGCGTCGGCCACGGACTATGGGCGCACGATGCTGCTGCTGGACCATTCTTCCGAATGCGTCGCGCGCATGCAGCCCCTGGAAGGCGACGCCCGCAGCCAGCCGCGACCCTTGCTTGCGCAGGTGGCCGAGTTCTATTCGGTGCTCGGTCGCTGTCAGCGCGACCAGCGCAACCCGAAAACCGCGCAGCTGTTGTTCCAGCGTTCGCTGGAACTGCGCCGCAACACATTGGAAGACACCGCTGGCGTCGTCGAGAACCTGATCGATCTGGGCGATCTGCAGCACGACGCGGGCAAGTCGGCAGCGGCGTTGCTGGGGTTTGGCAATGCGCTCGCGCAGCTGCAGGCCAGTGTGGGCAACCGCCATCCGCTGGCGATCGAACTGCAGCGGCGGATGTGCGCGCTGGAACGCGCTGCGGGGCAACTGCTGATTGCGGAACGCGATTGCCACGATGCGCTGACGCTTGCGCTGGACCTGCACGAACCGGAACACCCGGCCAGCGTCGATGCGCGCCGACAGCTGGCCGCGATTTATGTCGACCTGGGGCGCTTTCACGAAGCAGACGTTGCATTCCGCGAGAGCCATCGTTTGATGGTCGCGCGCCTGGGGCGTCAGCACGACGATGTCGCCCGCAACGACGGCAGCCTGGGCATCGTCGCCTGGGAGCTGGGCGATATCGACGGCGCGGTACGTCATCTGGATCGCGCGCTCGCAGTGCTGCGCAAGGACCCGAAAACGCCGCTGTATCAGGGCATCCTGTTCAACAAGGGCATGGTGCTGCACGACAGTGGCCGCAATCAGGCGGCCCTGCCGCTGTTGCTGCAGGTGGAGCGGCTGCGCATCGCCCATCTGGGCAAGGACGATGCGCTGGTGGGCGATACCGATCGCATGATCGGCGAAACCCAGGCTGCGCTGGGCCAGGACGCATCTGCCCGCGCGAATCTGGTCAATGCGGTGAAGCTGACCCGCGCCAGCTACGGCCCGACGCATCCGAATACGCGACGCGCGGAGCTTTCGCTGGCGCTGTTCGATCTGCCGCGCAACGATCCGCCGACGCTGTCGGTGCTGACCCAGCTTGAACAACTCACCACACTGCCCAAATCGAATCCGGAGCTGCGCAAGGTGGCATGGCTGGCCGCGACGGCCATCGCCAACCAGCGCTGTCGCGAACCCGGATTCGGCGGAGCGCGGGAAACGCTGGCCGCGATCGAGGCGGAGATCAGAACTGCGTTACCCGAAGGCGGCGCCTTCGTCCGTGCGTTCGAACGCGAACGCAGTCGCTGCCCTTGAAATCCCACAGGAGAACACCCTCATGCAGACTTTTTCGCCGCGTCACCGCCTCGCATGCCTCATCGCGCTGTCGATGGTCGCCAGCGGCTGTGCGGGCTCCGAGCCCCGTCGGTCCGATGCGAACACCGGTTCGATCGAGGGCGCGATCCAGCATCCCGCGCATGTCATTCCAGCGATGCGCATCTGCGCGATCGGCAGCGGGCAGCCGGCCGCGCGGGTCTGCATAACGACGCGCAACGATGCGGCCACGTATCGCATCGACGGCCTCGCGGCGGACGATTACATCGTGATCGCGACGGCGCAAAGCAGCCTGTATTCCGCCGGCGGCCATGTCCAAGCGGTGCAGTGCATCCGTGCCCCGTGTCCGGAAATGCCGGCGACGATCACCCTCGCGGCCGGCGCGCATGTCGCCAACGTCGATATCAACCGTTTTTACGAAAAGCGCGAGGACTTTCCGGCAATGCTGCCGGAATGAGCCATGGGTCGAGCCTGCTTCAGCGCGCTGCTCTGATTCTGTGAACAACCTACGTCAGATGCTCGCACGGAGGCTTTAAAACGAAGTTGCGCGCTAAAGCACGCTCTGCAAGCTAAAAAGCTACGACAGCGGCAGCGGCAGCGGCTGCTGCAGCGGATCGATGCGGCCTTCGCCACGCATCACTTTCTTGTATTCGGCGCGGCTGACCGACACATAGCGGTCGTTGCCGCCGATCTCCACCTGCGGCCCGTCCTGCAGCGCATGGCCTTGTTCGTCCACGCGTACCGTCATCGTCGCCTTCTTGCCGCTGTGGCAGATGGTTTTGATCTCGGTGAGTTCATCGGCCCAGGCCAACAGGTACTGGCTGCCCTCAAACAGCTCGCCGCGGAAATCGGTGCGCAGTCCGTAACACAGCACCGGGATGCGCAGCTGGTCGACAATCTCGCTCAGCTGCCAGACCTGCGCGCGGGTCAGGAACTGCGCCTCATCGACCAGCACGCAGTCGAGTTTGCCGTGCCTGGCGATGTCGCTGTGCGTCCAGATGTCGAGATCATCATCGCGCTCGAAGGCCTGACCTTCGGCGCTCAGGCCAATGCGCGAAGCGACCGTACCGGAGCCGCCGCGGAAGTCCAGCTTCGGCGTGAAGATCACCACCCGCATGCCGCGCTCGCGATAGTTGTGCGCGGACTGCAGCAGGGTGGTGGTCTTGCCGGCATTCATCGCCGAATAATAAAAATAGAGCTTGGCCATGGCGCCAGTTTAATGGCCGGGCGGCGCCAATGCGTCACCCGGCCCTGCGATATCGGCCGCTCAGGGTTTGCGCGCTTCCGGCTTGCTGGTTTGCGCATCGACATTTTCGATTTCGCCGACGCTGACCATGCCGTTCTTCCAGGCGCGGTCTTCCTGCTGCCAGTAACGTTTGGGATCTGTCCGGGACGGGCTGTGTATTTTAGCCACCAGAATGTCGTCATTGAGGTTCGATAGCGCAGTGCCGCGCAGCCGCTCTGGCGAGATGAATCCGACGCCTGCGTTGAACCCGGTATGCGATCCGGTCAGCTGCCTTCGGCCTTGCGCCAGCGCAGTCTCGAAGCGCTTTTTGGCAGCCGGATCGCCGAATTCCGCATAGAACGCGACTCCGCGCTGTGCGACGGCCGCCTGCTGTTCGGGTGTAAGCTCCCGCCACATCCGTTCGCGGATGGCCAGAAATTGCGGATAGCCGCGCTCGGCCGCCAAGTCCGACCATACGTAGGCTTCGACCCGATCCACAGCAACACCGACTCCGTACCAATGCATCATGCTGAGGCGATGCTGGGAATACTTGTCGGCATAACGGGCGGCGATTCGGAAGGATTTCGCTGCATCGCGCCAGTTTTCCGTCGCGGCGGCCTTCTGCGCATAGAGCCGAAAGCGCTCATTGGTATGATTCGCGCTGAGTTTGTAAAGCACGTCGAACTGGGCAAGTGCCTGGGCATCGGTTTCCGCGGCAACCGCGAATTCCGGCTGCACAAGATCCTCGCGGACCGTATCCGGGATTGGTCCAGCGCATCCGGCCATTGCAGCTGTGGGCACGCAAAACATGATCAGCAAAGCAACACGTTGGATTAGCATCGAAGCGCTCCTGTAATGGTGTGGACACAGCATCCTTGACGACGCCTGTTCGCTGCCGAAGCCCGCATATCAAGCCTGAAGTTCAGGCTTCAGGCATCTCCGGCTCGCAGCGCAGGCATCAACATTTACGATCTCACCGACCCGAACTGCACTGGCTTCCCATACGCAGCCCTGTTCCTTCCTCTGCTGCTTCGGCGCCGCGCGATCGGCGGCGTACAGCCTGTCGGGATTTCAGTGGCCATGATGGGCACTTCCAAGCAACGGCGCTGCCAAAACCAGCTGTGCCACGTGTACTGCGGCACCGGCAGCGACGTCAAGGCGAGGCGGCCCCTACATCCTCCGTCTCGCCCACGTGAACATGCGCTTTCCGCAAGAAATACCGCCATCAAGCGCCCATGCTGGGCTTGTCAGCCCAGCCTACTTTCCACCGGTAGGCTGGGCTGACAAGCCCAGCACCACCACCACTATCAAACATCAACGTATAAAAGTACTTCGCACCGCATCGCAAGCGCCGCATCACGGTTTGGACGTGCCGACCGGGGCTGCAGTCTCGTTGGCATCGTCCACCGATGGCTCCGCCGCATCGGCTTGGGGTGCGGTTTTGGGAACCCGCGACCCCTGATCGACCGGCGGCGGCACGCGCTCGATCTCGCCGACGCTGACTTTGCCGATCCGCGGCTTCGCCCAGAGCTTGTCCTGCCACGCCCAGTATTTTTTCGCGTTCCAGTAGCGCTCGTCATAGAACTTCGAGCCATCGATGGACTGCGAACCCGATGGCCCTGGAATCTCGATCTGCACGCCGTGATTGAAGCCGGTGCGGCTTCCGGTGAGCTGGCTCTTGCCGATCCGCAGCTGATGTTCGTAACGGGGTTTGGCCGCCGCATCGCCGAAGCGCGCGTATACCGCCTGACCGGCCTCGACCGCACGCGACCGCTCGGTTGCGCTGAGGGCGTTCCAGTAGCGCTCGCGAAGGCCGACGAAGCCCTGATAGCCGCGTTCGGCGGCCAAATCCATCCAGACGTAGGCCTGCACCGGGTCGCGCGGCGTGCCCTCGCCGTTCCAGTACATCTCCGCCACCATGCCCTGCGAGGGTTTATCGGCGAAGAAACTCGCGCGCCTGAAATACTGCAGCGCGGTGTCGTGGCGCTTCTGGGTGTAAGCCTCCAGCCCAAGCAGGCGGTACTTCAAGTCCTGGTGATGCTCCAGAAAGCCCGCGGTGATCAGCAGCGGGTTGCCCTGCGGATCCGGCGGCGGCTTGTCGGCGGCAGAGACGGCGGACACCGGCGCTGCGGACAGCAGCGCGACGCACAGTAGCAGCGAACGCATCATCGAATCCCGGACCTGAGCGACATTTCAGCAATGGATGCACACGGTAGCCGAATCGTCGCGCCGGCACGGGTAAACTGATGGCCTATTGGACATTGGTCGCACCATCTTTCCGCATGCACGGCCTCAACCCCCCACAACGCGAAGCGGTCCTGCATGCCGAAGGCCCGATGCTGGTGCTGGCCGGCGCGGGCAGCGGCAAGACCCGGGTCATCGTCGAGAAAATCGCGCATCTGATCCAATCCAAGCATTACCCGGCCAAGCGCATCGCGGCGATCACCTTCACCAATAAATCCGCGAAGGAAATGCGCGAGCGCGTGGCGCGCCGGATCAAGGGCGATGCGGCAGAGGGCCTCACCCTGTGCACCTTCCACGCGCTGGGGTTGAAAGTGCTGCAGATCGATCACGCGAAAGTGGGTCTAAAACGCGGTTTCTCGGTGTTCGACAGCGACGATTCGCTGGGCCAGATGAAGGATCTGATGCCCGGCGCGAAAGGCGATGCGGTGCAGGCGATGCAGGGCCTGATCTCGCGCGCCAAGAATGCCGGGCTGTCGCCGGCGGAAGCGCAGGCCGCTGCGCAAACGCCGCGCGAGCGTGAGGCCGCAGCGCTGTACGCGAAGTATCAGACGCGTCTGACCACCTTCAACGCGGTGGATTTCGACGACCTGATCCGGCTGCCGGTGCAGCTGCTGGAAAGCGACGCCGAGTGCACCCTGGGCTGGCGCGAGCGCATCGGCTATCTGCTGGTGGACGAATGCCAGGACACCAACGACGCGCAGTACCGGCTGCTCAAAGTGCTGGCCGGCGAGAAGGGTAATTTCACCTGCGTGGGCGACGACGACCAGAGCATTTATGCGTGGCGCGGCGCGAATCCCGAGAATCTGTCGCAGCTGGGTCAGGATTATCCGGCGCTGCGGATCGTCAAACTGGAACAGAACTACCGCTGCAGCAACCGCGTATTGCGCGCGGCGAACGCATTGATCGCGAACAATCCGCACGAGCATCTGAAAAAACTCTGGAGCGATCAGGCCGACGGCGAACGCATCCGTATTTTAGAATGCCGCGACGGCGAGCACGAAGCTGAGCGCATCGCCGCCGAGATCCAGTTTCTCAACAACACGAAGAAAGCGGAATGGAGCGAGTTCTGCATTCTGTTCCGCGGCAACCATCAGTCGCGGCCGCTGGAAAAAGCGATGCAGCTGCTGCGCATTCCGTACCATCTCAGCGGCGGCACCGCGTTTCTGGATCGCGGCGAAGTGAAGGATGCGTTGGCGTGGCTGCGCTTGATCGCAAACCCAGAAGACGACGCCGCATTTCTACGCGCGGTGCAGGCGCCGAAACGCGAAGTCGGCGCGACCACGCTTGCGAATCTGGCCGAGCTGGCGCAGAAAGCCGGCCTGCCGATGTCGC
>JAYVSK010000023.1:0-7587 GCA_043775395.1 Lysobacter sp. | reverse complement strand
CAAGCTGCGCCCGGAAGTGAAACTGCCGCTGGTCGCCACCAATCGCATCAATATGCCGGATGTGGCCGAAGGCATCCTCGCCAGCGGCGGCGCCGACCTAATTTCGATGGCCCGACCGCTGTTGGCCGATCCCGAATGGGTGAACAAAGCGCGCGTTGGCCGCGCCGACCGTATCAATACCTGTATCGCCTGCAATCAAGCCTGCCTCGATCACGTGTTCGAGCAGAAAAAAGCGAGCTGCCTGGTCAATCCGCGCGCCTGCGCCGAGACCGAACTCAACTATATAAAGACGAGTGCGCCCAGACGCGTCGCGGTAGTCGGCGCCGGCCCCGCCGGGCTTGCCTGCGCCACAGTCGCCGCCGAACGCGGCCACCGGGTGACGTTGTTCGACGCTGCTGACCAGATCGGCGGCCAGTTCAATCTGGCGAAACAGATTCCGGGCAAGGAAGAGTTCCACGAAACCCTGCGCTATTTCCGCCACAGGCTGCAAGACACCGGTGTCGAGGTGCGTCTGTCCACACTGGCGGATGCCGATACGTTGAAAGGCTTCGACGACGTGGTGCTGGCAACCGGCATTCGCCCTCGCAAGGTGGCGTTTCCGGGCTCGGACCACCCTACGGTCGTCAGCTATCTCGACGTATTGAGCGGTCGCGTCAAACCCGGCACGCGGGTCGCCATCGTCGGCGCCGGCGGTATCGGGTTCGATGTCGCCGAATATCTGGTGCACATGCCGGTATTGGACCCGGCAGCGTTCGAGCTGCCGCCGCTGCATGGCGCAGTGGAGCACACCTCCTCCACGCTGGACCCGCAGCGCTGGATGACCGAATGGGGCGTGGATCCGACCTTCTCGGGTCCGGGTGGGCTGCGTAAACCTTCACCAGAGCCGCCTACACGTGAAGTCTGGCTGCTGCAGCGCAGCCCGGGCAAACCAGGCGCGAAACTGGGCAAGACCACAGGATGGATCCACCGCGCCGCACTCAAGGCCAAACAGGTGAAGATGCTGGGCGGGGTGGAGTATGCGGGCATCGACGACAGCGGATTGCGCATCCGTATCGATGGAAAAGAGCAAGTGCTTCCAGTCGACCATGTGGTGGTCTGCGCCGGTCAGGAGCCGCGGCGGGAGCTGTTCGACGCCCTGCAGGCGGCCGGCATTGCGACCCATCTGATCGGCGGCGCCGATGTCGCGGCCGAACTCGACGCCAAGCGCGCCATCGATCAGGGCAGCCGGCTAGCCGCCGGTTTCTGAACACCGCTCTCTGAAATACAGACCCATATGGCGCGAATCGGTTAGCGATCAGGCCAGAGACGCCGGTTACGGACTTTGATCACAAAGCGCTTGGCATGAGTCCACGGCGGGAAATCCCCCTGCCCTGACAGGGAGTTACGCTGCGTTTTGAACAAAAACTCCAATTGAATCAAATATATCCAATTTTCCATTCAGCTGGGATTATGTTTCGCTGACTAACCTACGTTCGTTTTCCCGCCACCGGATGCGGGACCAGCGCGAGATCGCGTCAGGTGATGAATCGACCACGTTGGTGATTCCCCCGCCGCGATCCACGTTTGGGCTACAAGCGGCCACAGAGCCTCCAGCCCCTTGTCTTGCGATCCTCGCAAGCGCCCGGCTTTACCGCCGGACTGACTATCGCCATGTCGTTCCCGAATCGATGTTGTGGGCCCTCACCCATGCATCCGTTCGTCCGAAGCAACGAAGCAAGGAGTTCCAATGAAGCTCGCATGGATCCTATGGATCGCATCGGTGTTGCCCCCTCAGGCCGCCGACTCGTTATGTCTCAGCACCACACTTTATCTGGAAGCACGCAATCAGCCCGTCCGCGGACAGCAGGCCGTCGCCGAAGTCGCACTGCGTCGTGAAGACAGCGGCCTGTGGGGCGACTCGATGTGCGATGTCGTCACAGCCCGCAAACAGTTCGCACCGACGCTGGTGTCGCCACGCACCCAGCTCAGCAATGCCGAATCCTGGTCGCAGGCGATCACCATCGCGTTGGAGGCTGAACGCAACTGGGCTTTGCCGGCCGGCGAACGCAAGGAGATTGTACCCGGTGCCAGCCACTTCGCAGCCTTGCGCATCGCACAGCCCAGCTGGCGCAATGCCTATCAGGTCGCGACCATCGGCGACCACAGCTTTTTCAAAGTCCAGTCGCTGAAGCCGCAGAAAAACAAACCCGGTCGCGGCTGACGCTGCGAACGGTTTCGATGCCGGAATCGAAGTTCAGATAACGAGTATTTGTATCCAATTGCACGCGGCCGCGACTTTCGCGGCCGTTTTTTTGCGTGGACGCCAACGACACTGCATTCCATACGACACGGTTGAGCGCGATGGCATGCAGCACCATGATCGTGTCTCTCCACATCGGAATCGCTCATGAAACTCTATTATTCTCCCGGCGCGTGCTCGCTGGCCGACCATATCGTGCTGGCATGGATCGGCAAGCCCTACGAAACTGTGCGGATGTCCCGCGATGACCGCAAAACGCCCGAATATCTTGCGATCAATCCTGCAGGCGCGGTGCCGGCGTTGGAACATGACGGCTGGGTGCTGACCCAGAACTCGGCGATCCTCAACTATTTGGCCGATCTGCATCCAGAATCGAAGCTCGGCGGTGATGGGAGTGCGAAGAGCCGCGCCGAAGTGAATAAATGGGTAGCGTTTTCCAATTCCGATGTGCACCCCGCGTTTCATCCGATCTTCGGCAGCACTGCATATCTTGAAGACGCTGCGTTGATCGACAAAACCAAAGATGCTGCGCGCGCGAAAGTGCGTACATTCTTCGAACGTGCCAATGCGCATCTGGCCGATAAAGATTGGCTGGCCGGCAGCCGCTCGGTCGCCGATCCGTATCTATACGTCACCTATCGCTGGGCGCGCGCCACCGGCGTCGATATTTCCGGCTTGGATCATCTTGCCGCGTTCGCATCGCGGATCGAAGCCGATAGCGCAGTACAGAAGGTATTGAAGGAAGAAGGCCTGAGCTGATCTCTCGACACGTTATAGCGAAAAAAGCCGCGTAGTTCGCGGCTTTTTTCGCACAAACGCTGGCTAGTCAATGGTCGCGCCAGTCGCGGACCATTTCCAGATACGTAAACGACGCCGACCACGTGATCAATACGAAGCCGGTCAATGCTGTCGTGCCGGCAAGAAAACGGATGGGCCCCACCGGAGCCAGATCGCCGAAGCCCACCGTGGTGTAAGTCACCGCCGACATGTACACCGCATCGAGCAAACCCAGCGCATGCGCACCAGCGACGCTGCCGGTGTTCTCGAACAGCAGCAATCCCCACCCCGCAGCGCCGAAGATCCAGATCTCGGCAACGTGCAGTGCAAGCACGCCGAAGATGCCGTAGAGCACCTTTCTGCGTCGATGACTTTCGTGACGCGCCGACAGCCAGCGGGACAACAGCGTCATGCCTTCGTAATGCACCAGCACGGCAAGACCGACAGCGAATACGGTGACCAGCACCACCAGCGCGTTGGCGTCCCAGTGCTGGTACATGTGTGACGCTTAACGTTTGTCGATGGCGACGTAAGCGCGATCGTCCGGCCCGACATAATTCGCGCTGGGGCGAATGATCTTGCCGTCCTCGCGCTGCTCGATCACATGCGCGCTCCAACCGGTGGTGCGCGCGATGACGAACAGCGGCGTGAACAGCGGCGTCGGGATTCCCATCATGTGGTAGCTCGACGCGCTGTACCAGTCCAGATTCGGAAACATCTTCTTGGCCTCCATCATCAGCGTCTCGATGCGCTCGGATACGTCGAACAGCGTCTGGTTGCCGCCGTCGGTGCAGAGTGTGCGCGACAGTGCTTTGATGATCGGGTTACGCGGATCGCCGATGGTGTACACCGGATGCCCGAAGCCGATGATGATTTCCTTGCGCTCCATGCGTGCACGGATATCGGCTTCGGCGTCATCGGCATTGCCGTAGCGCGAAATGATGTCCATCGCCACTTCGTTGGCACCGCCGTGTTTCGGACCACGCAATGCGCCAATACCGCCGGTGATGCAGCTGTGCATGTCGCTGCCGGTGCCGGCAATCACCCGCGCCGCGAATGTGGATGCGTTGAATTCATGCTCGGCGTAAAGAATCAGCGACTTGTCCAGCGCATCGACATGCAGCGCGCTCGGCGGCTCACCGTGCAGCAGGGTCAGGAAATGCGCGGCCACGCCGGCACCGTCATCGGTTCCGCAGTCGTCGGTCTCGACATCGATACGCCGGCCGTTGCGGGTGAAATGCCACCAGTACAGCAACATCGAACCGAAGCTGGCAATCAGGCGGTCGGCGATATCGCGCGCCTCACTGGCCGGATGGCCATCGCGCTCCGGCAGCACCGTGCCCAGCACCGAACAGCCGGTGCGCATCACGTCCATCGGATGTGCATTCGCAGGCACCAGCTCAAGCGCTTCCTGCACAATCGCGGGCAGGCCGCGCAGACGTTTGAGCTTGATGCGATAGGCCTTGAGCTGGGCGGCCGTCGGCAGCGCGCCGTGCACCAGCAGATGCGCGACTTCCTCGAACGTCGACTGCGTCGCGAGATCGTGGATGTCATAGCCGCGGTAATGCAGATCGTTGCCGCTGCGTCCGACCGTGCACAGCGCGGTGTTGCCGGCGACGGTGCCGCTAAGGGCAACGGATTTTTTGACTTTTGGAAGCGTTTGCGGGGCGTTGTCGCTCATGGTCTGGTCCTGGTTCATTGCTTCGCGGCGAACAGCGCGTCGAGCTTCTGTTCGTATGCGTGGTAGCCGATGCGGTCGTACAGCTCCTCGCGGGTCTGCATGATATCGACCACGGCCTGCTGATGCCCATCGCGGCGGATGCTGTCGTAGACGTTTTCCGCAGCCTTGTTCATGGCCCGAAACGCGGACAGCGGGAACAGTTGGATCGCGACCCCAGCCGAGGCCAGTTCGTCGCGGGTGAACAGCGGGGTCTTGCCGAATTCGGTGATGTTGGCCAACACCGGCACGTTCACCGCATCCACGAAACGCCGGTAGGTGCCGAGGTCGTACGCGGCTTCGGCGAAGATGCCGTCGGCGCCGGCTTCGACGCAGGCGATTGCGCGTTCGATCGCCGCGTCCACGCCGTCGACCTGGATCGCATCGGTGCGCGCGATCAGGAAGAAATCGGCGTCGGTCTTCGCGTCGGCCGCCGCTTTCACGCGGTCGACCATTTCGCCCTGCGACACGATCTCCTTGCCGGGACGATGGCCGCAGCGCTTGGCGCCGACCTGGTCCTCAATGTGGCAGGCCGCAGCGCCGGCCTTGATCAGCGACTTGATGGTGCGCTCGATATTGAACGCGCTGGGGCCGAAACCGGTGTCGATATCGACCATCAGCGGCAGGTCGCAGACATCGGTGATGCGGCGGGTGTCGATCAGCACGTCTTCAAGCGTGTTGATGCCCAAGTCCGGCAGCCCCAGCGAGCCGGCGGCGACGCCGCCGCCCGAGAGGTAGATGGCGCGATAGCCGGCGCGCTTGGCCAGCAGGGCGTGGTTGGCGTTGATCGCGCCGATCACCTGCAGCGGAGTTTTTTCGGCCAGAGCGGCGCGGAACATCGCTCCTGGAGAACGTGGTGCGCCAGCGGATGCGGTACTCATTGCGGACGACTCCTCAATCTGTGGCATGCCCGATGCGGGACGTTGGGCGGGACGACGATGACGCGTGCAGCGGCGTCTGTCGGGCGCTCAATCTGGCACCATCCCGATGGTTGATCAATCTTGATCCAGTCAATCAATCTATCGAACTCCCACCGCGGGCATCGCCATGACCACCGATCTGCTGACCGCCCGCGACACCTGCCGCCTGCTCGGCATCAGCCAGGCCACGCTGTACGCCTACGTGAGCCGCGGCCTGCTGGAGTCGCGCCCCGGCGCGGATCACCGCAGCCGCCTGTACCTGCGCCAAGAGGTGGAGCGGCTGGCGCAGCGCAAGCAAGCCGGACGCGGGGCCGCCAGCGGGGCCGCCCAGAGCCTGGACCGCGGCCTGCCGGTGCTGGAAACGCAGATCTCGCTGATCCGCCCGGACGGCCCCTACTATCGCGGACGCTCCGCCATCGGCGCGCTGCGCGATGGCGCCAATCTGGAAGACATCGCGCGGCTGCTGTGGGACTGCGGCGATCACGACCCGTTCGCCGCCGACTCGGCCGATGCTTGGCCCGCACACGTCGCCAGCATCTCCACCAACACCGACCTGCCGCCGCTGGAGCGCGCGATGGCCGCGATCCCGCTGCTGGCGCTGGACGTGCGCCACTCCTTCAGCTCCGCGCCGCGGGTGCGCCACGACATCGCCGCCGCGCTGCTACGCCAGAATGCCGCCCTGCTGGTCGCGCAGTCGCCATTCGCCGGGCCGGTGCATCGCCTGCTGGCCAATGTCTGGAAACCGGGCGACGAAGGTTTCGCCGACCTGGTCCGCGCCGCGCTGGTGATGTGCGCCGATCACGAATTGAATGTCTCGGCGTTCGCCGCGCGCGTGGTCGCCTCCACAGGTGCCCACCTGCACGCGACCGTGTGCAGCGGGCTTGCAGCGCTGTCCGGCCCGCGTCACGGCGGCGCGACCGCGCGGGCCTATGCGTTGATCGCGGATGCATGCGATGCGACGTCACCGCACGACGTCATCGCCGCCCGCTGGCAGCGCGGCGATGATCTCCCGGGATTCGGTCACGCGCTGTACCCGCACGGCGACCCGCGCGCCGCAGAACTACTGGCGCGGGTGCGGGTGCTGCATGCGGGTTCTTCCGAACTCGCGACGCTGGAGACGATCATTGGCGCAACCGAAGAGGTCAGCGGGCAGCGGCCGAACATCGACTTCCTGCTTGCCGCTATTTGCCGGGTTAACGCCCTGCCAGCCACGCCCGCGTTGGTGATGTTCGCGGCCGGGCGGCTTGCGGGGTGGTTGGCGCATGCGCTGGAGCAGCAGGCGCAGGGGAAATTGATTCGGCCTAGGGCTAGGTATACGGGGGTGGAGCCGAATTCGGCATGACCGCAGACCCGTAGCCCGGTTGTCGCATCGCGACAGCCGGGATGGATCTCCACATCCTGTCGATATCGAAGCTCGGTCGCTTTGCAACGAGACATCTCACGAGTCAAGTAGGCTGATTCGACGATGGCTGTAAACACAATTGCGCATCCGGCTTGCATTCCCGGCTGTCGTTATGCGACAAACGGGCTACTGAACTCTACGAGTCGGTAAAACTCTACTCTGACCCCGCCTTTGGCTTACAGGACGATTTTCCTGCGGCTGTCAAAAGCGCAATAGTTGCGTTTAGCAAGACGATGATATTGACTACTTACGACACTATTTATAGATGACTTTCGGTATTACCTGTCAGAAACATAGCAGGGTGATATTGCGCTCTTCCCTACGCGCCTATAATTCCCGAGACAGCGACGCTGTAAGTGATCCCTCATTTTAGGGCGGCTTTTATTGGAGATCGACATGCCAAAGCCGTTGCGGGTCAGCCCGCCTGAATCCTCTGCATCCTCTGAAGTGCAGGCACCGCGTACCAAAGGGCGTCGCCAGTTCAGCGCTGCCGATAAGCAGCGCATTGTGCGTGCTGCCGATGCTTGCAGCC
>JAYVSK010000022.1:0-40177 GCA_043775395.1 Lysobacter sp. | reverse complement strand
ATTTCCGAGGCGGTCATCCCGCCCACCTCCACCTTCATCGGCAAGACCGCGACCGAACTGCAGCTGCGCAAGCTGCACAATCTGCGGCTGCTGGCGATCAATCGCGACAAGCAGGTGCTGCGCGAGAACGTGCGCGAAATGCCGCTGCGCGCCGGCGATCTGCTGGTGCTGCACAGCATCTGGCAGGATCTGGCGCAGGCCGCAAGCAATCGCGACTTCGTGCCGGTCACCGACTACCCGAAAGCCGAACAGCGCCCGCACAAGTTCAAAATGGCGATGACCATCTTCGGTATCACCATGCTGATCGCGCTGTCGTCGCGCATTCCCGCGTCGGTCGCGCTGATGACCGGCGTCGCCGGCATGCTGGTCACCGGAGTATTGAAAATGGACGAAGCCTATGCCGCGATCAACTGGAAGACGGTGTTCCTGATGGCGTGCCTGATTCCGCTGGGCTGGGCGATGGATTCCAGCGGCGCCGCTGCCTGGGTTGCGGCGCATTCGCTGGACCGGCTGCCCGAGGGCACGCCGCACTGGCTGCTGCAGATCGCGCTGGGCCTGCTGACCACGGCGTTTTCGCTGGTGATCAGCAACGTCGGCGCCACCATCGTGATGGTGCCGATCGCGATCAACTTGGCGCTGGCCTCCGGCAGCGATCCGACCGCATTCGCGCTGATCGTGGCGCTGTCGGCCTCGAACAATTTCATGACCGCATCCAACCCGGTCATGTCGATGATCACCGGCCCCGCCGGTTACACCGCGAAAGAGCTGTGGAAAGTCGGCGGCCCGCTGTGTCTGCTCTACACCGCGATCGTCGTGCTGGTGGTCAACCTGCTGTTCTGAGTCAGGATCCATCTGGCGGGCCGACGAACGGTCGCTGTTTCTGGCCGCATCGAAGCGGACTTGCCGTTCGACACTCTGCTGAATTGTCAGTCATCATCGTCAGTCATCCAGCCGCCCGGGTCAGACGGGCCCGATCCAACCCACACCAACAGGTTTCCCATGAATCAGTTGCATAGCCCCAACAACGCGGAAGATATCGGCCAGCGCGTGCTGAAGCTGGTCGAGAACGTCCGCGGTCCCGACGACATCGCCCCCGGCCGCATCGAGCAGTTGACCGGTATCAAGGTCGAATTCAACCCCGACAACGCCAGCGAATACGGTTTCAGCGGCCAGCTGACCGACGCCTGGGCGTACAACCTGGTCTCGCTACCGGAAGGCGCGGGCAAGACACCTTCCCGGATCATGTTCTCGTTTGACGACGAAAGCCGCAGCAACGCCGATATGGCGCCGATCTGCGCGCTCGATTTCGACGACTATGCCACTGCGCTGAAGACCGCCGGCTTCGTATCGAATCCCGCGCGCGGCAAGCACGACCGCATCGATTACTGGGATTTCGCCCGCGACGACGTGTCCGTGCAGATCTACGTGCGCGGCGAAAACGACGCCAAGGCCGAGCACGTCTGCGTCTCCAAACTCATCATCAACGCGTGAGGCCCAGACCATGTCCGTACCTGCAGACAAAGTAATCCCGCCGCCGCCGCCCGTCACCCCGACCAAGGAAGAAAAGCTCGAGAAGATCCTCAAGGCTTTCGAGGCCGGCGACACCAAGACCGATCATCCGGGTAAGAACCTCCGCGAGCTGCTCGAAAAATCCCCAGACCTGAAAGCGCGCATCCTCGACTCGGTCGACAAGGGTCACTTGGAGAAATTCGCGCTGCTGCCGGCAGGCGCCAATGCCGGAGGCACCTACAGCCCCGACACCAAGACCATCGAACTGCCGCGCGAATTCCTGAAGAAAGCCGACAAAGACAAAGCCGCAGCATCCGAACTGGTGTTCGTGATGGGGCATGAGATCCAGCATTCCTTCAACAGCACCGTCAGCGACAAGGCGACGGATGCATTCGTGAAGGGTGTCGAGACCATCGCCAAAGGCCCCGGCCCGCACGATTACACATCCACCGTCAAAACGCTGATCCAGAACTATCGCGAGGACGAAGCCGGCGCGCACATCGGCGGCTTCAACGCCGTGTCTTCGCAGGTATTGAAGAACAATCCGAAAGCCGGCCTGAAAGAACTCTACAACGAAAATCCCGGGAGGATGGGCGACTTCATCGAACGCGGCGGCAAAGCGCCGGCGTTCACCTACGCCATGAAACCCGGGCTGACGATCGAAGCGGACATGACGCTCAAGTCTTCGGCCGAAAACGTCAAGGCGATGGGCAAGCATTACTTCGACCAGCCGCCAAGCTCGGCGCGTCTGGGCACCAAGGGCAATCAGGACTACCCGAACTATTACGGCGAGTGGGCTGTCAACGTCATCAAGGACTTCGAGAAACAGGCGCTGGCCGATGCCAAGAAGCTGGACCCCAAGGCCGTCGCACCCGAGGTGAAGTTGAACCTCAAGGAGATCGGCCTCGATAAAGCGCTGTTGGATACCACCCTGAAATACACCGATACCAGTCCGAAAAAGCCGGTCAGTCTTGCGCCAGGACAGTTTGACATTGAAGCTCATGCTGCTCCGGCCAAGGCCGAACCGGCACTTTACGGTCAGGCGGTGCGCGCGTTGGAAAGACTCGGCCCCGATGCGGGCGTGAGTGGCGAAGGGCTGCATAACGTGGCAGCGTCCATGGCATCCAAAGCCGACAAAGCCGGCATGACCGAAATCAGCGGCGCGATCAAAGGCAACAACGGCGGCGTTATCGCTTTCCAAGGCGACCCCGCCATCGATCAGGTCAAGCGCATCACTGTCGATGTCGAGACCGAGAAGGTGAAGCCCGCCGCAAAAACACTGGGAGACATGGGCAACGGCTCGGAACTGGCAGCGGTGGTCTCCGTTCAACCGCAGCGCGGTCAGGCCATGTAAGCGACGATCGCGCAGCTACGATCGCAACGCAAAACGCCCCGCTCGATGCGGGGCGTTTTTTTGTTGCAGACAACAACGGTAGCGGCGCTACAGCCCTTTCGCCGCCTCTTCCACCGCACGGAACAGCGCGCGGCCCTTGCTCATCGTCTCTTCCCACTCTTTCTGCGGGTCGGAGTCGTAGACGATCCCGGCGCCGGCCTGCACGTGCAGCTTGCCGTCCTGGATGACCGCAGTGCGGATCGCGATGGCGGTGTCGGCATCGCCATGCCAGCTGATGTAGCCGATGCTGCCGGCGTACACGTTGCGCTTCACCGGCTCCAGTTCGCGGATCACTTCCAGCGCGCGGATTTTCGGCGCGCCGCTGACGGTGCCGGCGGGGAACGTCGCGCGCAGCACGTCGGCGTAACCCAGCCCGTCTTTCAGGCGGCCGGTGACTTCGCTGACGATATGCATGACATGGCTGTAGCGCTCGATCACAAAGCGGTCGCCCACTTCCACCGTGCCCGGCTCGCTGATCCGGCCAACATCGTTGCGGCCCAGGTCGATCAACATCAGATGTTCGGCGCGCTCTTTGGGGTCAGCCAATAGCTCCGCTTCCAGCGCGAGATCTTCCTCATGCGAGCGTCCACGCGGGCGGGTGCCGGCGATCGGGCGCACAGTGACCGTGCTGTGCCCCTGTTCGTCATGTTCCAGGCGCACCAGAATCTCCGGCGATGAGCCCACCACCTGCATATCGCCGACATCCAGAAAATACATGTACGGCGACGGGTTCAGCGCACGCAGCGCGCGATACACATCGACCGGGCGCGCACGAAACGGCACCGACAGCCGCTGACTGAGCACCACCTGGAAAATATCGCCGGCGCGGATGTATTCCTTCGATTTCTCCACCGCAGCGATGAACGCTTCGCGGCTGAAACCGGAGACGAAATCGGCTTCGTTCAGACCCACCGAATCGCGGGTTTCCGGATAACCGGAGCCGCCCTGGCGCAGACGATGGGTCAGCGCGTCCAATCGACGATTCGCGCGCGCCCAGGCCTGCGGCTCGCGCGGGTCGGCGTGAACGATCAGGTACAGCCGACCCTTGAGATTGTCGAACACCGCCACGTCGCGGCTGTCCATCAACAGGATATCGGGCGTACCCAGTTCGTCCCGATACTCGGGATGCAGGCCTCTGCCGCTGCGCAGTTTTGGCTCGATGTATTGGATGCACTCGAACCCGAACCATCCCACCAGACCGCCGGTGAATCCGGGCAAGCCCGCAAGACGGGGCACTTTTTGCGCACTGCGCAGACGCTCGACTTCGGCCAGAGGATCCTCGACTTCGCGCGCTTCGACCAGCTCACCCAGCTCGGTGACATACAGCGTGTGGCCCGCGAAAGCATACACGCGGTGCGCGGGCAGACCGATGATGGAATAACGGCCGAAGCGCTCGCCGCCTTCAATCGACTCGAACAGATAGGTGTGCGGGCCGTCGGCCAGCTTCAGATAGACCGACAGCGGCGTATCGAGGTCGGACAGCACCTCACGCACGACCGGAATCAAGGTATGGCCGTCTTCGGCGTACTGCTGGAATTGTTCGAACGAGATCACGCGGAAAATCCTTTGATAAAGATGCGTCGGGGATCGGGCCAGCTCAGCCGCGCCATCGCCCGTTCGCGTCTTGGGCGGCCGTTACGGACGCGCAATGATGGAAAGTGGTCTCGGTCATGTCCGCGATATCCTAGCGGCTAAGCCTGCGACCCGCACCATCGAAGCGTCGCGCGACGGTCATCGTCCCGTCACCGGCCCTGCGGAGAATCGAACGCTATCGCAGGGACGACGGACGGAAGCAGGACGCTTCCAATCTTCGCGAAAACGCCGGTTCGCCGGCGTTTTCTTTTGGGAGGCGCGTACCGCCCCGGCCGCACACCGGCACCTCCTTCGTCATTACACCGGCGGCGCGTTGGCAAGCAGCAGCGGACAGTCCTGCGGCACATGCATCCGCAGCCGGCCGGGAACGCATTCGATGCGGAATTCGCGCGCCTCGACGGGCTCGCCGTCTAGATTAAGCGTCAGCGACGCATCCGCTGTGATCGTCATGCGAACGCACTGCAGGCGCGTGGACACCCGCTCCAACGCGGCCTGTTTGCCCTCGGCAATGAGGGTGCCGAAGGTTGCGGCGAGCTCTCCATCAAGCGTCGGCACAATGGTGATATCCAGCCGCCCATCGTCGATCAGCGCGTCGGGGCACAGCACTTGTCCGCCGCCGGCCTGACGCCCGTTGCCGATGCCCAGCGCGATGAAATCGCCGGCCCAATCGAAGTCGCCAGCGACGAAACGCGCATGACTGGGTTCGACCCTGCCCAGCCGCGCGAGGCCGCTGATCACATAGGCCAAGCCACCAAGCGCTTTCTTCAGACCTTCCTGGGTCTCGGCAGTGACGGTGGCCCCGAATCCGCCCGAAGCCAGGTTGACGCACCACGACCGTGCGCCATCCGCGTCGACGCGAAGGACATCCACCGGCACGGCCGGTGCGGTCAACAACAGCGCCAGCGCCGCCTCGATCTGGGCCGGAATCCCGGCCGCAGTCGCGAAATCATTCGCCGTGCCCAGCGACAACATGCCCAGTGCCGGCAGCGCGTCGGCCGGCAGGTCGTGCTGCGCCAAGGCGGAAGCGACTTCGCGCAAGGTGCCGTCGCCGCCGGCAGCCACCACGGTATCGGCATGCGCGGCGATCGCCTCGTCCACGAATCGTGCGGCGTCGCCCGTTTCCCAGGTGACGCGCACCAACAGCCGTACACCGCTTGCGCGCGCAGCCACGACCGCCGCGCGCAGCGTGTCGTCGTTGGCCTGTTTGCCGTTGAGAATCAACCATGCGTGACGCGAAACAGACATTGGCGCAGGGGCTCCGGGCTCAGCCGCCGCGCACAGCCGCAACCGCCGCTTTCATCTGTGCGACCACCGCCGCGTAATCGCGCTGGCCGAAAATGGCGGAACCGGCGACGAAGGTATCCGCGCCGGCCTTCGCGATCTGCGCGATGTTGTCGGGCTTCACGCCGCCGTCGATTTCCAGCCGGATCGGCCTGCCGGTGCGCGCAACTGCTGCATCGATACGCTGACGCACTGTGCGCAGTTTCTCCAGCGTGGAGGGAATGAAACTCTGGCCACCGAAGCCCGGATTCACCGACATCAACAGCACCAGGTCGAGGTCTTCCAGCACGTAGTCCAGCACCTCCACCGGGGTCGCCGGATTGAGCACCACGCCGGCCTGACAGCCCTGCGCCTTGATCAGCTGGATGGTGCGGTGTACGTGCCGGGTGGCTTCGGGATGGAAGCTGATCAACGACGCGCCTGCTTTGGCGAAATCCGGCACCAGGCGATCCACCGGCTCCACCATCAGATGCACGTCGATGGGCGCGGTTACGCCGTGCTTACGCAGCGCCTCGCAGACCAGCGGGCCGATGGTGAGATTTGGCACGTAATGATTGTCCATCACGTCGAAATGCACCCAGTCGGCGCCGGCGGCGAGGACAGCATCGACCTCCTCGCCGAGCTTCGCGAAATTGGCGGACAGGATCGATGGGGCGATGACGGTGGATTGCATGGGGTTGTGTCGTAGGAGCGGCGCAAGCCGCGATTATCGCTTGAGATCATGCGAACAAGCAGTCGTTGTCCTGCTGCACCGGCCCCAGCCGCGACTTTTGACACATCGATAGGCGTGTTCCGCTGTGGGCCGGAGCGACGGGAGTCGCAATGAACAACGCCACGCACCGCAACGACCGTATCCCATGAGATGAATTCCAAGGCTCATGCACGCGGGCCTCATCACCATTCGGCGGTAGAAAGCCAGACCCGAGCTGTAGGCACACGAGCACGGTGATGAAACAACATGAAATACAAATTTCTGTTTCAGCATATTCGTAACACATTGATTTGGAATGCGTTAAGGCCTATGCCTACGGTAAAGCGCATGATTGACTTTCAACCGCAGAATGGCGGGTCAGGCGCTTACACGGACTAAAAGCACCCCATCCGCCCTTCGCGCACCTTCTCCCCCGTACGCGGGAGAAGGATAACAACGACCTGCGCTTGCTCCCTTCTCCCCGTGCGTGGGGGAGAAGGTGCCCGAAGGGCGGATGAGGAGCGCGTTCCTATGAACTACAGGAGGTCTTTGGACCGACTCGCACGAAGCGCGTTAGAGATCACAACGGAGTGGCGACCCGGGAGCTGCTCTACGACCGCTTGCGCAGCTGTTTGATGCGGTCGTAAGCGATGTTGATCTCGCTCGCTTTAGTTTCAGCCTGACGGCGCAGCTCTTCGGCGACGCCGCTCATTTTGTCGGGGTGGTACTGGCTGATCATGCGCCGATACGCTTGGTCGATCTCAGCGTCGGAGGCATCTTCGGTCACGCCCAGCACGCGATACGGCGTATCGCGGTTGCTCTTGAACCAGTCGGCATCGAAAGCGTGGCCCAGCAACAAACCGAGCAAACCGCCCATCGGATGGCGCAACAGCAGCCAGCCCGCGATGAACCCCAAAGCTTTTCCGTACCATCGAGTCATGCCGCGCAGTTTATAGGCCCGGGGGGTGTGGGTGTCGTTCTCGTCGGCGTTCCAGTCGGGGACACTCTTTTGCGAAAACCGAGCGTGATCATGCCGGGGTCGGATGCTGCAGCTCAGTCCAGCAGCATCACGCTGCAGGTCACGCCCATGCAGGCCCCCGTGGACAGATCCAGGACCACCGAATGGCCGGGATGGCCGCGTGGATAAGACACCCGGGTGTCGAGCAGGAAGATCACCGCATGCGCGCCGTAGAGGCCATCCGGGATCGTGAAGTCCTTCTGGATCACGTAGGACGTCATGTGCGCGCTGCGTTCCCGGAAGACTGCAGGCACGCTGCGGCCATTAGCCTGGGACCAGCGCGCCGCCCAACGCGAGAGATCGCCGCCCGTGGCGGGACGGAGATAGCCGGCGCGAAGGGCTTCGACGAGTCCGGCTTCACCGCTCGGGACCGTCGAAGCTGACGGCGGATCCTTCGGCATCAAGACCACCATGTCCTCGACACCCGCCGTGTCCGCGGCCACCGCCACGGGAGGGGGAAGCGCAGGCGCGGGCGGCGCAGCGACGGCCGGCGATGCGGGCATTGCCTCAACGCTCGCGTCCGGGCCAGGCATCCGCGCCTGCGGCGACGCCGGCATTGGCAGGTCGCGCAGCGATGCCAGCCCAATGATCGTTACCAGTGCGATCAGCGCCACCGCCACCCACAACAGACCGCCTGTCGTGCCGCGAACCTGAAGCGTTACCTCTGCGGCGTGCGACGACTCCGACGCAGGGGTCCGATGCGCGAGACGCTTGCGCAGCGTCTTGATCCGGTCGTAGGCGATATCGATCTCGCGGACCCTTTTCTCGGTCTGGCGGCGGATGGGTGCGGCCAGTCCGACGAGGCGGTCGGGGTGGTACTGGGCGGTCAGATGGAGATAAGCCTGCTCGATCTCAGTATCGCTGGCGTATTCGGAGACACCCAGGGTGCGGTACACGGCTCCGGTGCGTTGGGTGAGGGCACCGAGGAATCTTTCATACAAACGTGTCATGGGCCGCAGTTTACATGCCCGGCAAACCGTGGAGCCTTCTGCGGCGCGGCGCGGCCTTACACTAAGCGGCCCGAACGCTTACGACGGACTGCGCGTGGCGACAACACTGCTCGAATCCGACCTGCCCGGCCTGACCCTGCGCCATCGCGGCAAGGTCCGCGATGTGTTCGATCTCTCGCTGGAAAAACTGCCTGCCGAAGCCCGCGATCAGGGCCCGCTGCTGTTGATGGTCGCCACCGACCGGCTCAGCGCCTTCGACGTGGTGCTGCCCGACCCGATTCCCGGCAAGGGCGAGATGCTCTGCCAGATCAGCCATTTCTGGTTCGACAAGACCGCGCATATCCTGCAAAACCATTTGACCGGCATCGACGTCCCCAGCGTGCTGCCTGCAGGGGTCGACCCCGCGCTGTACGCCAGGCGCGCCGTGGTCACCAAAAAACTTAAACCGGTGCCGGTGGAAGCCATCGCCCGCGGCTATCTGATCGGCAGCGGCTGGAAGGACTACCAGCGCACCGGCCGGGTCAGCGGCATCGCCCTACCCAACGGGCTGCAGCAGGCCGAACGGCTGCCGGAGCCGATCTTCACGCCGTCGACCAAGGCTGCGGTGGGCGATCACGACGAGAACATCGACTTCGACACGATGGTCAAAACCGTCGGCACCGAACTGGCCGAACAGGTCCGCGACGCGACCCTGCGCATCTACCGCTACGCCGCCGGCTATGCCGCCGAACGCGGGATCCTCTTGGCCGACACCAAGTTCGAATTCGGCACCGACGCCGATGGCCGTCTGTACGTGATGGACGAAATGCTCACGCCGGATTCGTCGCGCTATTGGCCCGCCGATCAATACCAAATCGGCATCAGCCCGCCCAGCTACGACAAACAATTTGTCCGCGATTATCTGGAAACCCTGGACTGGGACAAGACCGCACCCGGCCCGCGTCTGCCGCAGGATGTCATCGACCACACCCGCGCGAAATATGCGGAAGCGTTGCAGCGGTTGGCGGACATCGTTCTTGACTGACCTCACGCTCACTGCGATGGACCGTCGATGATCAGCGCATCCCCGCTGATCGTGAGCTGCGGCTTGTCGAAATTTCTGTACACCGTGCGCACCGCCTCCGGCAACAGTGTCGGGGAACTCCGGCTGAAGACTTTACCGAAGGATCCGATCAAGCTGGATATCGCGGGCAAACTGTATCGCATCGATTACGCGGTGATCAGCAGTCGTCTGATCGTCAACGATGTTCGATTCGAATTGATCGGCGATGATGGCCAGATCGCGTCCGCACAGAAGGTCACTGGCCAGAAGCAGTTCGCCATGGTGCTGGGCGGCGTCGAATACCGCTACACGAACCAGAGCAGCCTGTTCGCGCTGCGCTTCGCACTGACCGACGCTGCTGGAAACATGTTCGCAACTGTCGCTGAAACCACAGGCTTTTCGTTCTGGCGCCGGAGTTTCCGGATCGACCGGCTGGAGGGTATCGACGACGCGGTGGCGATGTTCGTGTTTTTTCTCGCGGTCAATCTGCAGTACCGATGACACCGGCGCAAACACGCCGCATGCGCCACTCCATCTCCAGAGGCCCCTGCCATGTCGACCGAAACGACCGAACGCTCCATCGACCGCTGGTTCTCCAACTATTCGGCCGATCATCTCAACGCCGTCAACCAGAAGATCCATTACTTCGCGGTGCCCCTGATCCTGTGGACAGCGACCGCGATGCTGTGGTGCGTGCCCGTGCCGGGCACCTGGTTCGGTATCGGTTTCTGGGCGGCGATCGCGGCTTTCGCCGCGTGGATGTTCTATTACCGCGCATCGCGCCCGATCGGGTTCGGCATGCTGGCGGTATTCATCGCACTGTTGTGGCTCAACCGTTGGCTGCATGCGAGCATGGGCCCTACGCTGTTCTTTCGACTTGCGATTGCGGTGTTCGTGGTGGCGTGGATCGCGCAGTTCATCGGTCATAAAATCGAAGGTAAAAAGCCCAGCTTTCTGACCGATCTGGTGTATCTGCTGATCGGCCCGGCGTGGATTCTGGGCAAGGTTTATCGCAAGCTTGGCTGGAAGTACTGATGCGCGATCAGGCATCACACCCATGCCTGCATCCATCGCGGATGCGGAATGCCTGAATCCCGCTTCGGCACCCGCGATCTTGCGCTGGCGCTGGTGATCTGCATCGTCTGGGCCGGAAATTTCCTCACCTCAGCGCATGCGCTGCGCGAAATTCCGCCGTTTCTGTTCAGCGCCCTGCGGATGGGTCTGCTCGCCGCGCTGCTGTGCCTGTTCGTGAAAGCGCCGCCGCGCGTGCAGTGGCCGCGGTTAATCGCGGTGGCGCTGCTCAACGGTGCGCTGCATTTCGGCACCAGTCTGTGGGCGCTGCGGATGGCGGGCGATCTATCCTCGCCCGCCATCGTGATGCAGAGTTACATCCCGATGTCTGTGCTGTTGGCGTGGCTGCTGCTGGGCGAACGCTTCGCCTGGCGCACCGGCTCGGCGATTGCGCTGAGCTTCACCGGCGTGCTGGTGCTGGGCTTCGATCCGCTGGTGTTGGATCACCCGGCATCGCTGGCGATGATGCTGTTCGCGGCGTTCCTGATCGCACTGGGCACGGTGTTTATGCGCGGCCTGAGCGGGATCGATGCGATCAGCCTGCAGGGCTGGACCGCCTTGATCGGCATCCTTCCGCTGTTGACGATCAGCGCGCTGATCGAACCCGATGGATTCACCGCGCTGCGCCACGCGCAGTGGACAAGTTGGGGCGCAGCGCTGTATTCGGCGGTGTTCGCATCGCTGATCGGACACAGCCTGTTCTACACGCTGGTGCGGCGCCATCCGGTGGCGACCGTTATGCCGTATCTACTGCTGACACCGGTGTTCGCGGTGGCGTTGGGCATCCTGTTCTGGGGCGACCGCCCGGGCCCGCAGCTGTGGATCGGCGGCGCAATGGTGCTCGGCGGTGTGCTGATCATCGCCCTGCGCGCCCGCGCGAAGGTGTTCGCTGCGTGATAGCGCGGCACGGCGCATGTCCGCTGCGCGCAGCGGCTTGCGTGACTTCGGATGAGGTTCTTCCATCGGTCGATGGATCGGCATCCTGACTCCCGGAGATCGACATGCGCAGTCTTCCAAGCACCGTCTTTCGCTATTGCACCATCGCCATCTGTGCGGCCATCGTCGCCAACGGCTGTCGGCTGGAACGGCGGCCGATCGTCTCGCCCGGGCGGCTTGTGCCGGCCCAATACTGCCCCGGCGATACGCTGACGGCCTCGTATGATTTTCTGCGCTTCGACACGTGTACGCCACGGGCAGGATCTCCGGACGAGTGCACCACCGCAGCGCCCACTGTAACGATGACCGCGACGCCCGCACTGTTTCCTGCCAACACCCGGCAGAATTATCAGAACAGCGTCGACTTCGTCGCCAGCGGCGACCGCGTCGATGTCGGCTTTGTCTATGGCACAGAAACCGTCTTCATCCCGCCGGCGACACTGCTGGGCCAGGTGCGCGACAACACCGCAAGCGCTACGCGCATCGTCGGCACGATCGACCAGGAGCTGATGCACAGCGGCTCGTGTTCCGGTACGAATTCGCCCGCTGAAATTCCCGTTGGACCGCCTCGGCTTTCGCCCAACCTGCGTCTTGTGCAACTTTGCAATTTCAACAGTGCGCGCATACGAGTGACGTTGACCGGTTCTGCCGGTGACTTGCCGCCGCAGGATCTCATTCCCGGAATGTGTCTGGATACCAGCGCTCCCGGCATGGTCGGCGCCGACTCCGCACGCACCGTGAGCGTCGCCGCGCTGGATGTGGTGGGCGGACCATACCGCTGCACCGGCACCGCCAACGATCCGATTTCGCCAACGCTGCGCACCGTCGCGCGCATGGCCTGCCGCTGAGCGGTCAGGTACGCACTGCGTGACGTCGCATCTGTCGCAAGTAGCATTCGTCTTGATCGCGATGCACCGGCATAGCTCGGTGCCTGATCGCGCCCGGCGCTTGATTGCGATGGCGGGGTCGCTGCTGATAAACACGACAAAACGAAAGATGACTGGCCGCCAAATTGCTGTTTGTTCGTAACTGCCTTTCAAGAACGACAGTTGTGAACGGCTCTCGCACGCTTACCGCACACTCCAAGGATCTCTATCAATGCAATTTTTACAAAGCAAGTTATTCCGCTATTCCATGATTGCAGCCTGTGCAGCTATCGTAGCCAACGGATGTGTCATCGTACGCGGAACGCTGTCGGGGCCGGGTTACGGCCAGGTCACGCCAAGACAATACTGTCCCGGCGATACGATGACCGCATCGTTCGATTTTCTCGAAGAAATGCGCTGCCCGGCCGGCGTCGACTGCACCGGCTTCTTCCCCACGGTCGCGATGAGCAGCGATGAGGGTATGTTGTTTCCACCGCAATCCATTCGCGGCTATACCGGAAGCTTTAACTTCGTCGCGCCGGATATCAGTCGCCTTGGGGTAGTGTTCGACCCGAATGTCGACGAAGTGCTGATCCCCACCGAAACATTCAGGGACGGCAATCGTGTGTTCTTCGCACGCCCCAGTCGCAATTTGACCGCAACCGCCTCCAGACAGTCGCCGCTTGCCCAGACCCTGATCCACAGCGGCATGTGCGCTGGCGCCACGCCAGTCAACGCGCCGCAGGAACTGCCGGGCCTGCCGCAGTTCTCGCCAAGCCTGCGGCTGACCGATCTGTGCAACGCCAACAGCGTGCCGGTGATCGCCACCTTGTACGGCGGCGCGGACGGCGCGTCGTTTACGCAAACGCTGTCGCCGGGCCAGTGCCTCAGCACGATGCCCGGCGTACCGACCAGCACGCAGGGCGCACGTACTGTGGAAGTCCGGCCGGCGAATGCGGACCCGAACACACGCTGCAGCGGCACCGGTCCGTATATGCCACCGCCGCCGCTGCAAATGCGCGCAAGCATGGCCTGCGGCATCTGATGCTTGCTGCGCACACTCCCCTCACGACGAGAACACATCATGACGATCATCAGAACCCTGTCTTCACTCGCATTGGGGCTGTCGCTATCGCTGGGCGCGGCGCTTTCAGCGCAGGCCGGTTTGGCTACCGATCAGCTGAGCACGTTCGACAAGACCACCTACAGCGCTTCGCTGAGCGTATCGGTAGAGCTGTACGACGCACCGGACAAATACGGGAAGCTGAGCGCACCGAAGCGTTATCCCGCTCAGCTGCTGTTCGCACGGCCGGATCAATTCAAGCTGATTCTCCGCCCCGGTAAAAGCGACGAATTCCGGGCGGTCGGCAGTGCCGGCACCGTGCGCTGGCTGGATGTAGCCACCGGGTTTTCCGATAAGGAGCAGGCCGCCAAGGTCATTGATCCGTTGGCACTGGCGCTGTTGAGTACGGCCGGTGAATTGAGCCGTTTCGGCAAAGCCACCGAACTGGCGCTGAGCAAGGGCAGCAAGATCAGCGGTGCGCGCTTCGATCCGAAAACGTACGGCAGCGGAATCGAGAAGGCCACTGCGTGGTTCTCATTGGACGGCAAGCCGATCGGTTTCGAATTCGAGCTGAGCGATCGCCGTCGCGTGCTGGTTTCGGTGCTGAGCTTCCAGCAGAACGTGCAGACCAAGCCGGGCGATTTCGTGCTCTGACCGACAGCATCACGCCGGCTGCGGAAACATCGCCGCAGTTGGCGTGAAACCGCGTGGCGCGTACCCGAAGTCGCGCTGGGCAGCGGATGAATCGAACACCAGATCGCTGCGCATCCGCACCACTGCGGCCTCATTGAAATCCAGACCGAAGCCGGCCGCGTGCGCAGCGGCGAGCACCAAATTGAACACGGGCGACGGCACTTCATGCAGTTTCGGCGGCGGCGTCAGCGCCGCCAGCACCCGCGCCACCATCTCGCGATAGCCCAGCGTTTCGCCGCCAGGCAGCGCATAAGTGCGGCCGAACGACGCTTCGGCTTCGATGCAGCGGAACGCAGCATCGGCAAGATCGTGAACATGTACGGGCTGGCGCAGACCGTCCGCATGGCGCGGAAGCACCGCACGCCCGAAACGACGCGCGACCTGCGCAATCCGGTTGAGATTGCGATCGCGGCCCATGCCGTAGATCAGCGTCGGCCGCAGGATGGTGGCGGCGGCGCGGCGCGCCGATGCGGTTTCGAACAACAAACGCTCGCCTTCACGCAGACGCGCGGCCAGCGCACGCTCTTCGGCGTCGGCGGAACCGCGTTTCACGTCGATACTGGTGGAGCCGAATGCGACGATGCGCGGCGCGGCCAGGTTTGCATGCGCATACCACTGCGCGAACAGATCAAGCGGGCCGCAGCTGAAGATCGCATGGACCTGCACCGGCAAAGCGTCGACATGGGCGAGATCGCCGCGCAGCCAGACCAGCCCCGGTTGTTCCGCCTGGACGGTGCGCGATACCGCGCACACGCGCCAGCCATCGTCGCTGAGACGGTCGAGCAGAGGCAGACCGATCTGCCCGCTGGCGCCGAACACGAGTGCGGTCTTCATCGGTCCCTGCGCAGACTACGCGCCCGATCAGCTGCGCACCGATCAACGGCCTGCATCGGACGCATCATGTTTGAGCGGCAACGCAAACCGCAGCCAGATACAGCCAGCAATGGCTGCGATCACCGAAGCGCAGAGCACGCCAAGCACGCTGCTGTCGGCCAGCGCGGGCTCGCTTTTGAACGCCAGCGACGCAATGAACAGACTCATCGTGAAGCCGATCCCGCACAGCAGCCCCAGCCCGACCATCGCCTTGAAGGTCATGCCATCGGCGAACCGCGCAATGCCCGAGACATGCGCGAGCACCGCCATCGTGACAATGCCAACCGGCTTGCCCAGCACCAGACCAAGCGCGATGCCCAGCGGCACCGGCGCGGTGAGATTCGACAGCGCCATGCCGCCGAGCGCGAGGCCCGCATTGGCGAATGCGAACACCGGCAGGATCGCGTAAGCAACCCACGGATGCAGCGCATGCTCGAGATGCTCCAACGGCGAGTATTCGATCTCGTCGTCGATCTGATTATGCTTGTCGACATGCGGGATCAGCAGCCCCGTCGCCACACCGGCAAGGGTCGCGTGTACGCCTGACTTCAGCACAAACACCCACACCACCGCGCCCAGCAGCAGATAAGGCGTCAACGCAAGGACGCGCATGCGGTTCAATACGAACATCACCGTGAGCGCGGCCAGCGCGCCGCCCAGCGCGAATATCGACAGATCGCGGGTGTAGAACACCGCGATGATCACGATCGCGATCAGATCATCCAGCACCGCGATAGTCGACAGCAGCAACTTCATCGACAGCGGTACGCGCGAACCGAGCAGCGACAGGATGCCGAGCGCGAACGCGATATCGGTGGCGGTGGGAATCGCCCAGCCGCGCATCGCTTGGGCATCGCCGGCATTGATGCCGGCATAGATCAGACCCGGGACAGCTACGCCCGCGGCCGCGCACAGCAGCGGCTGGATGAGCTGCGCACGGCTCGACAGCTGGCCGCTGAGCACTTCACGCTTGATCTCCAGCGCCACCAGCAAAAAAAAGATCGCCATCAGGCCGTCGTTGATCCACAGCAACAGTGGTTTTGCGATGGTCAGTGAGCCCGCACTGACCTGCAGCGGAAACGTAAGGAAGCTGTCGTAGAGCGAGGACAGCGGCGAGTTGGCGCACACCATCGCCAGCACCGCTGCAGCGATCAACAGGATGCCGCCTGCGGCCTCCAGCCGGAAGAATTCCTGCAGACCGCGCAGCGCACGACTGGGCAGGATGCGGGCGATCCCGCTCTGCGCGTTGGTCATCGCAGACTCAGCGCGACAGCATGATTTCGAACACCACCCATGCGATGAAGCTGATCAACAGCACCCAGCCTTCGGCACGGCTGATCTGCAGGTCGCGGCGCAGCATGGGATACAGCAGCAGGCAGGCTGCCAGTGCCGCCGGCAATTCGAACATCACGAACGATGTCGGGATCGGCAGATCGCGCAGCGCGGCCATGCCGCCGACCACGATCAGCAGATTGAACAGGCTGGAGCCGATGACATGGCCCACGACCATATCGCCCTGCCCGCGCCGCGCTGCTGAGATAGCCGCAGCCGCTTCGGGTAATGCGGTGGCGATCGCGACCACGATCAGGCCCGTCAGCAGCGGCGTCATCCCCCACGCCGTTCCGACGATCGGCGCATGCTGCACCAGCCACTGCGCGCCGAAATACAGCAACACCGCGCCCAGCGCGAAACGGATCAAGTTCTGGCCAAGGCCGTCGCTGGTCTTGAGAAAACCGGCGATCTGTTCCTGCAGTTCCGGCGTCTCGCGACGGCTGCGGATCGCCGCGAACGTCACCGCGACGAAGAATGCGACAACGAAGATCAACCCTTCGACGCGCGTCAACACGCCGTCGTAGCCGAGCGCGATCAGCGCGATGGTGGCAACGATCAGACAGATCAGCAGCGGTGCCAGCGCACGCCAGCGCACCAACAGCGGCGCGACAATAGCAGCCAAGCCAAGCGTAAGCCCGAAGTTGACGATATTGCTGCCGATGGCGTTACCCAGCGCCAGATGCTGACTGCCGGTGTAGAACGCGCGCGCGTTGACCGCCAATTCGGGAATCGAAGTGCCGAAGGCAACCAACAGCAGCCCGGTCGCGAATGGCGACCACCCGAAGCGGCGCGATAGTCCCGACGCGCCCTTCAACACCGAGTCGCCACCCAGCGCCAGCATCGCCAACGCCAACACGCACCAGCCCAATGCCATGATCATCGCGCCGTCTCCCTCCAATCGGTGTGCCCGATTCTAAGCCAGATGGCGGCTTGGACGCACAACAGCGCGGATCAGCCGCCGCGATAATGCTTCTTCAGCCCCGCCCAGCACTGCTGATAGTCGCGCTGCCGATGCGCGGCATCCAGCGCCTGTTGTGTCGGGCGGATCACGGTACGGGTCTCGAACATGAAAGCCATGGTGTCGCGCACGTAGTCGGGCTTGGACGTATCCGCAGCCGATGCTTTCTCGAACGTGGCCGCATCCGGGCCATGACCGGTCATGCTGTTGTGGATCGAGCATCCGCCGGGCGCGAAACCATCGGCTTTGGCGTCGTAAGCGCCGTGGATGAGACCCATGAATTCGCTGGCGATATTGCGATGGAACCACGGCGGCCGGAACGTATCCTGCGCGGCCAGTATCCGCGGCGGGAAAATCACGAAGTCCAGATTGCCGACGCCGGGCGTATCGGTCGGAGCATTCAGCACCAGAAAGATGCTGGGATCGGGATGATCGAAGCTGATCGAGCCGATCGTGTTGAAACGGCGCAGGTCGTAAGTGTAAGGCGCATGATTGCCGTGCCAGCCGACGACATCCAGCGGCGAATGGCCGATCGCGGCGCGCCACAGATGGCCCTGGAATTTCGCGATCAATTCGAAGTTGCCTTCAACATCCTCGAACGCCGCGTTCGGAGTCATGAAATCGCGCGGATTGGCCAAACCATTGCTGCCGATCGGGCCGAGATCCGGAAGGCGCAGATGCGCGCCGAAGTTTTCGCAGACATAGCCACGCGCCGCGCCGTCGGGCAGCGATACGCGGAAACGGATGCCGCGCGGAATCACCGCGATCTGCTGCGGTTCAATCTCGATCACGCCCAGCTCGGTATCGATTTTCAATCGGCCGTGCTCGGGTACGATCAGCATTTCGGCGTCGGCGCTGTAGAAAAACCGACCGCGCATATCGCGGTTCGCCGCGTACAGGTGAATGCCGACGCCGGACATCGCCGCCGCCGCGCCGTTGCCGCCCATAGTGAACAGGCCGTCGACGAAATCGATTGCGCCTGCTGCGGCGCCGGCACCCGGCATCGGCAGCGGACTCCAGCGCAGCTGATCCGGCGATACCGGCGCATCGCCGAAATCGTTGTGGAAACAAGCCTGACCGTACAGCGCGAACGTATCGTGCATGGCCGCAGGCCGGATGCGATACAGCCAGCTGCGCCGGTTTTCATGCCGCGGCGCGGTGAATGCAGTGCCGCTGATCTGCTCGGCATACACACCATGCGCGACGCGCTGCGGCGAATTACGGCCGCTGGGCAAAGTTCCTGGAATCGCTTCGCTGGCGAATTCGTTGCCGAAGCCTGATTGGTAGCCGTTGCTATGCATGTTCATATGCTCAAAGCCCCTCTCCCGCCGGGAGAGGGGTTGGGGAGAGGGTGCGGTTGCTTACTGCGTTCCAGATCGCGTCAAGCACAGCGTCGGTCTCGCGCAAGACATCATTGTCCCAAAACCGCAGAAGGCACCAGCCTTGCGATTCGAGATAACGGGTTCTCGCCGCGTCCACTTCATGCGAGTGCTGCGAGCCATCCAATTCGACGATCAAGCGCGCGGCGACACAGCAGAAATCTGCGATGTAAGGTGGGACTGGGTGCTGGCGGCGGAACTTCACTTCATCGAATCTTCCAGCCCTGACGTATTGCCAAAGCTTTTTTTCGGCATCGGTCGTGTCACGACGCAATCTGCGTGCGTTGTGCAGCGTCTCAGTGGGTAATGGCGGTTTGATGATGGTCACTTTTTCGAACCCTCTCCCCAACCCCTTTCCCGAGGGGAGAGGGGCTCTAGAGAAAACCACGCCGCATCTGATCGCGCTCAATGCTTTCGAACAGTGCCTTGAAGTTGCCCTCGCCGAAGCCTTCATTGCCCTTGCGCTGGATGATCTCGAAAAAAATCGGGCCAATCGCGTTAAGGGTGAAGATCTGCAGCAGTTTGCGCTGTTTGGTTTCTTCGTCCGCATCGATCAGGATCTTGTTCCTGCGCAGCCGCGCCACGTCTTCGCCGTGATCCGGTATGCGCTGATCGATGACGTCGAAATAGGTTTCGGGGGTCTCCAGGAAGGCGATACCGGCGGCGTGCATGGCTTCCACCGTCGTATAGATATCGTCGGTGAAGCACGCGATGTGCTGGATGCCTTCGCCGTTGTACTGCTGCAGATATTCGTTGATCTGCGATTTCGGATCGGACGATTCGTTCAGCGGAATGCGGACGATGCCGTCCGGCGCGGTCATCGCTTTCGACAGCAGGCCGGTCTTGGCGCCCTTGATGTCGAAATAGCGGATTTCGCGGAAGTTGAACAGACGCTCGTAATAGTTCGACCACTTGTCCATGTTGCCGAAATACAGATTATGGGTGAGGTGATCGATGAAGGTCAGACCCAGGCCCTTCGGCATCATCTCCGCGCCCGGCAGCCACTCGTAATCCGGGTCGTGGATCGTGCCCTTCTCGTCGTAGCGATCGACGATGTACAGCATGCAGCCGCCAATACCTTCAATCACCGGCGCAGCGACCGCTTTGGTCAATTCTTTATTCGTGATCGGCGTGGCGCCGTTCTTCAACGCCTGCACCCGCACCCACTCGGCCAGTTTGTTGACGCGGATCGCGAAACCGCAGGCGCTGGGGCCATGTTTGGCGGCGAAATCGGCGGCGAACGAATCAGGATCCTCGTTGATCAGAAACGTGCAGGCACCTTGACGGTAAGTGCTGATCGCGCGGGTCTTGTGGCGCGCGACTTGGGTGAAACCCATTTTGCGAAAGTAGTCGTGCAACTGCTCGGCTTGCCCCGCTGGGGCGGCGAATTCTACGAATTCGAAACCGTCGATCCCCATCGGATTCTCGAAAGTGGTGACCTGCATACCGGGCGTGGGCTGTGCGTTCATGAGCGTGCATCCTGATGTCTAAGCGGTGCGGGCGCGCTGCACTGACGCTTGCGGTGCGCAACGATTCGGGAATATAGTTTCAGTTGAAACTGTTTGCAAGCCGAGCCATGAACCCATCTGCACCAGACACCCACGCGCTCCTCGATCTGGAGCATTTCCTGCCGTATCGGCTCAGCGTGCTGTCGAACCGGATCAGCCAGACCATCGCCGATACCTATGCCGCACGCTTCGGCATCGGCATTCCCGAATGGCGCGCGATCGCAGTGCTGGGGCGACACCCGGGCCTGTCGGCGAACGGCGTTGCGGAGCGTACCGCGATGGACAAGGTCACGATGAGCCGCACGCTGGCGCGGCTCATGGAACGCGGCCTGATACAGCGCGACATCCACGGCGAAGACCGTCGCCGGTCGGTGCTGGAATTAAGCGCAGCGGGCTACAGTATCTTCGACGAAGTCGTGCCGCTGGCGCTTGCGCGCGAGCGCGCGCTGCTGACGCATTTCAGCGATGACGACAAACAACAGCTTGATGCGCTGCTGACGAAGCTGAGTCAAGGACTGGAGGATCTGATCTGATCCAACCCGCAGTCGCTGCAGGTTGAACAGGCCAGTCGCGATGCATCCATCACAAAAAAAAACGGCGACCGAAGCCGCCGTTTTCGTGTGACTGTATTGCGATGATTATTTAACGCCGTGCATCAGTTTCTGGATCAGCGGCGCGATCAGGAACAGCAGCAGGCCCGGGATGAGCAAAGCCCAGAACCCGAAGGTATAGCCGCTGTAGGCAGAGGCTACCGTCAGGCCGCCCTCGCCGCTGACATGACTGGCGAAAATGCCCGACAGATTATTGCCGATGCCGGTGGACAGGAACCAGCCGCCCATGCCGAAGCCCACCAGACGCACCGGCGCCAGCTTGGTGGTCATCGACAGGCCGATCGGCGAGAGGCACAGCTCGCCCACCGACTGGATGACGTACACCATGAACAGCGTCCAGAAGGGAATCTTGCCGACGTCATCGACCAGCGACGAAAGCGCGAACATCAGCAGCGCGAACGCGACCGCATTGAAGATCAGACCGAGGCCGAACTTGCGCGGAATCGACGGATTGGCGCGGCCCATCGCCACCCATAGCCATGCCAGCACCGGCGCCAGGGTGATGATCGCAAGCGAATTCACCGACTGGAACCAGGCGTTCGGCCAGATGAAACCGCCGGCCTCACCGAGATCGCGGTCGACGATCTTGTCGGACAGAAAGCTGAAGGAACTGCCGGCCTGCTCGAAGAACATCCAGAACAGCACGTTGAACGTGAAAATGATCAGCATCGCGATCACCTTGTCGCGCTGCACCTTGCCTTCCTTGATGCCTTCCACCAGCAGCATGATCGATAGCACGAGGAACAGGGCGAGCAGCACCCACTGCAGCGTACTGGCGCCAAGCGAAAGCAGGAAATAGATCGGCGCGATCGCGGCGATGGCGCCCAGCGCTGTGAACAGCACGCGTGCGCCACCCTCACCGCCGGCCGGCGGACGGCCAACGCCCTCGAGCTGGCGGCGGCCGAACCAGAACCAGACCAGCGAGACCAGCATGCCGATGCCGGCGGTGATGAACACGACTTTGTAGGCCGGCAAGTCAGGGGTGCCGCCGAACATCCGCTCAGCGAGCCAACCGGTCAGGATCGGCGAGATCATCGCGCCCAGGTTGATGCCCATGTAGAAGATGGTGAAGCCCGAATCGCGGCGTTCGTCGGCGACGCTGTAAAGCTTGCCCACCATTGTCGAGATATTCGGCTTGAACAGGCCATTGCCTGCGATGATCGTCGCCAGGCCGAGCTTGAACACCTGTTCGCTGGGCATCGCGATCATAAACAGACCTGCCGCCATGATCACCGCGCCCACCAGGATCGAGCGTTGATAACCGATCACCCGGTCGGCCACGTAACCGCCGAAGATCGCCGCCGCGTACACCAGCGCCAGATAGGCACCATAGGTCTGGTTGGCGCTGGTCTCGCCGCTGCCGCTGCCGCCGTGGAACTGCGCAACGATGTACAGCACCAGAGCCCAGCGAATGCCGTAGAACGCGAAGCGCTCCCAGAACTCGGTCATGAACAGCATCCACAGCGGTTTGGGATGCCCCATCATTTGTTGGAATTCGGGGACGGCCGATGGGCCGGATGTCGTAGGCGCTCCGCTCATGCGGGTTCTCTCTTTAATGATTTGGAAGTTGGAATCTACGGGTTCAGGAACTGAACCCATGCGTGCGCATCAAGCCGCCGGAGAATGACTGACAGCCTGTAGGCGCGTCAAACCCGCCAGAATTGCTGCGTTGCAGCAATTCACCTGCGCCTGAATGTTCGATAGGAGGGCTTTCAGGCTCGGGCTCTTCGTGCCGATCATCAAAAAAAACCGAAGCTCGGGCCTGAAAGCCCTCCTGCAGAATCACCGCGCGCTTACGTCTGGCGCGCCGGACCCACCACGGTGCGTACGTCGAACAGTTCCGGGAAGAACGTCAGATCCAGCGCCTGCTTGAGGAACCCTGCACCGCTTGAACCGCCGGTGCCGCGCTTGAAGCCGATCACTCGCATCACCGTGCGCAGATGGCGAAAGCGCCAGACCTGGAACTGGGTTTCCAGATCCACCATGTCTTCGCACAGCGCATATTCGCGCCAGTAACTGCCGGTGTCTTCGTAGATACGCTCGAACACCGGCACGAGGGCGGGATCGTGCACATGGGCGCGGGTCCAGTCGCGTTCGACGTGTTCGGCCGGCACCGCATGGCCCCAGCGCGCGAGATAGCGCAGAAATTCATCGTAAATGCCTGGGGCTTCCAGCACTGCGCTCAGGCGGGACTGCGCGGCCGGATCGTGCTCGAATACCCGCAGCATCGCGGCGTTTTTATTGCCCATCAGAAATTCGATGCTGCGGTACTGCAGCGACTGGAAGCCCGACGAGGGCCCCAGCACATCGCGAAACTCCATGTACTCCGACGGCGTGAGCGTCTCCAACACAGACCACATCGAGGTCAGCTGCTCCTGCACGCGTTTACAGCGCGCCGCAACCTTGCCGAACTGCCACACGCGGTCGTTGCGCAGATGGTCGACCGCCGCAGTCAATTCGTGCCCCAGCAATTTCATCCACAGCTCGGCGACCTGATGCTGCACGATGAACAGCATTTCGTCGTGATGCGGTGGATTCGACAGCGGCTGCTGCGCGCCCAGCAATCGGTCGAGATGCAGATAACCGCTGTAGGTCATGCGGCCGGCGAGGTCGGTATGGATGCCGGGTTCCAGCGGGCGTTCGTTTTGTTGGATGCTCATCCATACAGAGTAACCCAGCACCGTATGGGAAGCCCGGCTCGGGGAGACGGGCGCGACAGCGGCTTCAGCGCTGCCAGTCATCGGATTGCAACCCACGGCGCGCACGATTTCCGTCACACTTCGCAGTCCGCGCGCACTGTTGCGGCACCACATCTGGATCGGGGGATCACCATGCTTCGTTTGTTGGGCCGCACATTGGCGGCCGGTCTGTTTTTGTTCGCCGGGGCGTCGTACGCCCAGGTCGTCGTCAGCCAGATTTACGGCGGCGGCGGCAATAGCGGCGCACCGTTCCGCAGCGATTTCATCGAGCTGCACAACAATGGTGTCTCGGCTGTCGACCTGAGCACGTGGTCGGTCCAGTACGCCTCTTCCACGGGCACCACTTGGGCGCGCACCAATCTCACCGGCAGCATCGCCGCTGGCGGTTACTACTTGGTCAAGCAGGCCGACGGCGCAGGCACCACGCTACCAGCGCTGCCGACCCCCGACGCCATCGGCACCATCGCGATGTCCGGCACCGCCGGCAAGGTCGCGCTGGTCAACAACCAGACCACACTGACCGGCGCTTGCCCCCTCGGCGCGACGGTGCCCGATTTCGTCGGCTTCGGCACGGCCAACTGCTCCGAAACCTCGCCGACGGCAGCACCCAGCAACACTACCTCGGTGATCCGCGCTGGCAACGGCTGCACCGACAGCGGCAACAACAGTACGGACTTCGCCACCGGCGCACCCACTCCGCGCAACACCGGATCGTCCGTATCGGTCTGCGGCGTCGTCGGCTTGCCCCTGCTCGCAGTCAACGATGTCAGCGCATTTGAAGGCGACACCGGCACTACCACGATGACCTTCGGCTTCGGCCTGAGCGCGCCTGCCGGCGTGGGCGGCGTCTCCATCACGTACGCCACCGCCGACGGCACTGCCACCGCAGGCAGCGATTACGTCGCCAACAGCGGCACGGCCACCATCGCCGAAGGCGCGACCTCGACAACGATCAGCATCGTCGTCAACGGCGACACCACTTCCGAACCCAACGAAACCTTCTTCGTCCGCATCAGCGCCGCCACCGGCGCAACAATTTCCGACAATGAAGGCTTAGGCACCATCCAGAACGACGATGTCAGCGTCGTCGCGATCCCGCAGATCCAGGGCAGCGGGCTGACCTCGCCGCTCAACGGCGCCATCGTCACCACCGAAGGCATCGTCACCGCGCAGAAGTCCAACAACGGCTTCTTCCTGCAGGCCGCGAACGACGACGGCAATCCGGCGACCTCCGAAGGCATCTTCGTGTTCACCTCCACCGCGCCGCCGGCCACCGCCACCGTCGGCAATCGCATCCGCGTCACCGGCACGGTCGTCGAGTTCACGCCCAGCACCAATCTCAACCAGCTGTCGATGACCCAGATCGCATCGGTCACGTCGGTTCAAGTGCTGTCCACAGGCAACACTCTGCCGGCCCCGGTGGTCTTGACCAGCGCCGACTTCAACAGCGCATCAACGCCCGGCACCGCTGAGAAATACGAAGGCATGCGGGTCAGCGTGGCCCGCGCCCGCGCGGTTGCGGCGTCCGATGGATTCATTACCGAATCCAGCGCCACCTCCAGCACTTCAGGCGTGTTCCACGTGGTGCTGTCCGACGTAGACCGCCCATTCCGCGAACCGGGCATCGGCATTCTCGACACCTTCCCGATCCCGGGCGGCAAAACGCCGCCGCGCTTCGACACCAACCAGGAACGGCTGATGGTCCGCAGCCGCGGCCAGATCGGCGCGGTCGCGATCGCGCTCGATGCCGGCGCGGAAGTGAACAATCTGGTCGGCGTGCTCGATTACTTCTCGGGCGCCTGGGCGGTCCTGCCGGATGCGGCCACCCCGCCGACGATCGTCGGCGGCAAGACGCCGACGCCGGTCGCCAGCGCCAGCTACGAAGCCATTACCGTCGGCGGCTTCAACCTGCTGCGCTTCTTCGATGAAGTGAACGACAGCAACGGTGCACCGACTCTCACCGCCGCCGCCGTCGACAAGCGTCTGACCAAGACCGGCCTTGCGATCTGCGACTTCATGAAAGCGCCGGATATTCTGGGCGTAGTCGAAGTGGAAAACCTGCGCGTGCTGGGTCTGCTCGCCGACCGCATCAACGCTACCTGCGCCAGCGCGCCGGCCTATGTGCCGTATCTGGTGCAGGGCAACGACGTGGGCGGCATCAATGTCGGCTTTCTGGTCAGCAACCGCAGCCTGGGCACGGTGTCGCGCGTCGAAGTCCTGCAAGTGGCCCAGTTCGGCAAGGACACGCTCTTCAACAACCCGAACGCCTCGACCAGCCTGCTCAACGACCGTCCGCCGCTGATGCTGCGCGCGATCCTGCATCAGGACAACGGCGCGACCTATCTGCTCACCGTGTTCGTCAATCACCTGCGCTCGCTCAACGGCATCGACGACACCACCGCAGGCAGCAGCGGCTGGCCCACCGAAAGCGAACGCGTCCGCACCAAACGCGCGCAGCAGGCGGTGTTTCTCGCCAATCTGGTCCAAGCGCGGCAGCAGGCCAACCCGACCGAGAACATTGTGCTGCTCGGCGATTTCAATGCGTTCGAGTTCAGCGACGGCTATGCCGACGTGATGGGCATCGTCCGCGGCGACCAGGTGGCCGCGGCCAACGTGTTGACTTACATTGCGAGTCCGATCACTACGCCGCTGATCGACGGCTCGCAGCTGATCGTCGAGCCGGCCGAACGCTACTCGTACGTGTTCGACGGCAATGCGCAGACCCTCGACCATGTAGTGGTGAACGAGTCGATGGTGCTGGCTGCGGCCGATCTGGTGGTCGACCACGCCCGCATCAATGCCGACTTCGGCGTGCACAACTACGGCGTTGCCGGCAACGCGATCCGCGTGTCCGATCACGACCCCGTACGTCTGGCGATCAGCGTTGCGGATTTCCGCACCGCCGACCTGTCGATCACCGCTGCGGCCACCCCGGCCAACGTGGCGGCCGGCGGTATCGCCACCTTCACCGCCAATGTCAGCAATGCCGGCCCGAACAAGGCCTCGTTCCCCAGCGTGGCGCTGGTGTTCGATGCGCTGGTACTGGTGTCGATCACCGCGCCGGCAGACTGGACCTGCGCCGCGCCGGTACAGGTAAACACCACCACCACCATCAGCTGCACGGCGGCATCGCTGGACGCCACCGGCACGGCCGCGTTTAGCGCAGCGGTGATCGCACCGTCCCTGCAGACCGCCAGCACGCTGCGGCTTGCCGCTGCGGTGAGCTCGCAGACCCGCGACCGCACCAACGCCGACAACTCGGCTTCGGCCCAGGTCTCGGTTGCGGCGGTGGTGATCGTTCTCCCCAGCGCGGATCTCTCGCTGCGCATGGTCGGCGGCCCGTCCGGCTTCATCCGCGCCGGCAGCACCGCACTGTTCTCGGTCCCGGTGCGCAACACCGGCCCGAATGCGGTACCGCAGGCGGTGGTGACGTTCAGCGGCGACATTCCGCTGGCCAACGCCAGCGTGATCGCACCGCCGGGCTGGATCTGCGTGCGTAACACCACGCCGACCGGCTTCTCGATCGTGTGCACGCTCGGCGTCAGCTTTGGGATCAACGAACGCCGCACCTTCACCTTCTCCGGCGTAGCCCCGTCGCAGCTCGTGCAGAGCAGCATGAACCTGAGCAGCCGCGTGAGTTCGACCACGACCACTGACCCGGTGCCGGGCAACGATGCCTCGGTCTATTCGGTGAACATCGTCGCGCCGTAAGCAGTACCAGCGCTGAGTCTCACCAGAAGCGCGGCTCCGGCCGCGCTTTTTTTATACGCAGAGCAATCCAGGCCGTAGCCGCAACACGCCATACGCAGTCGCATGGCCAACCCCATGACGCGGTGCGCAACGGACGCTTCAGGCGCAGCGGGTATGATGCGCGAACCGACGCAACAGATACCCCTCACGATGACCGTCGTAGCACGCTTCGAAATCGAATATCTGCAATACCTCGGCCCCGACGGCACGCTGGTCGCACCGCCGCCCGACGCCTACCAGGACCCCGCTGCGCTGCTGCCGCTGTTCAAGCAGATGCTGATGGTGCGCAGCTTCGACAGCAAAGCCATCGCCCTGCAGCGCACAGGCAAGCTTGGCACCTATGCCGCGTGCCTCGGCCATGAAGCCACCCATATCGGTATTGGCGCGTCCATGCGCCCCGAAGATGTGTTCGCGCCCAGCTACCGCGAGTACGGCGCGCAATTCATGCGCGGCGTGCGCCCGCGCGAGGTGCTGCTGTATTGGGGCGGCGACGAACGCGGCAACGATTTCGCGGTGCCGAAGCACGATTTTTCCTGGTGCGTGCCGATCTCCACCCAGTGCCTGCACGCGGCCGGCGCGGCGCTGGCGTTCAAACTGCGCAAAGAGCCGCGCGTTGCGGTGGCCACCTGCGGCGATGGCGGCAGTTCGAAGACCGACACCTACGCCGCCATCAACTCGGCCGGCGCGTACGCGCTGCCTTTCGTGCAGTGCATCATCAACAACGGCTGGGCGATTTCGGTCCCGCGCGCGGCGCAGACCGGCGCGCCGACGCTGGCGCAGAAAGGCATCGCCGGCGGCCTGCACTGTTTGCAGGTAGACGGCAACGACATCATGGCGGTGATGGAAGGCATGCGCCGCGCGCTGGACCGCGCGCGCAGCGGCGGCGGCGGCAGCGTCATCGAATTCATGACCTACCGGTTGCACGACCACACCACCGCCGACGATGCGCGTCGCTACCGCAACGACGACGAAGTCAAAGCCGCGTGGGCGCGCGAGCCGATCGCGCGGCTGCGCACCTATCTCACCGCAGCGACACTCTGGGACGACGCGCAGGAAAGCGCTTGGGCCGACGAATGCGCGAAGATGATCGATATCGAAATCAACGCCTATCTGGAAACGCCGGTGCAGCCGGTCAGCGCGATGTTCGATTTCCTCTACGCCGACATGCCCGCGGATCTGCAGGTGCAGCGCGCCGAAGCCATCGCAGCGGAGGGCCGCAAACATGGCTGATGCATCACCTATCGGTCCGGCTCCCATCACGCTCATCGAGGCGATCACTCAAGCGCTCGCCTACGCAATGCGCGCCGACGAACGCGTGCTCGTCCTCGGCGAAGACGTGGGCGTCAATGGCGGCGTGTTCCGCGCCACCGCCGGCCTGCAGAAAATCTTCGGGCCCGAGCGCGTGCTGGACACGCCGCTGGACGAAACCACCATCGCCGGTCTTACCGTCGGCATGGCCGCGCAGGGCATGCGCCCGGTGGCCGAAGCGCAGTTCGACGGCTTCGTCTACCCGATGATCGATCACATCGTCTGTCACGCAGCGCGCATGCGCTACCGCACCCGCGGGCGCCTCACCTGCCCGATGGTGCTGCGCGTGCCGTGGGGCGGCGGTATCCGCGCGCCGGAGCACCACAGCGAAGCCAACGAATCGATGTTCACCAACGTGCCGGGTCTGCGCGTGGTGATGCCGTCGTCGCCGCAGCGCGCCTACGGCCTGCTGCTGGCCGCCATCCGCGACGACGATCCGGTCATCTACATGGAGCCCAAGCGCATCTATCGCCAGTACAAGGAACTTGTTCCCGACGACGGCGAAGCGCTGCCGCTGGACGTGTGCTACGTGCTGCGCGACGGCAGCGATGTCACGCTGGTCACGTGGGGCGCGCAGGTGAAAGAATGTCTGGAAGCTGCGGACGCGCTTGCCAAAGAAGGCATCAACGCCGAAGTCATCGACGTGGCCACGCTCAAGCCGCTGGACTTCCCGACCATCGCCGAGTCGGTGTGCAAGACCGGCCGCTGCGTGATCGTGCACGAAGCGCCGAAAACCGCCGGCTTCGGCGCCGAAATCGCCGCGCGTCTGGCTGAGGAATCGATGTACGACCTGCTCGCCCCGGTCGAACGCGTGACCGGCTACGACACGCATATCCCGCTGTTTCGCCTGGAGATGAAATATCTGCCAAGCGTCGAAAAAATCGTCGCGGCGGCGAAACGGACATTGGCCGCGAGTTGAACGCCCTCTCACCCTCCTCGCTCGCTGCGCCTGCTCTTCCCTCTGCCCGCATCGCGGGGAAAGGGTGCCCGATAGGGCGGGTGAGGGTCAAACAGACAAGAGATCACGCGACATGAGCCAGACCAACACGTTCATCCTTCCCGATCTCGGCGAAGGCTTGCCCGATGCTACCATCGTTGAGTGGTTCGTCAAACCGGGCGACACCATCAAACTCGATGCACCGCTGGTCTCGATGGAAACCGCGAAGGCCATTGTCGAAGTGCCATCGCCGGTGTCGGGCAAGGTGCTGAAACTTGCGGGCGATGCCGGCGACATCGTGGTCACTGGCACCATGCTGGCGGAATTCGAGATCGATACGTCGATGCCGCAGCGCGCCGCAGGGCAAGACACCGGACATCACCATGCGCCGCCGCCATCTGCTGTTGTAGGAGCGGCGGCTTTCAACAGCCGAATGGCTGGTCAAGCCGCGACCCCAACCGCCATCGTAACGCCGGTCGCGGCTTCCGCCGCTCCTACAACAGCGGAGCGGAAGCGCGACGACGCCGGCACCGTGGTCGGTGCAATGCAAACATCAGACGCCGTACGCAGCGAAGCCGCAGTTGCGGTCGGCGGCGTGAAGGCGATGCCCGCGGTGCGCGCAATGGCGCGCAAGCTCGGCGTGGATCTCGCCCGGGTGCGTACCACCGGCGCCGAAGGTGTGGCGACGATGGACGATGTAAAGCGCGCAGCGGCGGATGGTTCGGCGAAGCCCGGCGCATCTCCTGTAGGAGCGCCGGAAGGCGCGACCAGCATCGCAGCGACATCTGTCGCGCCTTCCGGCGCTCCTACAGGCAGCGCTGTCGCTTCACAGCAACGCACTCAGCTTTCCACCACCGGCAAGCCCATGCGCACCCAGCCGCCGGGCGTATCAGTCAGCGGCCAGCCCGAACCGCTCAAAGGCGTGCGCCGCAACATGGCGCGGGTAATGGCCGATGCGCACGCGAAAGTGGTGCCGACCACGCTCACCGACGATGCAGACATCCACGCGTGGATGCATGGCAACGACATGACCGCGCGGCTGGTGCGCGCGATCTGCGTTGCCGCCAAAACGGTGCCCGCACTCAACGCATGGTTCGACGGCAACACCCTCACCCGCACCCTGCATCCACACGTCGATATCGGTATCGCGGTGGACACCGACGACGGTTTGTTCGTACCCGCACTGCGCAACGCCGACATGCTGGACGCTCGCGGCGTGCGCGAGGCGATCAGTCGCCTGCGCGTGCAGGTCGAAGACCGCAGCATTCCGCCGGGCGAACTCAGCGGCTACACCATCTCGCTGTCGAATTTCGGGATGTTCGCGGGCCGCTACGCCACCCCGGTGGTGGTGCCGCCATGCGTCGCGATCGTCGCCGCAGGCCGCGCGCGGCATCAGATCACCCCGGTGATCGGCGGCTTCGAATCGCACAGGGTCATTCCGCTGTCGATCACCTTCGATCACCGCGTCTGCACCGGCGGCGAGGCTGCAAGATTTTTGCGCGCGATGCTGGATGATCTTGCGCTGCCGGGGTAACTGAAAGAATCGTAGGGTGGAGTAAGCGAAGCGCAACTCCACCTGACTGAACCGGCTCGAATATGTCTGAATTCGATGGCTTTGCTCACGTAGGAGGGGCTTCAGCCCCGAGCAGGTTGTTGATAGGTGTTTAGTAGAAAGATCGGGCCTGAAGGCCCTCCCACAAACGCATGCACAGTTCAGACTTCTCTTGGCCGGATCAATAGATGTCACGAGTCCCGATGCTGAAGTTGCGCTTCGCTTACTCCGCTCTACGTCAGTATCTTGGAATTCCAGGATCCACATCCAGACTCCATGCGTCGATACCGCCGACGATGTTGTAGACATCACCAAACCCCTGCTGGGCGAAATACATCGCCGCCTGCGCACTACGGCCGCCGTGATGACAGAGGAACGCCAGCGGCGTGTCTTTCGGCAGCGCGAGCAGACGTTTCAGTCCGCCGTTTTCCATGCCCGAATAGTCGACCGGTGCCGCAGCGATCGCGCGCTCCTCCGGCGGGCGCACATCGACCAGCGTGATCGCACCCGAACGCGCCTGCGCATCGGCGTCGGTAACGGAAAGATTGCGATAGCGCATGGCGTGCTCCTGATGCGTGCGGCGATGCGTAGCATCATGCCGCGATGACGGCCGTCTCCGCCAGCCTGCACCGCATTCCGCGCCGCCCGCATGCGTGGGCGTGGCTGCTGGCCTTATCTCAACTGTTGGTCGCTACGGCCTGGTGGCGCTGGGGATGGACAGCAGGCATGCCGCTGATGGTCGCCAGCCATATTCCTTACTGGTGGGGCACGCTGTGGCCGCAGTCGGCGATGTTCGGACCGGTGCTGAATCGCCTGCCGACCGACGATCGCTGCGTATGGCTGACCATCGACGACGGCCCATCCGACGACACGCTTGCCGTGCTCGATGCGCTGGATGCGCACGGGGCGAAGGCGACGTTTTTTCTGGTTGGCGAACGCGCGGCAAAGTACCCAGAACGCGTGCGCGAAATCATGCGCCGGGGTCACGGCATCGGCAATCACAGCGCAACGCATCCCGCACGCTGGTTCTGGGCGCTGGGGCCGATGCGGATGCGGCGTGAGATTGCTGACACGCAGAAAATTCTTGCCGATATCAGCGGCCAACCGCCGCGCTGGTTTCGCGCGGTCGTCGGCATGAGCAATCCGTTCGTGAACGCAGCCTTGAAAACGCAGAGTCTTGCACGCGTGGCATGGAGCGCGCGCGGTTTCGATGCGGTGGAAGCCGATCCGCAGATCGTAGTCGCGCGTATCGAACGCAAGATCACCCACGGCGCGATCGTGCTGCTGCACGAAGGCGCCGCGCATGGCCGCAATGTCGAGACGATCGGTCTACTGCTGAAAAAATTGGATGCGCTCGGCTATCGTGCCACCCTGCCGGATCAGCTGTAGGAGCGGCGGAAGCCGCGAAGCCGATCGCATCGATATCGATTCGCAATGCGCTATTTTAAAAGCTTCGATGCGAGACTGCCGGATTTCGAAAATCAATGCGACGGGCACGAAGCAAGCTTCGCGGCTCCCGCCGCTCCTACAAATGCGCATCTACGGCTCGAGCGACATCATGGCAATCAGCATACTGTTGAACAGCGTATGCCTCACAACCTCCGGAACTCCTGTAGGAGCGGCAGAAGCCGCGAAGCCGATCGCATCGATATCGATGCGCAATGTGCAATCCAATATTTTAAAAGCCTCAATGCGAGATTGCTGCATTGCGAAAATCAATGGGGCGGACACATTGCTGGCCTCGCGGCTCCCGCCGCTCCTACAGAAAGCATGCTGACGCTTCGGATCGGCACGCCACGATCAGCCAGTTGTTGAACGGCGTATTGCCGTACAGCGGCCTGAACTCCGCCTGCATGCCAGCCGCTTCCAATGCCTCGCGAAGTCCGGCAAGGGTCGGATAACTGCGCGGCCTGAATCGCATCCAGCCGATCCAGTTGGCGAGGCGATCGGTCACGCGACTGGTGCGTGCACGGCCGGTGTCGTCGTCGATGGCGCTGCGGATCACCAGGACCGCACCGGGCGTCAACATCGCCGCGACATTCGCAATCAATGTGCGCTGCGCGTCGGCATCGAGGTACTGCAGTACGTCAAGAATCGCAACGCTGCCGCGATGATCCGGGATCCACTTGGCAAGATCGACCACTTCGAATCGCATGTCGGGCAACCCGCATTTGTCCGCTGCACGCTGCGCACGCACGATCTTGGCCGCGTCGTTGTCGACGCCACGATACAGCAGCGTCTGTCCATCCAAGCGCAGCGCATGCGCGAGCAGGCCCAGACCACAGCCCACATCCAGCAACGGCGCCGTGTGGCCGCGCAGCGCGGCCAGTACGCCGGGATACAGCGGGTCGCTGCCGAGCTTGGCACGTACGTAGTAGTAATCGAAACGGTTGCCCAGCGGAAACCGCGGCAGAAAAGCTTCGGCGATCCGGCGCGCATCCGCAACCGCGAGCGGCTGCGTGGTCGCTGCGTTCACGGCGCGGATGTCTGCGCGAGCAGGCGCCGGGCAACCGGCCGCGCCAGTCGCACCCATTCGGCATACAGCGCTGCGGAAGGATGCAGGCCGTCTTCGGCGAGCATCTGCGCTTGGCTGCCGCGCCTGCGGCTGACCGGTGCGATATCGATGAAGGCGACGCCGCGCCGGGCGCTGACCTGCGCAGCCGCTGCGTTGTAGGCATCAAGCTCGCGTGCGATCGCGGCGGTGTCGCGACCGCTTTGGACAGCAAACGGAGTCACGCCCCAGTCCGGAATCGCCAGCACCATCACGCGGTCGGCGCGACGTGCTGCGCAACCGATGGCGCGTTCGAGCAGCACCGCGAATTCGTGCCGGTATTGGTCGATATCGCGACCGCGGTATTGATTGTTCACGCCGATCAGCAGCGTGACCAGGCTGTAATCGTCGCCGATCGGGTCGGCGGCATCGATCGCAGCGGACAGCTCGTCGGTGGTCCAGCCCGTAGCGGCGATGATCTGCGGTTGGTCGATGTCGACGCCATCGTCACGCAGCGCAGCGGCCAGCTGCACCGGCCAGCGGCCGGCAGGGTCGACGCCTTCGCCGATGGTGTAGCTGTCGCCCAGCGCGAGATAACGCACGGAGATGTGCTCGCGCGGATGATGCGAGGCACCGGCCGCCAGCATCGCCACCAGCACCGCAGGCAGCATGGTCAAGCGACCGCTACGCGCGACGCCGCGATTGCGGAACCGGCGCGACGCTGCAGCACGCGTTCGATCCGCGCGAATACTTCGCGTAATACTGGCGCTTCCGGCAGCAGGGTAACGCGGAAATAATTGCGCTCCGGCACGTTGAAGCTGGAACCCGGCACCATCAAAACGTCCTCGGTTTCCAGCATCTCCAGCGCAAAAGCGTGATCGTCGAAGCCGTGCGCGGCGGCCCCGACCACCGCCGGAAACCCGTACAGCGCGCCGGCCGGCGCGACCAGGCTCAGATGTTCGCTGGCAGCGCAGCAGTCGATCAATGCGCGGCGCGTTTCATACAAACGCCCGCCGGGTGCGGTGAGCGCGCTGATGGTGTCGGTGCCGTGCAGCGCCGCGTCGATCGCGAACTGGCCGGGCACGTTCGCGCACAGGCGCAGCGCGCCAAGCAGGTCCATCGCGTGATGGAAGTCGCCGCTGGCCAGCGGATCGCCGCTGAGCACCGCCCAGCCTACGCGCCAGCCGCAGGCGCGATGCACTTTCGACAACCCACCGAACGACAGGCACGGCAGCTCGCCAGCCAGCGGCGCGATGGCTTGGAATGCGTGGTCGTCGTAAAGAATATGGTCGTAGATCTCATCCGCCATCAGCAGCAGATGGTGCTTCGCGGCGATAGAGACGATACGTTCGAGGATCTCGCGCGGATAATTCGCGCCGGTCGGGTTGTTCGGATTGATCAATACGATCGCGCGGGTGCGCGACGACACCAGCTGCGAGATCTCGTCGGGGTCGGGCAGAAACCCATTGTCGGCGCGACAGCGGTAATACACCGGGCGGCCGTCGTTGAGGATGGTCGCGGCCGACCACAGCGGGTAGTCCGGCGACGGCAGCAGCACTTCGTCGCCGGGGTTCAATAGTGCGCGCAGGCTGAGGTCGATCAATTCGCTGACGCCGTTGCCGATGAACACGCGCTCGGGCGACGCGTTGGGCGTGCCGCGCTGCTTGTGGAATGCGGCGATGGACTCGCGCGCCGCCGGCAGGCCCTGCTGATGAGTGTAGGGGTCGGTATCGGCGATGTGATCGGCGATGGCGCGCTGCAGGTGCTCCGGCGCACGGAACCCGAAGGCGCCGGGGTTGCCGATGTTCAACTTGATCAACTGCCGGCCCTGCCCTTCCAGCTCGCGAGCGCGCCGGGCGAGTTCGCCGCGAATCTCATAGCGGACTTCGGACAGGCGTTCGCGGGTCTTGAGGGCGGGCTTCGGGCTGGAAGAAGGCATCGGTGCGCGGAAACAAAAAAGTGCCGCAAAGCCTAGCCGAAATCCCCCGGCTATGCTTCCACAGACCGGTGGAGCGGGCATGCGGACCGAACAAGTCCATAATCGTGCGATGACCGATTCCGATATCCGCGTTTGAACACCCCTGCTTCCGCGCTGCGTGCGATCGGCTGGCCCTTCGCGGGGCTCGATGCCGATGCAGTGAACGATCCGGACTGGGCCGCTGCCATCGCTGCGCATCCGCTGGCGCGCCCTGCGCGGGTGATCGAACAGCACCGCACCGGCTATGTGGTTGCTGAAGGCGCCGGGCATGCATTGACGACCGAATCCCCGCAGGAATGGATGCGCCGGCGTTTCCCGCCGCAGGATCGCGCCGCGGTCGGCGACTGGGTATTGATCGAAGATGCGACACCCAAACCGCGGATCGTCGCGCTGCTGCCGCGACGCACTGCGATCAAGCGCGCCGCCGCCGGCGAGCACTATCAGCAGCAGGTGATCGCTGCGAATATCGACACCGTGTTCGTCGTCTGCGGCTTGGACGCGGACTTCAACCCGCGCCGGATAGAACGCTATCTGCTGCTGGTACGCGGCGGCGGTGCGGAACCCGTGGTGATACTGACCAAGGCCGACAAGGACGGCAGCGACGCTGAGGCCTCGTTGGCAGCACTGGCCGAACTGGCGGCGCAGGGCATTGTTGCGGTGGCGGTGAACGCCCGGGACCGCGCCAGCGTCGCTGCGCTGGAGCCGTGGCTGGGCCCGGGCCGCACGGCGGTGCTGGTCGGCTCATCGGGTGCGGGTAAATCCACGCTCACCAACACCCTGCTGGGCGTGGAGAAAATGAAAACCAAGGCGGTGCGCGAAAACGACGCGCGCGGCCGTCACACCACTACGTTTCGCGCGCTGATCCCGCTGCCGTCCGGCGCCTGTCTGATCGATACCCCGGGCATGCGCGAACTCAAACCGACCGGCGAAGAGCAGGTCGCCGACGGGGGGTTCGCCGATATCGAAACGATCACCGGCGCATGCAGATTCCGCGACTGTCAGCACGCTAAAGAACCGGGCTGCGCGGTGCGCGCAGCGCTGGAAGCGGGCACCTTGGACCCGGCGCGGCTGGCGAATTATCTGAAGCTGCGCGACGAAGTCGCCGGCGCGGCCAACCAACTGGCGACGCGGCTGGTGCAGAACGCCACTGCGAAAACCGGAAGCAAGCCCCGGCACAAGCCATCGGATGACCGGTATGGGCGGGAGTGAGCCGTTGGCCCCTCACCCTCGCTCGCTGCGCTCGCTTTCCCCTCTCCCGCATGCGGGAGAGGGTGCCCGACAGGGCGGGTGAGGGGCTGCCATGAGCGTCTCCCCCGACATCGCCCATCACGCCGCGCTCGACGCGCGTCTGGTCGCGGCGGTACGCGGCATCCGCGTGCTGGAAAGCCTGAGCTGGCCCGCCACCGCACAGGACACATTCCTGGGCGCGTGGAAGATCGGCCGTATCGAGCTGCCGCAGATTACATACCCGAAAGAAGATTTCACGACCGTGCTTGCCGAACTCGACGCAGTACGCGACGGTGCAGATCCGGATCATCCGCTTGGGCATTACCTGATCCAGACCGCCGACAGTTGGCGCATCGCCACGCGCCTGATCGACGCTGCCGGCAGCCACACCATCACTGCGTACTCGGCGCGGCTCTACGGCCGCCCGTTGGAAACGCTGCCCGGCGACGGCCCGACCAACCTGGAAGCGGCGCAGCATTTCATCGATCTTGCCAACGACCTGGATCAGGAGCTGCGTCTGTTCGAACCGGATGCGGTCATGGCCGCCGAAACCGTACGCGATGATCTGCAGCGCGATATCGACGCCTTCTTCACCCAGCACCAGGTTAAGGTCGAACTCGACCCTGCGCTCATCGCCAAGGCCGCTGCCAGCCCCACCCGCATCCGCCTGCGCACCAACACCGGCTTCAGCGAATACGACCGCAACCAGCTGCTGGTGCACGAGGCCTTCGTGCACACGCTCACCGGCATCAACGGCCGCGAACAGCCGCTGCTCAAATCGATGGCGCGCAGCGCACCGCGCACCACCGCCACGCAGGAAGGGCTGGCGACGTTCGCCGAAGTGATCTCCGGCTCGATGGACATCGAACGCATGAAGCGCATCAGCCTGCGCATCGTTGCCATCGATATGGCGATCAACGGCGCCGACTTCGTCCAGGTGTTCCGCTTTTTCATCGACGCCGGGCAGACGCCCGAAGACAGCTTCGCCTCGACCCAGCGCGTGTTCCGCGGCGCCCCGCTCGGCGGCGGCGCTGCATTCACCAAAGACACCGTGTATCTGCACGGCCTGCTCAGCGTGCATACGTTCTTCCGCTGGTGCCTGCGCCACCGCAAGCTGGCGGTCGCGCGCCAGCTGTTCGCCGGCAAACTGGCGCTGGAAGACGTGTTCGCGCTGCAGCCGATGTTCGATGCCAACGTCATCGCCGCACCGGTCTATCTGCCGCCGTGGATGCAGCGGGCGAACGGACTCGCAGGCATGCTCGCGTTCTCGCTGTTCGCCAACAAGATCAAACTGGACCGCGTGGATGCGGATGATCTGGTGCTGGGGCTGGGGGTTTAGCGCACCTCGCGCCCAGATCTTGCTTGATTCCCGGCTTGACAGCGCACTGCTGCGGGCGGGAATCTCCACGCTACGCCGCAATCTGCGGTCATGGACCTGTAGAGTGAACGATGAAAAAACCGCTCGCATTTTTGATCACAGCGCTCGTCGTGACTGTGATCATCAGCACTACCGTCTATGTTGCGACCTCCGTCCGTGGCACGGCAGCCGATCCGCACACGGTCGCAACGGAGCCGTTAGAAGCCGATATCGCAATCGCTCAAATGCACGCAACGTCTCCTTCTTCGACAGCGGCAATAAAAGCGGATGTCGCATCAGCGCCCCGTTTTACAGAGCCCAAAAGCAGCGCAACGCAGCCTACGCCGTCAACATCGTCTACCGCTGATATCAATGAGGATAAACGTTACATGGCTGAGCTTGCAGTCACCTACCAGGAGGTGATCAATCGCCAGATAGCTGAGCACCGGATCGATGCGAAACTGCAGGCGATACAATGCAATGACTACATCTGCAGCGGCGAGCTGGTTAACGGCAACAAAGACGAATACAACCGTTGGGGCAAACTCTTCACACACGCCGCACGCACCAGCATGTATTCGATGCAGTACGGAGCGCAGCGGATGCCCAATGGCCAGTATGTGCTCAGCTTCAGTTTCAACGCTGACCGTGAAGGCGGTGTAGTGACCGCGCGATAGAGCGCTTGCACACCGCTGGATGATGGCTGGGCACCCACAGCGGGCTGAAGCCCCCGCTACCGGCAGCGACCATTCGCCACCGCACGGCGGATGACGCGGGTTGCGGCTAGAATCGGCTGCCTTGATTCCCAGAGCCGGCGCCGCGCCGTCCCCGATGTCCGACAACAACGATCTGAAGCAATCCGCCCTCGACTATCACCGTCAGGACCCGCCGGGCAAGATCAAGGTCGTGCCGACCAAGCCGCTGGTGACCCAGCGCGATCTGGCCCTGGCCTACTCACCGGGCGTGGCGTTCGCCTGCGAGGCCATCGTTGCCGACCCCAATGCCGCCAGCGAAATGACCGCGCGCGGCAATCTGGTCGCGGTGATCACCAACGGCACTGCGGTGCTGGGTCTGGGCGACATCGGCCCGCTGGCCGGCAAACCGGTGATGGAAGGCAAAGGCGTGCTGTTCCAGAAGTTCGCCGGCATCGACGTGTTCGATATCGAAATCGACGAGCGCGACCCCGACAAACTGGTCGAGATCATCGCTTCGCTTGAGCCCACGTTCGGCGGCATCAATCTGGAAGACATCAAGGCGCCCGAGTGCTTCATCGTCGAGCGCAAGCTGCGTGAGCGCATGAACATTCCGGTCTTTCACGACGACCAGCACGGCACCGCCATCATCGTCGGCGCGGCGGTGCTCAATGCGCTGGAGATCGTCGGCAAGAAGATCCAGGACGTGAAGTTGGCCACCTCGGGCGCAGGCGCGGCGGGCATCGCCTGCCTCGACATGCTGGTGGCGCTGGGCATGAAGCCCGACAATATTCTGGCGGTGGATCGCGACGGCGTGATCTACACCGGCCGGCCGCATCTGGACCCCGACAAGGCGCGCTACGCCCGCGACACCGACAAGCGCACGCTGGCCGATATTGTTGTCGGCGCCGATGTGTTTCTGGGCCTGTCCGCCGCCGGGATCCTCAAGCCGGAGATGGTCGCGACGATGGCCGACCGGCCGGTGATTCTGGCGCTGGCCAATCCCAACCCGGAGATCAATCCGGAAGACGCCAAGCGCATCCGCCCCGACTGCATCATCGCCACCGGCCGTTCGGACTATCCCAATCAGGTCAACAACGCGCTGTGCTTCCCGTACATTTTTCGCGGCGCGCTGGACGTCAGCGCCACCGAAATCAACGAAGCGATGAAGCTCGCCTGCGTGCGCGCGATCGCGCAGCTGGCGCGCATGGAGGCGTCCGACCTCGGCGGCGCCTACGGCGGCGAAATCCCCCGCTTCGGCGCCGACTACATCATCCCGCGCCCGTTCGACCCGCGCCTGCTCACGGTACTGGCGCCGGCGGTGGCGCAAGCCGCGATGGACTCGGGCATCGCGCTGCGGCCGATGATCAATATGGAGGCCTATCGCGAAAAACTCGGCCAGTTCGTTTATCGCACCGG
>JAYVSK010000021.1:0-4327 GCA_043775395.1 Lysobacter sp. | reverse complement strand
TCTGTGCATCCAAGCATCACACCTTGGGCGCCGCGGATGACCATATCGGCCATGATCGCCTTGTACGCATCACGTGAAGCGCCCAGGATCCGGCCGAGGCACAGCTCGTCGTAGATGACGCGATGCACGTCATCACGTTGCCGGATGTCGGGGGTCAACACCTTAATACCCGCCGCCTCGATACGCTCACGATAGAAAGCCTGCTCCATCGTAAAGCGGGTGCCGAGCAGCGCGACGCGGGTCAGCCCGCCTGCGCGGACGCGCTGCGCAGTGGCGTCGGCGATATGCAGCAGCGGAATGTCGACCGCAGCTTCGATCACCGGCGCGACCATATGCATGGTGTTGGTGCACAGCACGATGGCATCGGCGCCTGCCAGGCGCATCCCGCATGCTGCATCGGCCAGCAGTTTGCCCGCAGCATCCCAGTTGCCCGAACGCTGCATCGCTTCTATTTCGGCGAAGTCGACGCTGTGCAGGACGAGCTTCGCCGAATGCAGGCCGCCGAGTCTTTCGCGCACGCGCTGGTTGATGATGCGGTAGTAGGGAATGGTGGATTCCCAGCTCATCCCGCCAAGGAGGCCTATGGTTTTCACTGCGTCACCATCCACGCTGGCAGCCGTGAGAAGAGCAGCGGGCTGAAGCCCGCTCTACCTGACCGATTCACTGTCATGGTCGAATCATTTCTTTTTTTGGAATGTACAAATCCGCCTACTTGCCCTTCTTGGGCAAGTAAAGATCGGTAATCGTGCCGTCAAAGACCTCCGCCGCCATGCCCACCGATTCGCTGAGCGTGGGATGCGGGTGGATGGTGTGGCCGATGTCGGCGACCTCGCAGCCCATTTCGATCGCCAACCCGACCTCAGCGATCAGATCGCCTGCGTGCGTGCCAACGATACCGCCACCGATCACGCGATGCGTCGCTTCGTCGAACAGCAGTTTAGTGAAGCCTTCGGTGCGCCCATTGCCGATGGCGCGGCCCGATGCGGCCCACGGGAATTTGCCGACGCCAACGTTGATGCCTTTGGCCTTGGCTTCGCTCTCGGTGACGCCAACCCAGGCGATTTCCGGGTCGGTGTAGGCCACCGATGGAATCACCCGTGCGACCCACTCTTTCTTTTCGCCGGCAGCGACTTCCGCCGCGAGCTTGCCCTCGTGCGTGGCCTTGTGCGCCAACATCGGCTGGCCGACCAGATCGCCGATCGCGAAGATGTGCGCCACGTTGGTGCGCATCTGCCGGTCGACGTTGATGAAGCCGCGCTCGGTGACGGCAACGCCGGCTTTTTCGGCATCGATTTTGTTGCCGTTCGGCGTGCGTCCTACGGCGACCAGTACGCGGTCGTAGATGGCGTTCGCCGGAATGCTGGCGCCGTCGAAGTCGCAGACGATGCCGGCCTTGGTCGCCTTGGCTTCGGTCACTTTGGTTTTCAGATGAATGGCGACGCCCTGCTTTTTCATGCGGTCGGCGAGCGGCTTGATCAGGTCGGTGTCGGTGCCAGGCATGATCTGGTCCATGAATTCGACCACGGTCACTGCGCTGCCGAGCGCGCGATACACCGTCGCCATTTCAAGACCGATGATGCCGCCGCCGACGACCAGCAGATTCTTCGGGATGTCTTTCAGTTCCAGTGCATCGGTCGAATCCATGACCCGCGGGTCGTCCCAGGGGAACGCCGGCAGTTTCACCGGCTGCGAACCGGCGGCGATGATGCAGTGCTCGAAGCGGATCAACTGGGTGCCGGCATCGCCTTGCACTTCGATCTCGTTCGGCGACACGAACCTGCCGTTGCCCTGCACCACCCGCACCTTGCGCTGCTTGGACATGCCGGCGAGGCCCTTGGTGAGCTGGCCGACGACTTTTTCCTTGTACCCACGCAGCGCATCGAGGCCGATCTTCGGCGCACCGAAGTCGATGCCGTACGCCTTCGCCTGTGCGGCTTCGTCGATCACCGCGGCCGCGTGCAGCAGCGCCTTCGACGGAATGCAGCCGACGTTGAGGCAGACGCCACCGAGCGCGGCATAACGTTCGACCAGCACGGTATCGAGGCCCAGATCGGCGCTGCGGAATGCGGCGGTGTAGCCGCCGGGGCCGGCACCGAGGACGAGCATGCGGCATTCGATGTCGGCTTTGCGGCGGGTGCCCTCACCCGCCGCGCGATGCGCGGCGACCTCTCCCGCAAGCGGGAGAGGTGAAGACGCAGATGTTGGAGGTGATGATGCGGATGTTGGAGGTGAAGACGCAGGCGTTTCGCCATCTTTCCTGCCTGCGGGAGAGGGTTGGGGTGAGGAGCTTTTGGCTGAAGAAGCGCCCTCTCCGGCCTGCGGGAAAGGTGATACGGCAGAAGTCTCGAGGATGGCGATCACACTGCCCTCAGACACGCCATCGCCAAGCTTCACCTTCAACGCTGTCACCACGCCCGCTGCAGACGACGGTACTTCCATCGTCGCCTTGTCGGACTCAAGCGTGACCAGGCCTTGATCCTTCACGACGGTGTCGCCGACCTTGACCAGAATCTCGATCACCGGGATGCTGTCGAAATCGCCGATGTCGGGGACTTTCACTTCAACCGTATTCGTCATCATCTTTCTCGTAGGGCGGGTCTTGACCCGCCGTTGCGGAATGTTGATTCTTCTTGATGGCGGGTCAAGACCCGCCCTACAACAGCACGCGGCGCATATCGGCGAGAAGCTGCGCCAGCGTTGCAGTGAATCGCGCGGCGGAAGCGCCGTCGATCACGCGGTGGTCGTAAGACAGCGACAGCGGCAGAATCAGGCGCGGCGCGAACTGTTTGCCGTCCCAGACCGGCTTGATCGCGGATTTGGAAACACCGAGGATCGCGACTTCCGGCGCATTCACGATCGGCGTGAATCCAGTGCCGCCGATCCCGCCGAGCGAGCTGATCGAGAAACAGCCGCCGCTCATTTCGACGGGGCCGAGTTTGCCGTCGCGGGCTTTCTTCGCGAGCTCACCGGTTTCCTGCGCAATCTGGATCATGCCCTTCTTGTCGACATCGCGCACTACCGGAACGACGAGGCCGTTCGGCGTATCCGCAGCAAACCCAATATGAAAATATTTTTTTAGCACCAGAGTGCTGCCGTCGGCGTCGAGCGATGCGTTGAAATCTGGATACTTCTGCATTACCGAGACGACCGCTTTCATCAGGAACGCAAGCATCGTCAGCTTGATGCCGCCGCTCTTATCAGCACGGCCCTCGTTTTCCTTGTTCAACGCGACGCGCAACGCTTCGAGATCGGTGATGTCGGCATCGTCGTGCTGGGTGACGTGCGGGATCATCGCCCAGTTGCGCGCGAGGTTGGCGCCGGAGATTTTCTTGATCCGCGACAGTTCGCGGGTTTCGATCTCGCCGAACTTGGAGAAGTCGACTTTGGGCCAAGGCAGGAGATTGAGGCCTCCACCGCTCGGGGCTGAAGCCCCTCCTACGGCAGCGCCCTGCAGTGCGGATTTCACGAACTGCTGCACATCTTCTTTACTGATGCGGCCGGCGCGCGAAGTGCCGGTGATGCGGGCGAGGTCGACGCCGAGCTCGCGCGCGAACAGGCGCACTGCTGGGCTGGCGTACGGGACCTTGCCGGGCAATACCGCATCGGCTTCAAAGCGCACCGGCGGCAGTCCGGCGCCCATCGGCGCGGACGCTGCGGGAACGGACGCAGCTGCAGGTGCAGGTGCAGGTGCCGCAGCGGCAGGCGGAACCGTTGCTGTGGCTGGCATAGCCACCGCGGCAGGCATGGGAGCTGATGCTGATACTGATGCGGGTGCTGTAAGCGCAAGCGCAGGCGCCGCAGAGGCGTCCGCCGCTTCGATCATCGCGACTACGTTGCCCTCGGAGACGTTGTCGCCCAGTTTGACCCTGAGCTCACGGACCGTGCCGGCGAAAGGCGCGGGCACCTCCATCGTCGCTTTGTCCGACTCCAGCGTCACCAGCCCCTGATCCTGGGTCACGATGTCGCCGACTGCGACCAGAATCTCGATCACCGGAATGCCGGTGAAATCGCCGATGTCGGGAACGAGGGCTTCCTTCAGATCTGTCATGTGCGCGCCTTGGCGGTCGTGCCCGCGCCGGGCGGCGAAAGCATCGAGCTATTGTGGCTGCGTACGGGCCGCACGCCAACCACGCCAGCGGCTTCCGGGCCCATGCGAATCCGGCCCTGGCATGCGAAAACGTATTCAGGAGACGACCATACTCCCGCGCACGTCGCTGGAATGTCTCAGCGCGCGATGCCGCGGGTGGCTTCGTACTGTGCGACGCACGCGTCGACCGACATCCCGGCGATAAGCGTGCCGATCGTCTCCAGCGGCAGATCACCAGGC
>JAYVSK010000020.1:0-8023 GCA_043775395.1 Lysobacter sp. | reverse complement strand
CCAATGCGCTGGATACCGGCCGGGTACACCATGCATTTTTGTTCACCGGCACCCGCGGGGTGGGCAAGACCACCATCGCCCGGATCTTTGCCAAATCGCTCAACTGCGAGCGCGGTACGTCGGCCGAGCCCTGCGGCGAGTGCAACTCCTGCCGCGATATCGACGCCGGCCGGTTCATCGACCTGCTCGAAATCGATGCCGCCAGCAATACCGGCGTGGACGATGTCCGCGAGGTGATCGACAACGCCCAATACATGCCGTCGCGCGGCCGGGTAAAGGTCTACCTGATCGACGAAGTGCACATGCTGTCGAAATCGGCCTTCAATGCGCTGTTGAAGACGCTGGAAGAGCCGCCGGGCCACGTGAAATTCCTGCTGGCGACTACGGATCCGCAGAAGCTTCCGGTCACGGTGCTGTCGCGCTGCCTGCAGTTCAATCTGAAGCGGCTGGAAGAGCCCCAGATCCAGGGCCAGATCGCAAAGATTCTTGAAGCTGAAGGCATTCCCGCAGAAGCCGGCGCGATTCGTCAATTGTCGAAAGCCGCCGACGGCAGTCTGCGCGACGGTCTGTCGCTGCTGGATCAGGCGATCGCTTACACGGGCGCCAGCAGCACGATCGAAAATGGGGCCGTCGGCGTCCCGCTCACCGATGCGGGCGTTGCGACCATGCTGGGTACGGTCGATCGTACGCGGGTCGGCGCGGTGCTGAATGCTTTGGCGGCGGGCGATGGCGAAGGCCTGTTGGTCGAGATTGCCGCGCTGGCCGATTTCTCGCCCGACTGGAGCGGGGTGATCGATGCGATGGCCGAAGCGCTGCATCGGATACAGGTCAGGCAACTGGTGCCTGCGGCGGACATCGAGGCCGATGGCGTCGACATCGATGCGCTTGCCGGCCAATTGCGGCCGGAAGTTGTCCAGCTGTGGTATCAGATGGCGCTGCACGGTCGCCGTGACCTGGGGCTTTCGCCCAGCCCGCGCGGTGGATTCGAGATGACTGCGCTGCGGATGCTGGCGTTCCGCCCCATCGAATCGCCTGCTGCCAAGTTTGAAGCGACGGCCGGCGCATCTTCGCGCGGCCCCGAACCGGCCCGCGTCGCGCTTGACAGCACTGCCAGCCGCGCCGCGCCGCGCCCACTGCCGGCCTCTGCGATGGAAAATCCCGCAGCGCCCTCGCGTGCGAAACCGCCCGCTGTCGAGCCGCCATCTGCACGCGCTACTCCAGCTGCGATTGAAATGACTGCCTCAGCGCCAATGGCTGCTGCGCCGGTTATCGATATCGACAACGATCGCTGGCTGGATCTGCTCGCCAACAGCGGCCTGCGCGGCCCGGCGCGCGAGCTGGCCGCACATGCCGCATTCACCGGCTATACCGATGGCGTTCTGCGACTGTCGCTGTCGGCTCAAGACGACCATTTGCGCAGCCCATCGCTGGTCAATGCGCTGACCGATGCCATCAGCGCACAGCTTGGCGGCCCGGTGCAGCTGAAATTCGACAGCGCCAAATCCGCCGATACCGAAACTTTGCATCAGCGCGTCGAACGTCAGCGCGACGCCAAACAGACTGCAGCCGAAGAGAGTTTCGTGACCAACCCGGACGTGCAGCGATTGATAAGCCAGCAGGGTGCGACGCTTGTGCCCGATTCCATCCGCCCTTTTGAAGACTGAAACCGAGAAACCGCCCATGCGTGGAAATATCGCCCAACTGATGCAGCAAGCGCAGAAAATGCAGGAAAACATGCAGCGCGCCCAGGAAGAACTGGCCAAGCTTGAAGTGACCGGCAGCGCCGGCGGCGGTATGGTCAGCATCACGTTGACCGGCCGTATGGAATGCCGCAGCGTGAAGATCGACCCCAGCGTGTTGTCGGACGTCGAAATGGCGGAAGATCTGGTGGTGGCCGCCATCAACGACGCCGTGAACAAGGTCAACGCCGAATCGCAGGCGAAGATGTCCGGCGCCACTGCAGGCATGCCGATTCCGCCGGGCATGAAGATTCCGGGAATGTTTTGATATAGCGGTAGAGTGGTCTTCAGCCCGCTTTTTTTGAAGCAGAGCAGCGGCCTGAAGGTTAATTTACCGGTTGAGTGTGATTTGAATGCGATGACCATCTCCCTTCTCGAACAACTGATCGAAGCCTTTCGCATCCTGCCCGGGGTTGGCCAGAAAACCGCGCAGCGGATGGCGTATCACATACTTGAACGCGAGCGCGAGGGCGGGCAGCGTCTTTCCGATGCACTGGCCGCGGCGGTAGATCGCATCGGCCACTGCGTGCGCTGCCGCGATTTCAGCGAAACCGAACTCTGCGTCACCTGCGCCAACGCCTCGCGCGACGGGCATTTGCTATGCGCGGTGGAATCGCCAGCGGACCGCCTTGTCATCGAACAGGCCACTGGTTATCGAGGTCTGTATTTCGTATTGCAGGGCCGACTCAGCCCGCTCGACGGTATCGGTCCGCGCGAACTCGGGCTTGAGAAACTCGCCGCGCGTTTGGCGGAAGGCGACGTGCAGGAGCTGGTGATTGCTACCAATCCCACGGTCGAAGGCGAAGCCACCGCGCATTACCTCGCGCACTTGGCCCGTCAATACAAGGTTAAACCGACCCGCCTGGCACACGGTGTGCCTTTGGGCGGCGAACTGGAATACGTCGACCGCGGCACGTTGTCGCATGCGTTCGGCACGCGCAGCGAGATGCCAGCGTAGGCTGCCACAAGGCCTGACCTCGGCAATTACAATCGAGATGTCGCATAGGAGACCCACCATGTCGGACACCATTTTCCACAAAATCATCGCCCGCCAGATTCCGGCGGATATCGTTTACGAAGACGACCATCTCATCGCCTTCCGCGACATCGCGCCGCAGGCACCGGTGCATGTGCTGTTCGTGCCCAAGGTGACGGTTCCCACACTCAACGACGTGCGGCCCGATCAGGCAGAGATGGTTGGACGTCTTGCTATCGCTGCAGCGAATTACGCAAAGGCGCAGGGCTTCGCCGAGGACGGCTACCGCATCGTGATGAACTGCAACGACGACGGCGGGCAGACGGTATTCCAGATCCATCTGCACCTGTTGGCGGGGGCGCCGCTGGGGCGGTTTGGGTAAAACTGCATTCCCGCTCGCGCCTCACCTGCAAAAGCGATTTGTTTACCAGCGCAGCGCACCTTCGACCACCGTACACACCCGCCCCCCCGACCACACATCGCCGGCAGCGTCGACGGTGAGTTCGATGATCGCGTCGTGGCCTACTTCGCGGCCCTGACTGATGCGGTAGAAGCCGCTGTCGCCGGGCAAGGCGTTCTGCGAAGCGAGCCAGGCGGCGAGGGTGGCGTTGGCGGCGCCTGATGCTGCATCTTCGAACTGCGCGGGCGCACCGACCCATGCGCGGACCGCAAGGTAATACACCGGATCGTCGCTGCGCGCATAGGCGCACAGCCCCATGCTTTCGGTCGATTGCGCGAGGCTGGATATCGCCTCCCACGGCGGCGTGGCGTTGCGCAACGCGGTTTCGCTTTCGAGTTCGGCCAGCCACCAGCGGCGACCGCCGTCCATCAATACGGGCGGCAGTTCGCCCAGCGGCAGGGTACGCAGCAGATCCTTCAGGCGTGGATCGTAGGCGCTGGCGATCTCGCGCACGCTGGCGCGCGGCGTGCGCACGGCGATGGTCCGCATCGCGCCTTCGCCGGTCACGCGCAGCGGGAGTTTTCCGGCGATCCCGTCCTGTACCAGTAGTCCATCATGTGGTGCTGTCAATCCCGCTTCGAGGACCGCATGTGCGGTGCCGACACTGGGATGACCGGCAAACGGCACTTCGCGGCGCGGGCTGAACATGCGGATGCGGTAGCTGCTGTCGTCGCTGATCGCCGGAAACACGAACGTGGTTTCCGGCAGACGCGTCCACTTGGCGATAGCCTGCATCTGCGCGTCAGTCAGACCTTCCGCATCCAGCACCACCGCCAGCGGGTTTCCTGCGCCAGGGCGGTCTGCAAAAACATCGACTTGCGTGTAGCGGCGGGACGTCATCGGCGGTCTGATCGTTTTGTCGAAGCCGGGAAGGGTAGCAGCGGGCGCGCTGCGGCGCAGGATTGCGCTGACATCTCCGATTGCGGCATCACCAGTGCAGTTCGCCGCGGATGACCACCTGCACTTCGCCGCCGACCCAGACCATCCCATCGGCATCGATACGAACCGTTACTCGACCATCGCGCCCAAGCTCGCGGCCTTGACTGCCGACGTAGATGCCGTGATGGCCCGGCAGACGGCCCGCAGCGACGAGTCGGGCGCCGATCGACGCCTGTGCGCTGCCGGTTACCGGATCCTCGGGAATGTTGTCGGCAGGGCAGAACGCACGGACCGCAAGATGATGGCCATCGCGTGCGTCCGGTGCGTGCACCACCAGCCCGACCGCACCAGTTGCCTCGGTAAGTGCGGCGATCGCCGGCAGATCCGGCTGCAGCGTGCGCACGGCATAGGCGTCGGCCAGTTCGATCAGCCACCATTGCGGCCCGTTGTCCCATAGGGCGTGCTCCAGTACGCCGCCGCGCATGTTTCGAGTCGCTGCATCGAGCAGGTCTGGCGACAGTTCGCATCCGCCGATCCTCCGCGCCTGCGGCGCACGAACATGAGGCAGGCGCATGCCATCGCAGTACTGGATTTCAACCGGCAGCAGCCCCGCTGCGCATTCCTGCACCAAAGCGGTTTTATCGGCGTCGACAAGACCGGCATCAAGCGCAGCCCAAGCCGCGCCGACGCTGGGGTGGCCGGCGAACGGCAGCTCCTGGCGCGGCGTGAAGATGCGCACGCGGTAGTCCGCATCGGGCGTCGTCGATGGCAGCAGGAAAATGGTTTCGGACAGATTGGTCCAGGCCGCAAAGGCCTGCATCTGCGATGGGTCGAAGCGTGCGCCCTCGATCACTGCGCCCAGCGGGTTGCCAGCCCCGGGTCGCGCTGCGAAGACATCCAATTGCAGATAACGCAGCGGCATCATGCGAGTGGTTCCGGTGACATAGAATGCTGGGGGGTAATGGCGTTCGCCGGTCTTTTCAGTTTAACGTCCCCCATTCAAACCACCCACCATTTCCGATGTCCAAGCAGCATACTTTCGATCTCCGCCGCACCGACCCCCACCTTGCCGATGCCTGGGTCGTGCTCAAATTCGGCGGCACATCTGTGTCGCGCCGGCATCGTTGGGACACCATCGGCGGCTTGGCGCAGCAGCGGGCTGCCGATGGCGCAACGCGGGTGCTGGTGGTGGTGTCGGCGCTGTCGGGCGTCACCAACGAGCTCACAGGGATCGCCGATGGTCGTGAGGTTGACGCCCGCATCGAGGCGCTGATCGAACGCCATCGCGCCTTCTGTGCGGAACTCGATCTCGATGCGGATCAGGTACTGGGCGAACGCTTGACGATTCTGCGCGCGCTGGGCAGCGATCCGCGCGCAGCGCAGCGCAGTCTGGACTGGCAGGCCGATGTGCTGGCGCAGGGCGAGCTGCTGTCATCCACGCTTGGAGCGGCCTACCTGCAGGCGCAGGGGCTGGACTTCGGCTGGTGCGATGCGCGCGACTGGCTGTCGGCGGTGTCATTGCCGAATGCAAGCGCGTGGGCGCAGCGATTGTCGGTGAACTGCAGGTATCGGGATGACGCCGAATTCGCGACGAGATTCGCGATGCAACCCACGCGAATATTGATATCGCAGGGTTTCATCGCCCGCCACGCGGATGGCGACACCGCGATTCTCGGTCGCGGTGGTTCTGACACATCGGCCGCGTATTTCGGTGCGCTGCTCAAGGCGAAGCGGGTGGAAATCTGGACCGATGTGCCCGGCATGTTCAGCGCCAATCCGCGCGAAGTGCCGGATGCGCGGCTGCTGGCGCGTCTGGACTACGCCGAAGCCCAGGAAATCGCCACCACCGGTGCGAAAGTGCTGCATCCGCGCGCGATCGCGCCGTGTCGGGATACCGGCGTGCCGCTGGCGATCCTCGATACCGAACGCCCGGATCTGCCGGGTACGCGCATCGACGGCAGCGCCGCCACCGTGCCGGGCGTCAAGGCGATCAGCCGCCGCAACGGCATCGTGCTGGTGTCGATGGAAAGTATGGGCATGTGGCAGCAGGTCGGCTTTCTCGCCGATGTGTTCGAGCGCTTCAAGCGCCACGGGCTGTCGATCGACCTGATTGGTTCGTCGGAAACCAATGTCACCGTATCGCTCGACCCCAGCGAAAATCTGGTCAGCAGCGATGTGCTCGCTGAACTGTCGGCGGATCTGGCCCGAGTCTGCCGTGTCAAGGTGATCGCGCCTTGCGCGGCCATCACTTTGGTCGGGCGCGGCATGCGCTCGCTGCTGCACAAACTCTCGGATGTGTGGGCGACCTTCGGCCGCGAACGCGTGCATCTGATTTCGCAGTCTTCTAACGATCTGAACCTCACATTCGTCATCGACGAGATCGATGCCGACGGTCTGTTGAACGAACTGCACGGCGAGCTGATCCGGGGCGGCGCGATGCCGGTGCAGGATGCGACCGTGTTCGGCCCCAGTTGGAGAGAGATCGCGCACGGCAAGCCCCAGCGCGAAACGCCATGGTGGCATGCGCATGCAGCCGAGCTGGTCGCGCGCGCTGCAGCCGGCACCCCGCGCTACGTTTACCATCTGCCGACGGTGCGCGCGCGCGCGCGGATGCTTCGCGAAACCGCTGCGATCGACCTTCGGTTCTACGCGCTGAAAGCCAATCCGCATCGGGAAATTTTGCGCGCGCTGGATGCCGAAGGGTCGGGCTTCGAATGCGTATCGCTGGGCGAAGTCGAGCACGTGTTCGCAATGTTGCCTGGCATTGATCCGCAGCGCGTGCTGTTCACGCCCAGCTTCGCGCCGCGCGCTGAGTACGATGCTGCGTTCGCCCACGGCGTCAACGTCACCGTCGACAGTGTCGAAGCCCTGCAGCGTTGGCCCGACACTTTCCGCGGCCGTGCGCTGTGGCTGCGCTTGGACCTCGGGCGCGGCGACGGTCATCACGCGAAAGTGCGCACCGGCGGCGCAGACGCCAAATTCGGATTGCCGTTGAGCAGGGTCGATGCCTTCGTTGCCGAAGCGAAGAAGCTCGGCGCCAACATCATCGCGCTGCACGCGCATCTGGGCAGCGGCATCGACAATCCCGGCCATTGGCGCGAGGTCTATGCCGATCTTGCGGGTCTTGCCGAACAGATCGGTACGGTCCACACACTCGATATCGGCGGCGGACTGCCGGTGCAGTACACGCCGGATGCGCGCCCGTTCGATGTCGCCGCTTGGCGCGCGGGGCTCGACGAGATCAAGGCCGCGTTTCCGCGCTTCCGTCTTGCCGTTGAGCCGGGCCGCTATCTGGTTGCCGAAGCCGGCGTACTGTTGCTGCGCGTCACTCAAATGATCGAAAAAGACGGCCTGCGTCGCATCGGTCTGGACGGCGGCATGAACGCACTGATGCGCCCGGCGATGTATGACGCCTACCACGGTATCCACAATCTCTCTCGCATCGACGATGACGCAATTATTGCGTTCGATGTGGTCGGCCCGATCTGCGAAAGCAGCGATGTGTTCGGGCGCGCACGTATGCTGCCCAAAGCGACCGTCGAGGGCGATGTTGTGCTGATCGCCGACGCCGGCGCATACGGCATGACCATGGCGCATACCTACAACCTGCGGGCGTTGCCGGCAGAGGAAATTTTCGATGTCTGAGGTTCCGGTTCCTGCATGGGCATTCCAGCGCGACACGATTCGCGCCTTTCGCTTCGTCCGCTGCGGTTTCGATGCGCAGACCGGCGTTGCGCAGCTGGTGTATGCCTTCGACGACGGCCCGGAGCTGATCGAAACGGTGACGGTGCCCGGTGCGCCGTTCGCATTGGACGCTGCGCATACTGCGGCGGCCCAGCAGGCGCTGCGGTTGCTGCATCTCATCGCCGGTGTGAGCTATTACAAGGCCGCGGTGCCGCCTGCCATCACCATCGACAGTTACGCCATCGATGCAGATACCGCAGCGCTGCTGGAAACGATCTATCTCAA
>JAYVSK010000019.1:0-3539 GCA_043775395.1 Lysobacter sp. | reverse complement strand
GCCGGGCTTTCGCCCAAGCCGCCGATTATTTCGAAGGCCTGCCCGGGCGCGATTTGCCGCGTTACATTTTGGTTTCCGACTTCGCGCGCTTCCGTCTTTATGATCTCGAAGAAAATACCGAAACCGAATTCAAGCTCGCCGACCTGCACAAGCGCATCAAGCATTTCGCTTTCATCGCCGGATACCGCACGCAAACCATCGCGCCGCAGAACCCGGTCAACATCAAGGCCGCCGAGCGCATGGGCAAGCTGCACGACGCGCTGAAAGCCAGCGGCTATGAAGGCCATCGTTTGGAAGTGCTGCTGGTGCGGCTGTTGTTTTGCCTGTTCGCAGAGGACACCGGCATCTTCGAGCGTCGTCAACTGCAGGACTTCATCGAACAGCGCACTGCCGAAGACGGCAGCGACTTGGGTGCGCAGCTCACCGCGTTGTTTCAGACGCTGGATACGCCGAACGAAAAACGCTTGACCACATTGGACGACCAGCTTGCTGCGTTTCCGCACGTCAACGGCAAACTGTTCGCAGAAACCCTGCCGATGGCCGCATTCGACACCCGCCAGCGCGAAAGCCTGCTCGAAGCTGCCGGTATGGACTGGAGCACCATCAGCCCGGCCATCTTCGGCTCGCTGTTCCAATCGATCATGGACGACAAGGCGCGGCGCAACCTCGGCGCGCACTACACCAGCGAAAAGAACATCCTCAAACTCATCCATCCGCTGTTTCTCGACGACCTGCGCGCCGAATTCGAGAAGATCAGGAACAACCGCAGCAAGCTGCACGATTTCCACGAAACGCTGGCCGCACTGAAGTTTCTCGACCCCGCCTGCGGCTGCGGCAACTTCCTTGTGGTTGCGTATCGCGAGCTGCGTCAGCTGGAACTCGACGTGATTCTGGCCCTGCACGAGAAAGATCTCGCCAGCGGCCAGTTCAGCGACTCGCGCCTGCTGATCAAATGCAACGTCGACCAGTTCTACGGCATCGAGATCGAGGAATTTCCCGCACAGATCGCCCAGGTTGCGCTATGGCTGACCGATCACCAGATGAACCTGCGCGTGCAGGACGCCTTCGGCAACCGCTTCGTGCGTCTGCCGCTGGAGAAATCGGCCGGCATCGTGCACGGCAATGCGCTGCGGATCGATTGGAATACGGTGGTGCCGGCGAGCGAACTGAGGTTTATTTTGGGGAATCCGCCGTTTATTGGTCATCAATGGCGTGATGCTGAGCAAATGGCTGACATGGATCGCATCTGGGGGAGAGACGGGCGTTTCGGGCGTTTGGATTACGTAACAGCTTGGTATCGGCTTTCAGTCGATTATATGCATGCCAATCCTGCGATTCGTTGTGCATTTGTGGCGACGAATTCGATCAGCCAAGGGGAGCAAGTCGGAATTTTATGGAGTGATTTGTTGCCGCGAGGAGCGAAGATACATTTTGCCCACCGTACTTTCCAATGGTCGAACGAAGCGCGTGGAAAGGCTGCAGTCCATTGCGTCATCGTGGGGTTCGGGCTGACCGATGCTGCTGAAAAGACGATATTCGATTACGACACGCCAAAATCTGATCCGCACGTTCTTCGTGTAGATCACATTAACGCCTATCTGGTTGGGGCGGCAGATGTGCTATTGCCGTCGCGAACCGATTCTCAGGCCGGATTGCCGGAAATGTATAAGGGTAGTCAGCCAACAGACGGAGGTAATCTTGTTCTCAGCGATGAAGAAAAAAATACGCTGTTGGTTGCAAATATACTTGCCGAGAAATATGTGTTTCCGTATGTCGGTGGAGATGAATTCATCAACGGCACAAAACGCTGGTGCTTGTGGCTGAAACATGCAACACCTGCTGATCTGGCTGCAATGCCTGCTGTTCGTGAGCGCGTTGCTAAGGTTAGGACTTCAAGGCAGACAAGCCCGACAAAGCAGGTCCGGGATTATGCTGACATGCCGACATTGTTTACACAGGACCGGCAACCGGACGCGCCGTATATCGCTATCCCAGAGGTGTCATCGGAATCCCGTCGATTCATTCCGATCGGATTTCTCGCTCCGACCATCATCGCTAGCAACAAGATTCAGATGATCGTTGGTGGAACGCTATGGCATTTTGGTGTATTGACTTCGACGATGCATATGGCTTGGGTGAGAGCAGTTTGTGGTCGATTGAAGAGCGACTACAGCTATTCACCTGCCGTCTACAACAACTTCCCTTGGCCCGATGTGAATGACAAGCAGCGTGAAACCATCGAAGCCGCCGCGCAGGGCGTGCTCAACGCCCGCGCACAGTTCCCCGATGCCACGCTGGCCGATCTGTACGATCCGCTGACTATGCCGCCGGCGCTGGTGAAAGCGCATCAGACCCTGGACCGCGCGGTGGATGCCGCCTACGGCAAGCGCAGCTTCAAATCCGATGCCGAGCGCGTTGCGTTTTTGTTCGAGCGTTACCAACAGCTGACATCGCTGCTGCCGGTCGCGCCGAAGAAAACAGCGCGTAAGCGCAAGGCGTCGGATGGTGCGGGCGAGTGATAAAAGCCGCCCCTCATCCGTCGCTGCGCGCCACCTTCTCCCCGCGATGCGGGGAGAAGGGAAGCAGGTCTGGCGGCCAGGTTGACGTTTTTAGTTTTTCTCCACACGATGCGGGGAGAAGAGACGCCAAAAGCCGCCCCTCATCCGTCGCTGCGCGCCACCTTCTCCCCGCGATGCGGAGAGAAGGGAAGCAGGTCTGGCGGCTAGTCTAGTGCTTCAAAAATAATGAGCATGTTCTGTTCGGCTTAGTTCCCTCTCCTCGTGCTGCGCACGGGGAGAGGGTGGCCGAAGGCCCTGAGGGGCGCTCTTCGCAACGCATCGTAGTGGCCTACGTATCATGTTGTCTTCGCCCCTCATCCGGCGCTGCGCGCCACCTTCTCCCCGCGATGCGGAGAGAAGGGAAGCAGGTCTGGCGGCCAGGTTGACGTTTTTAGTTTTTCTCCACGCGATGCGGGGAGAAGAGACGCCGAAAGCCGCCCCTCATCCGGCGCTACGCGCCACCTTCTCCCCGCGATGCGGGGAGAAGGGACGCAGATAGAAGGAAAAAAGATCGCGTGGTAAGCGTGGCGCTTTCAATCCTTCTCCCCGCCTCGCGGGGAGAAGGTGGCGCATAGCGCCGGATGAGGGGCGATTAGCGCCACAGCCATTGCAGCCAATGGATCGTCCATCCGAAGCAGCACATCATCCTTGCAAAGATGCTGCACCCAACCGCTGGACATCGTGGCAGCGGGCGGCACACTCGCACCCGGGGCTGATATCAATGATCCCGGCACCGCTGCAACGGATGGCAGCGCATGGCACTATCGACGTGGACCGACTACGACGGGTATTGACGATGACAGATGGCTCCCTTTCGCGACGGCTCGCCGCAGTCGCCTTCATGACTGCGCTGTGCGTCGTATCGATCACGGTCCCGGCAGCCGATAAGGCGGCATCGCCGGTGGTGTATCCACCGAACTGGTGGGCCGGCATGCACGATGCGCAGCTGCAGCTGATGCTGCAGGCTCCCGACATCGGCAC
>JAYVSK010000018.1:0-2725 GCA_043775395.1 Lysobacter sp. | reverse complement strand
CTCAGTGGCAGGATGGCCAGCGGCCAAGCCGCAACCGGCACGGCATCCAAGAACAATCCCAGCATCAGCGCCAGCGCGAAACCCAGCATTCCGCTGCCCACATCCCCGAGGAAGATTCTGGCCCGGGGAAAATTGAACGGCAAGAAACCCAAGGTTGACGCGATCAGCGCCAACCCCAGATGAATCGCGAGCGAACTGCCGGTGACGAAAGCGAACGCCGCCGCGACCAGTGCTGCCTGCGTGGCGGCCAAGCCATCGATGCCGTCCATGAAATTCCAGACATTCACCAGCACCAGGGCTGCTAGGAATGCGATTGGAGCGACAGCACCGTGTGCTCCGGACAGGTAAAAGCCGGCCCCAAGCCAGCCAGCCGCAACCGCGTGCACTGCGAGCCGCGACCACGGCGACAACGGACGATGGTCGTCCAGCCATCCGATACCCGCCACTAGCAGCAAGCCGACAACCGCACACCCCAGCAGGACGATTTCGCGAGGCTGCCGCAGCATCATCGCCAGCAGCGCGATCAGAAAGGCCAACGCGATCGCAATTCCGCCGCCACGCGGGGTCGCGATGCGATGGCTGCGGCGGTCGCCGGGCTGGTCCAGCAGCTGGCGCTGCACGGCATACCCCCGCGCCATCCAAGTGCCCACGGCACCTAAGGCTGCGAACAGCGCGCACCAGATGATCGAGCCCAACAGCGGACTCATTCAGACCACGGCGTAGTTGAGCAGCGGCTTGACCGTCCCCCAGGCTTTACAGCTCGGGCATTGCCAATGGTGACTCCGCGCACCAAAACCGCAGCTCTTGCAGCGATAGCTCGGGTTGCGGACCAGCAATTGTTCGGTGACATGCTTGAGGTCGTGCAGCGTTGCGACAGGGTCAGTATTGTCGGCAAGGCTCAGGTCGATCAGCGCGGCTTCGCCACGCACCGAAGGGCGCTCTTTCAGCTGCAGGGCAAGATAATCCCGGGCAGCGTGAACGCCCTCTCCCGTTTCGACCAGCCGGGTCAGCGCCAGCACCGGCGCGATGCCGCGATAGTGCTCGCACATTTCGGTCAGGAAATTTCGAGCGCCGCTGGGATCGCCGACGTGTTCGTAGCAGATCGACAGCGAAGGCAGAATATCGGGCAGATAGTCGGGGTCGTGGCGCGCGGCGCGCTCGTAAGCCCGGATCGCCGCCGGATACCGCGCCGCGTCGTATTCGATCCTGCCTTCCAGCATACCGGCGCGGACGGTATTCGAATCTGCAGCATAAGCACGGGCGATGGCCGCTCTGGCCTGATCGCTGTCGCCGGCCGCGCGGTGGCGATCGGCCATTTCGCACTCGAACTGTGCGATGAGCTTGCCCATCGGCTCGCCGGTCACCGCTTCGTAACGCGACGCCTTGTCGATCGCCTGCTGCCAGTCCCGTTCGGCCTGATAGATATCGATCAGATGGCGCAGGGCCTGGGGCGCGCGATCGTCAAGCTTGGCCAGATCGCTGAACACGGTTTCGGCGCGATCAAGCAGCCCGGAGCGCATGTAATCTTCACCTAGCGCAAGCAAAGCCTGCACTTTCTGCTGATCGTTGAGATCAGCCCGCTGCACCAGACCCTGGTGCAGGCGGATGGCGCGGTCCACTTCCCCGCGGCGGCGAAACAGATGGCCCAGCGCGACCTGGGTCTCGAACGTGTCCTTGTCCAGTTCGGCAACGTGAAGGAACAGCTCGATCGCCTTGTCGGGCTGTTCGTTGAGCAGATAATTCAAGCCCCGAAAATAAGTGGTGGAAAGCCGGCTGACCTGATGATCGCTGTGGCGTTCACCACCGCGTCGACCGATCACCCATCCAATTACCGCTGCCAGTGGAATCAGCAGGAAATACCAGAACCATTCTGAGACAAAGGCCATATCAAGATTCCGGTACTGAGGACACGGGAAGCCCCACATCCGCCTGGGAACGTTCCGGATCGCTCTTTCGTCTGCGCCGCAACTCGCGGCGCAACGGCAGAACCACCGATGCGGTCATCGCCAGACCACCGACCAATACACCCGCTAACAGCGCGCAGAGCAGCATCACTCCCAGTCCAGCGCGAATGTGAAACAGGCCAAGATCGACTGCCACCGACGTCGGATTGAGCGCGCCAAGCACGATTCCGACAATCAGGAATATGACAGCGACGAGTGCGCGCAGTGGACGCATGGGGATCGGGGCTCGCAGTGATGGGCGGAAACCGCAGTCGATACCGGCAGTGTATGCCGCACGATCAGCGATGACGATGGATCGACACCGCACGGCCGGAAAATACTCGATGGCACACGAATCGGAGCAGTTCGAGAGCGCACGGCAGAAGGCTCAATGCGGTCTCCCAGGCTGGCTGGATCAGTCTTCGGATGGCAGCGGAATGACGCTGCTGACCCGGTCGCGCAGTTCTTTGCCGGGCTTGAAGTGCGGCACATGTTTGCCGGGCAAAGCCACGGCGTCACCCGTCTTCGGGTTGCGGCCGGTGCGAGGGGGACGGTAGTGCAGAGAGAAACTGCCGAAGCCGCGGATTTCGATCCGCTCGCCATCGGCCAACGAGCCGCCCATCATCTCCAGCAGCGACTTGACCGCAAGATCGACGTCGTCTGCCTTCAGATGACTCTGTCGCTGGGACAGGATCTCGATCAATTCGGATTTGGTCATGGGCGTTCGCAATCCTTACAAGGCGCTGCAACCGACAGTCGTTGCGGCGATCCGGTTCGAACCG
>JAYVSK010000017.1:0-4444 GCA_043775395.1 Lysobacter sp. | reverse complement strand
GTATTCGGTCGCGAATTCAGCCACGATCTGGTCCATCAGGTTGTCGTTGCCTATCGCAATGCCGGCCGGGCCGGGACCAAGGCACAGAAAACCCGTGCCGAGGTCAAAGGTACTACCAAGAAATCGAAAAAACAGAAGGGCGGCGGTGCGCGTCATGGCGCATTGACGGCTCCGATCTTCGTTGGTGGTGGCCGTGCATTTGCTGCCAAGCCGCGCAGCTTCGCGCAGAAGGTCAATCGTAAGATGTACCGTGCCGCGATCTCCGCGATTCTCTCCGAGCTGACTCGTCAAGGCCGGATCACGATCGTAGAATCGTTCGACATCGACGGCCCGAAGACCAGCGGTTTGGTCGAGAAGCTGAAGGGCTTCGAAGTCGGCAAGCGCCCGCTGATCGTCACCGAAGACGCCTCTGAGAATCTGTTTCTGTCCGCCCGCAATCTGCCGTATGTGCAGGTGCGTGATGTGCAGGGTCTGGATCCGGTCGTGCTCGTAGGCGCCGATAGCGTCCTGATGACCGCCGATGCGGTCAAGAAGATCGAGGAGTGGCTGGCATGAACGACGCCAAGCTCTACAGCGTGATCCGTGCGCCGCGCGTGTCTGAAAAAACCGTGCGTGCCCAAGAAATCTCCAATCAATATGCGTTCGAAGTCGCCACCGATGCCACCAAGGCCGACATCAAGATCGCCGTCGAAAAGCTTTTTGACGTCAAGGTCCAGTCCGTCAATGTGCTCAATGTGAAGGGCAAGAACAAGTCGTTCCGTAATCGTAACGGTCGCCGCGGCGACTGGCGTAAAGCCTACGTGACACTGGCCGAAGGCCAGTCGATCGACGTCACCACGGTCAAGGTCTGAGGACTCACCGATGCCATTGATGACATTCAAACCCACGTCTCCCGGTCGCCGCAGTGCGGTCCGCGTGGTCACGCCGGGCTTGCACAAAGGCGCCCCGCATGCCCCGCTGGTCGAAAAGCAGGGCAGGACCGGCGGTCGTAACCACCACGGCCGCATTACCACCCGCCATATCGGTGGTGGCCACAAGCAGCATTACCGCATCATCGATTTCAAGCGCGACAAAGTGGGTATCGCTGCGAAGGTCGAGCGGATCGAATATGATCCCAACCGTACCGCGCACATTGCGTTGTTGTGCTACGTCGACGGTGAGCGTCGTTACATCATCGCGCCTAAAGGTCTCAAGACTGGCGATCAGGTGATCGCAGGTAATGACGCACCGATCAAACCTGGAAACACTCTGCCGCTGCGCAATATCCCGGTCGGTTCAACTGTCCATTGCATCGAGATGAAGCCGGGCAAAGGTGCGCAGATCGCGCGTGCTGCCGGCGCTGGTGTTCAGCTGGTTGCTCGTGAAGGTATTTATGCGATGCTTCGCCTGCGTTCGGGCGAAATGCGCAAGGTGCCTGCTGAATGCTGCGCCACCATCGGCGAAGTTGGCAACACCGAACACAATCTCGAGAAGCTTGGCAAAGCAGGTGCCTCGCGCTGGCGCGGCATCAAGCCGACCGTCCGCGGCGCGGCCATGAACCCGGTGGATCATCCACACGGCGGTGGTGAGGCGAAGGCCGGCCAGGGTAACCCGCATCCGGTCACGCCGTGGGGCGTGCCGACCAAGGGGTACAAGACCCGCAAAAACAAGCGGACGCAGAAATTCATCGTGCGCGACCGCAGGAGCTAATCGACCATGGCACGTTCACTCAAGAAGGGTCCGTTCATCGATCACCACCTGATCAAAAAGGTGGAGACGGCGGTCAGCAACAAGAAACCGATCAAAACCTGGTCGCGTCGTTCCACCATCCTGCCGGAAATGATCGGGTTCACGATCGCCGTGCACAACGGCAAGAATCACGTGCCGGTGCTGGTCAACGAGAACATGGTCGGTCACAAGCTCGGCGAGTTCGCGCTCACCCGGACCTTCAAGGGTCACGGCGGCGACAAGAAGGGCAAGTAAGCAATGGCCACTATTAAAAATGCTAACGAGGCGAAAGCCATTCTGCGCAGCGCCCGCATCTCGCCGCAGAAAGCACGTCTGGTCGCCGACCAAGTCCGCGGCCTCTCTGCCGAGCGTGCCGTCAACCTGCTCCGCTTCTCGGACAAGAAAGCCGCTGCCATGATCCGAAAGGTCGTGGAATCGGCGATCGCGAACGCCGAGAACAATCAAGGCGCCGACATCGACCAGCTGAAGGTCAAGACCATCATGGTCGATGAAGGTCCGATGCTGAAGCGTTTCATGGCCCGCGCTAAAGGCCGCGGAACCCGCATTCTGAAGCGCACCAGCCACATCACTGTGGTCGTGGGCGAGGGCAAATAAGTATGGGCCACAAAGTACATCCCACCGGTATCCGCCTCGGCATTTCGAAAGACTGGAACTCGAAGTGGTACGCGGGCAAGAAGGAGTTCGCCGGTTTTCTGGCCGCTGATCTCAAGGTCCGCGAAATGCTCCGTAAGAAGCTTGCGGCTGCGGGGATCAGCAAGATCCTGATCGAGCGTCCGAACAAGACTGCGCGTGTGACTGTGCATACCGCCCGCCCGGGCGTGGTGATCGGCAAACGTGGCGAAGACATCGAGAAGCTGCGCAAGGAAATCAGCGACGTGATGGGTGTGCCTGCGCACATCAATGTCACCGAAGTGCGCAAGCCGGAACTCGATGCGCAGCTGGTCGCTGAGTCGATCGCCCAGCAGCTGGAGCGCCGGATCATGTTCCGCCGCGCGATGAAACGTGCCGTAGGTAATGCGATTCGCCTTGGCGCGCTTGGTATTAAGGTCAATGTTGCCGGTCGCCTCAATGGTGCCGAAATCGCACGCTCGGAGTGGTATCGCGAAGGTCGTGTGCCGTTGCATACTCTGCGTGCTGACGTCGATTATGGTTTTGCCGAAGCGCACACTACTTATGGCGTCATCGGCATCAAGACTTGGATCTACAAGGGCGAAATCTTTGATTTCTCCCAGGTGGGTCAAGAGAAACAGGACGATTCTCCGCGCAGCGAGCGTGGCGATCGCAACGACCGCAATGATCGCGATCGCCCGCGTGGCCCGCGCCGTGATCGGGAGGCGAGAGACTAATCATGTTGCAACCCAAGCGAACCAAATACCGTAAGCTTTTCAAGGGCCGCAACGCAGGTCTGAGCTGGAGCGCCAATGCAGTCAGCTTCGGCCAGTACGGTCTGAAAGCGACTGCAACCGGCCGCCTGACCGCCCGTCAGATCGAAGCCGCGCGCCGGACCATCAGCCGATATGTCAAACGTGGCGGCAAGATGTGGATCCGGGTATTTCCCGATAAGCCGATCACGCAAAAACCTATCGAAGTCCGCATGGGCTCCGGTAAGGGTAACGTTGAGTACTGGGTCGCGCAGATCCAGCCAGGCCGCATGATCTACGAGATCGAGGGCGTCGATGAGGCGACCGCGCGTGAGGCTTTCCGTCTTGCCGCCGCCAAGCTCTCGGTCACCACCACTTTCGTGACCCGGACGGTGCGCTGATGGAACTCAAACAACTCCGTGCCAAGTCGGCCGATGAGCTGAAGGGCCACCTGCTCGACCTGCAGAAAGAGCGTTTCTCGCTTTGCATGCAGAAAGCAACCGGCCAGCTCGCCAAGACCCACGACATTCGTCGCGTGCGCCGTGAAATCGCCCGCGTCAACATGTTGCTCGGTCAGAAGAAGTAAGGACTGACCTATGAATATCGAAATCAAACCGGATACCGAAAAGAAGCAGCGTACGGTGCAGGGACGCGTTGTCAGTAACAAGATGGATAAAACCGTCACTGTGCTGGTAGAGCGTCAGGTCAAGCACGAGCTGTACGGCAAGTACATTCGCCGCTCGACTAAGCTGCATGCCCACGATGCAGAGAACAGCTGCAAAGAAGGCGATGTAGTTCGGGTCGCCGAATGCGCCCCGATGTCCAAAACCAAGAACTGGCGCGTCGTCGAAATCGTCGAACGCGCAGCTGAATAACGAGGAGGCTGAATCATGATCCAGATGCAGAGCCACCTCGAAGTGGCTGACAATTCCGGTGCAAAAGAAGTGATGTGTATCAAGGTGCTCGGTGGTTCCAAGCGCCGTTACGCCCACATCGGCGACATCATCAAGGTGTCGATCAAAGACGCCATCCCGCGCGGCAAGGTCAAGAAGGGTGAGGTTTACAACGCTGTCGTGGTGCGCACCCGCAAGGGCGTGCGTCGTGCTGACGGGTCGTTGATCCGCTTCGACACCAATGCCGCTGTGCTGCTGAACAACAAACACGAGCCGATCGGGACCCGTATCTTCGGACCGGTGACGCGCGAACTGCGCTCCGAGAAGTTCATGAAGATCGTCTCGCTCGCGCCCGAAGTGCTCTGAGCGGAGGAACAGACATGAACCGTATCAAGAAAGGCGACCGCGTAGTCGTCACCGCCGGCAAGGACAAGGGCAAGCAGGGTGATGTGGTGAGCGTTG
>JAYVSK010000016.1:0-4228 GCA_043775395.1 Lysobacter sp. | reverse complement strand
CGCATCGGCGCGCTCATGGCTTGCTTCCGGCTTTTTCAGCGGATTCACCGCCGGCTGCTGGTATTGGCGATGTGCTTGTTGCGGCTGCAGCTCGCGGCGGCGCTGCGGAGCTCTGCAGCAACACGTTTAGCGATGCGGTTGAATTGCGTGCTTCCACACGCTGGCGAAAGGTGTCGGCATCCGGCAGATACAGCCCGTCCTGCGGCCAGCGATCACCCAGCGCCGGGCGCTGGTCTTCGGCGAAGCGCTCGGTTTTTTTCAGATATGCGCTGTAGGTGTCTAGTGCGGCAAGACGATACGCGCCCAGAATCGTTACCAGTTCATCGGTGGACACCTGCTTGCGCGGAAACGACCATGTGGTCGCGCCCATCACATCCTTGAGCTTCCAATCTTTGCGCGGGCTGGTCGGATGATCGTTGTGGCAGGTCACGCAGGCGGGCGCCCCAGCGATATCGGCGAACATCGCGGTGTAGCGTCCGGTACTTTCATCGAGAAAAAACTGCGGTTCGCGGGTGCTTTCGATCTTGTCGAAATACGCCAGCTGTTTGCCCTTGAACTGGTTGGACGCTTCGATTGGAAAGGTTGAACCCAGGAACAGGCTCAGCTCTGGAACGCGCTGCTGCAGCCGGTTCGCGGTTTCGCGCAGTACCAGCGCCGGCAGTGGGCCTGCATGCACATCTTTGTTCTTCCAGTCTTCTCGATATTTCAGGCCTCTTTTCAGACCGGGGGTGACGATTTCGGCGGTGTACAAACTACGGATCGACGCGTTTTCAGCGTCCAACATCCGGAACAGGGTTTCGACCGGCACATCGCGGCCGCTGCCGGTCGCATCTCCCAGATTGGCCGGCGCGGTCGCGAACAGATAAATACCGATCACCGCGAACGCGCTTAGCGCGATCACGGAACGGGGGATTTTCGGTATTGTCATGGCGTCACCTCGGGCTTCTTGGCTTTCACCACCGGCTCGCCATAGGGCGACGGGCCGGCACGCAGATACTCGGCGATCGCATCCGGCGCGATCGCAGTTTTCAGATCTTTCGGCGGTACATATCCATGATTGCCGTGGAAGTCGTGGCAGGTCAGACAGGTGTCCCAGCGTTTGTCGCGGATCAACGCATCGTGGGTGGGTCGTGTGGGGTCGTCCTTCATCTCCATATCGCTGTGGCAGGTGGCGCAGAACGCGACGTTGGTTTGGCTCACGCGCGTGCCGGTGTGTTCGCGATGGCAGCTCACGCACTGCTCAGGCGCGAGCGTGGCGCGCGCGGCCTCGAAGCGTGGTTCGAGGAAACGATGCGCAGGATGGCGGTCATCGGGATTGTCGTGGCAGCCGATACAGGCTGCGTTGTTCACCGGCTGCATGCCGAAATCGACATCGTCTGTGCGCAGGCCTAATAGATATTTCACCTTGGCTTGCAGCTGTTGCCGTTCGGTGCCCGGTGCCTCGCGATGACACTCGGTGCAGGCGAGATCGGCGTGCCCAGGGTTGTGTGCATCGTTCGGTACGAACTCCGCCAATGCTGGCGCCAGGAGCAGCAGCGGTAAAAAAGCCATTGCGATGCCGGCCGCATAGGCCCGGCGACGAATACTAGGCCGTCGCCGTGAGCCGGATTTCAGAAAAAATGCTTCCACACGCACGTCGTTTTCGGGCACGTCTGCCTTGAGCAGACCTTCCTGCAGATGTCGGGTGAATGCGGGCGGCCCGCAAATATAATGCCGCGCATCCGGATACTGATTCACCGTTTCGAGAATGTCTTCGGTGTCGATGTGGCCGTAGATATCGTCCGAGCGGAGTTGGCAGCTGACCCCGCTGTCGCTCTTGGCGACAGCCTCGATGTAATCGGCGTAGACCATGTCGCCGCGACGCGATGCGCTGTAGTCGATGTGCAGATGTTGGCCCGCACGTCGGCCATGCAGCAGCGACAGCGCCAGAGTCACACCCACGCCCGCGACGAAGCAAATCACCGGACGGCCATCGGCAGGATCCGCCTCGCCGGCTGGCACCGCGATGCGCATCGGAATCGCGGCGAAGGTCGCATCGTCGGCATCCAGCAGCCGCATGCCCAGTTCGCCGCCTTCGATACGACGCATGGCGATGCTGACCGTGTTGCCGTCTTGCGACTGGCGCACCACGGTGTAAGTGCGCGTCACCCAGGTCTCGTCCAACCATGCCTGCAGCACGACATGCTGCGCTGGCAGCGACTGCGGATAAGGCGGAAAACCGACTAACTGCAGATCGAGCTGAACGATGCGGCGCTGTGGGTCTTTACCGTCGGTCAATGTGGTGCGCGTGGCATTGGCTACTTCGTACCAGGGCGACTCGCCCAGCAACTCCTGCAGCAATGGGCGACAGCATCCGCACTGCACGCCGCAGCCCAGCTGCGCGCCCAAGGATTCGAGCGTTGAAGCAGGCGCAGTAGCGATCGCGGCCTTGATCCGTGCGCGTCCGACGTTGGCGCAGTGGCAGACCAGCGTGTCCTGGTCCTGAACCTGTCGAATCGGTATCGCGTCCATGCCACTCCTGCCGGCGAGCGCCGTCGTATCGGCAACCGTTCTGGTCGCCGGAATCCATTCCACGTTCCGCAGTCGCACTGCCGAACGCCGCTCGCGAGCCTCCTGTTGATATCCAGACCCCATCCGGTGCCGGGCTATCTCTCGCTGACGCTATGGTTATCAGCAGCGCACGTATTTTTCAAGCATCGGTGTACCCATGATGTCGGCTGACCTGCAGGACCATGACGGATGCCCCAGAAGGTGCATCCGCCATCGTCCCGTTCGCACTGCGAGGGTTCAGATATTGATGCTGTTCGGGATGCTCTTCGGCAGCAGGAAGGGATAACCGATGCGCGTGGTGTTGCGCGCCTCGATCTGCGCCTGTACATCGCGCAACGATTGTTTGAAGCGCTGCAGCGGCCCGCCGCTTTTGGTGATCGTCCGGTCCTCGAACCATTCCAGATACGGGAAATCATTGCTGCGATAGTCGCCCAGCGCGCGGAAATGCACCGAGCCCAGCAGGTGCAGCACGTTCAGTTGCTCCATCGCATACTGAGTAGGCGAGAGCATCGCAAGCCACTGCTGTTCACTGTGGCCGCTCTGCTGCGCCGGTGCGTCCTGCCAACCGGCGCCGGTGAGCGCCGGCGCGTAGGTCATCAGCGGTTTCTGCGGAAAATTCACCGCTGCATGCTGCGCGGTGGCGGTGAATACGATCATCGTCAGCACATCGACCAACTGTGCACGGCTGATGATCGGCGTGAAGCCTTTGATTTTGCCGTCGGCGATCAACGATGCGCACCAGTCGGCCAATTCGCTGTCTCCGATGACCGTTGCGTCGTCTGCATAATAGACGCCAACGTAATCCTGCATCCATTGTTTGATTGTCGCCCACACCAGCAGCGCATCGTCGCGATACGGATATTCCGGCAGCCACGCAGGATTGTGGACCCGGCGTGCGGCGAGATCGGCCGGCAGCATGTTCGCGTAGAAATCGAAGCCCAGCCGGTCGGTGCCCGCGGCCTGCTGCGATCGATCGATCGGTGCGCCGAAGAAATGATCGATGGGACTTCCCGGCGAGATCAGCGAATGTGCAGCCGCGTTGTTGATGAACAGCGTGCCGAGGCAGTGCGGCACCAGCAGAATATTGAGCGGATGCGCGTCGGCCAGACAGCGATGGGTCGCGACCGCGAACGCTTCCAGCATCAGATGGGTACGCGCCAGATGCACGAACAATTCGTGATAGTTGCATTCGGCCACCTGCACCACGGTCTTCGCCATCAGCCAGCCCCAGCCCAGGGCGCTGCCCTGCGCAGCGGGGAAGAACAATGGATGTTTCGACGGATCCTGTCCGCACTGGATCGCCACGGGCACGAGACGCGTGCCGCCTTGAGCGATCGCGAACAGCGCGATCGGCGCGAACACGTGCTTGGTCAATCCATCGGTCTGGCCGGGCAATTCAGCGAGGTAGTCGAGTTCCCGATAGTCGAGCAGATAGACGCGATGCTCGGCCAACGCGGTAGCCAGACTGTCCTCAGCGCCCATCACCGCGCGGTATTGCGCGTCGCTCAGCGGCAGCGTGGCGGGCAGTGCGTCGATGCCGCAGATCAGCATCGGATTGGGGCCGGCAACGCGGTAGCGTGCGAAGCTGACATCGTCCATGAAGTCCTGCGCGATCGCCGGTAGCGGTATAGTCTTGAACAGTGCCTCATAATCGCTCAGCGTCTGGCCCTGCGCCGTA
>JAYVSK010000015.1:0-2464 GCA_043775395.1 Lysobacter sp. | reverse complement strand
GCTCCATGCGCAGCCTCCATGCTGGTTTATGCCGCAGCGCGTCGCGTTGTGGCCATTCGGGTAGGAGATGGAAACCCTGCCCGGGCCGCCGAATTACGTACACTTCCCCGGTGTCGGCTTCCGTCGACGGGCTGGCAAGAGGAGTGACTGTGCTGCAGATATTGCTTGTGGTCTTGTGGATCCTGGCTGGGGTGGGGGTGTCGCTATGGCTGTTGATGCGTTTCGTCCGGCCTTGGTGGCTGGCCCGGAATGCCGAGACGATGCAGTCTGCGGGCGCATGCGTCCCCGAAACCATTGCAACCCCCGCACCCCAGCTCGACGCTGCGCAGATGCCGCGCGCGGTCGAAATGCAGCGCAGCAGCCGATTAAGCGCTCTGCAGGAGGCGATCATCGACAGGTTTGTGCAGTCCGGACAGATCGAATCAGACGAGTGGGAGCGCGTGCGCGATCGCGTGGTCGTGGTCCACGATCTGCTGAGCCGCGAAGACGCCGCCGACCTTGCGCGCATGGCGGCCGACCGGGAAGCCGCTGAGCCGGTGGTCGCCTCGGTGCTTGCGCAGTCGCTATCGCCGCTCGATACGTTCGAGCACATCGCAACGCTATTGCCAGAAACGCAGCGGCTGCGGCTGCTGGGCGAAGTGGATCATCCGCTGTATTCGCAGCTGTACGTGCCGGCAGCGTGAATCCGTAGCAGGGCCTTCAGGCCCGATCTCTTTGCGTACGGATTTGGGATGACCAGCAAAACCAGGTTCGCTTCGCGCATTTTTGTCTGCGCTTGTCAAAAGTTTCCCGGCGCTTGAAAAAAATGTGCGTAGACATCCAACGCTGAGTCTCACCGGGTCTGCATGAAGCGCTCGGGCTTGAAGGCCCTCCTGCGCGGTTTTACGTTCAAACTTCCAAGGTCGCCAGATCGCCTGCGCTACGCAGAAAATTCAGCGGTGGTGTCATGCGCGCAGTCGTAACGGCTGGCAGTAATGAATTGGACACGTCAGACCTCCAGTGTCGCCAGATCGCCTTTCGTTTCCAGCCACATCTTGCGATCCGAAGCGCGCTTCTTCGCCAGCAGCATGTCCATCAGTGCATGGGTTTCGGGGCCGCCGTCCACGGTGAGCTGCACCAGCCGACGGGTGTCCGGATGGATCGCCGATTCGCGCAGTTGCTGCGGGTTCATTTCGCCGAGGCCCTTGAATCGGGTGACGTTGATCGTGCCGCCGAAGCCTTTGGTATTCGCGGCTTTTTCGCGCTCGATCTTCTCCAGCAGGATGCGTTTTTCTTCCTCGTCCAACGCGTAAAACACCTGTTTGCCCACGTCGATGCGGAACAGCGGCGGCATCGCCACGAAGATGTTGCCGGCGATCACCAGCGCCGGAAAGTGCTTCAGGAACAGCGCCGACAGCAGGGTTGCGATGTGTAAGCCATCGGAGTCGGCGTCGGCCAGAATCACCACCTTGCCGTAGCGCAGACCGCTAATGTCGTCCTTGCCGGGGTCGCAGCCGATCGCGACCGCGAGGTCATGGACTTCCTGCGAAGCGAGCACGCTGCCGGAGGCGACTTCCCAGGTATTCAGAATTTTGCCGCGCAGCGGAAGAATCGCCTGGAAATCCTTGTCCCGCGCCTGTCGCGCCGAACCGCCGGCGGAATCGCCTTCGACCAGAAATAGTTCTGTGCGCGAGAGATCCTGACTGATGCAGTCGGCGAGCTTGCCGGGCAGGGCGGGGCCTTGGGTGACTTTCTTGCGGACGATCTGTTTTTCGGTTTTCAGGCGCGCGGCGGCGCGATCGATGGCGAGCTGCGCGATTTTTTCGCCCAGTTCGGTGTGCGTGTTCAGCCACAGCGAGAACGCATCGTGCGCTGCACCCTCGACAAACCCGGCCGCCTGCCGCGACGACAGCCGTTCTTTGGTCTGACCGCTGAACTGTGGGTCGGTCATCTTCACGCTCAGCACGAACGCGACGCGGTCCCACACGTCTTCCGGCGCCAGTTTCACGCCGCGCGGCAGCAGGTTTCGGAAATCGCAGAATTCCCGCAGCGCATCGGTGAAGCCGGTACGCAGACCGTTGACGTGGGTGCCGTGCTGCGCGGTGGGAATCAGGTTGACGTAGCTTTCCTGCACCAAATCGCCTTCGGGAATCCAGGCGGCGGCCCAGTCGACGATCTCGGAATCTTTTTTCAGCTGACCGACGAACAGCTCCTGCGGCAGCGCTTCGCTCGCAGCAAGTTCGCTCTTCAGATAATCGCGCAGGCCGTCTTCGTAATACCACTGGTCTTTTTCGCCGGTGGTCACATCCAGCAGGCTGACGGTCAGGCCGGGACAGAGCACCGCCTTGGCGCGCAGCACGTGGCGCAGATGCCGCAGATTGAACTTGGCGGTGTCGAAGTATTTCGGGTCGGGCCAGAATCTCAATCGTGTGCCGGTATTCTTTTTGCCGACGCTGCCAACGATGTCGAGATTAGAAGCGCGGTC
>JAYVSK010000014.1:0-23744 GCA_043775395.1 Lysobacter sp. | reverse complement strand
CAGCCAGATCGGCATCGTGATGCTGGTAGGCCTCGCTGCGAAGAACGGCATCCTGATCGTCGAATTCGCGAATCAGCTGCGCGACGAAGGCCGCGATGTGGGCGAGGCGATCCTCGAATCCTGCGCGGTGCGTCTGCGCCCGATCCTGATGACTTCGATCGCCACCATCATGGGTGCGGTGCCGCTGGTGGTCGCCAGCGGGCCGGGCTCCGCCAGCCGCGCCACCATTGGTATCGTGGTGATCTTCGGCGTCGCCTTCTCCACGCTGCTGTCGCTGTTCGTGGTGCCTGCGTTCTACCGGCTGCTGGCGCCGTATACGCGCTCGCCCGATGCGGTGAAGCATGCGTTGGATAAGCTGGAAGCTGAAACGCCGTCTTTGGATGGACACGTTTGAGCGCGTATTGATCCGAATTGATCCGACAGCGTGCGCGTGTCGCGCGCCGGAACAGTGATCGCTCCGAAAAAAGCCGGTGCGCCAAGACACATCCTATCGAGATCTCTAATGGAGGCCTCGAATTGAGGCTCCGACGCCGGCCGCGCCAGCGCGCTATGCTGCGGCGATCAGCGATCCGGGCCATCCGGGTGCGATTATCCGGGGACATCGATGAGCGATCCGCGAGAAATGCCCAAGGAAGTGGTTGCCGCGCTGCTGCGCGGCGACAAGATCGGAGCGGTCAAACTGATCCGCGAAGCGACCGGTGGAGACCTGAAAGGCGCCATGGCCCTGATCCAGTCCTATTCGCAGCAGATGGGCGATGCCGATAAGCAGCGCCAGCGCATTCGCACCGACGATGGTCACGGCGAGCTGTCGAGCAAGCGCGGCGCCGAGCTCAGCGACCATCTCAGTAAAGGGCTCAGCGAAGGTCGCGCCGAGGCCCATGCCTTCATGAACAAGGCGCGTCCGCCGACCGTGATGCCCGGCGATAGCGTTTCGCTTCACTGGATATGGATGCTGTTTGGTGCGCTGGGCATCGCAGCGTGGCTGTATTTCGCTGATTCGATGGGATGATTGCAGGCTGTGATTGGATTGGTACGATCGATCACGTTGATTCGATCACGTTGATTCGATCAGATGGATACGATCCAGCGGACACATGCGCGACGCGCGGCATCGCAGCCTCTACAATCCTTCGATGCCCTGGAAACAATATCCACCTTCTCCCCCGCCGCCTGCCGAACCCGCGCGCCCGCGTCGCGATGTCGAACTGCGTCTGTATGGCATGAATGCGGTGCAGGCGGCGTTCGCGCGACGGCCGCAGGCGATCCGCAAGCTGTATCTGGCCGAAGCGCGCATCCCGCAGCTGCAGCCGCTGCTGAAATGGTGCGTGGCCAATCGCGTCGGCTATCGCGTGGTGGAGCAGGAGGACCTGCAGAAACTTGCGGCCAGCGCGCACCACGAAGGCGTGGTCGCCGATGTCTTGCGCGAAGAGCCGCTGTTGCTGTCGCCGTGGCTGCGTGAGCTCAAGCCCGGCCCGTGCTGCGCGCTGTGGCTGGATGGCGTGGGCAATCCGCATAATCTTGGCGCGATTCTTCGCTCCGCTGCGCATTTCGGGGTGAGCGCAGTGCTGCTGCCGAAGCATTCGGCGCTGACGATGTCCGGCGCTGCCGCGCGCGTCGCCGAGGGCGGTGCCGAAATCGTGCCATTCGTGCGCCTGGGCCGCGAGGACAACTCGATTGCGCAGCTGCGCGGCGCCGGTTTTTCGCTCGCCGCCACGGTGGTGCGCGGCGCGTCCGATCTGTTCGCGGCGAAGCTGCCGGAACGGTTGATTTACGTGCTGGGCGCCGAAGGCGAGGGCATGGATGCCGAGCTCGCGAAAGCCTGCGACCTGCGGCTGTCGATTCCCGGCAGCGCTGCGGTCGAAAGCCTCAATGTGGCCGCCGCCACTGCGGTGATGCTGGCGGAGTGGTCGAGAGTGGTCAAGCGTAACGCGTGATGGGTAGGCGCGACGGAAGTCGCGATGTTTTGGCTTCATACCCCAGCATCGAAAGCATCGCGACTCGCGTCGTTCCTGCAGAACGCATATTGCGCTGTCAGGGCTTTGCGGGTTCGGGGACTTTAGGCGCACTGCCGAACTGGCCATCCGCCGATGCCGCGAGATACGCGAACACCGCATACGCCGCAGCATTCTGCGCCAGCGCCGCGGGATCGATCTTGTCCAGCGTATCGTCGGGCGTGTGGTGCAGATCGAAATAATCGCTGCCGTCCTGGCCCAGCCATGCCCAGGCTGCACCTTCCGCCGCGATAGGGCCGACATCCGGACCTGCGCTGCCTTTGTCCATCGCTTCGATGCCCAGAGGCTTCAGCGCTTCGGCGATCTGCGCAACGGCCGTCTTCGCGTGCGCGGATGCGCCGGTGTTGAACCCATAGATACGGCCGGCGCCGAAGTCGCTTTCTGCGACGAGTTGATGTTTCGATACGACAGACTTGTACTGCGCAGCGTACGCCTTGCCGCCGTAGAGGCCCTGTTCTTCATTCGCGAACGCGATCACGCGGAGCGTGCGCGGTGGGCGCTGCGCTCTGGGCAATCGGCCGATGAGATGCCCGGCCGCCATCGTGATCGCGACACCGGCGCCGTCGTCGATCGCGCCGGTGCCGAGGTCCCATGAATCCAGATGGCCGCCGATCACTACGACCTCATCGCGCAGCTTGCGGTGACTGCCGGTGATCTCGCCGATCACATTGAACGAATCCGCGGTGCCGTTCCAGCCGCAGTCGAGAGCTACGCGCAGACGCACTGGTTCGCCCAGCGCGATCAGCCGCGTCAGCTGATCGGCATCGGGCGCCGACAGCGCGGCCGAAGGAATCGGAATAAGGCCATCGTCGAAGCGGGTGATGCCGGTGTGCGGATTGCGGTGGCTGTCGGTGCCGGCCGAACGCATCACGAATGCCGCAGCGCCGGCGCGGATCGCCGCGGAGGGGCCGCGTCCGCGTATTTTGCTGCTGATGGCGTAGCCGCCGCCGTCGCGGGCGCGCGTCATGCGGTAGTCGATGAACGCTATTTTCCCGGCAAGCGAGCCTGCGGGCAGCGCTTCCAGCGCCGCAAGATCGGCAAAGCGCATCACTTCGGCTTCGACCTTGCCGCCCGGACTACCGCCCAGTGCGGTGAGTTTCAGCGCCTGGCTGTGTGCGCCCAACACGTCGCCGCGTTCGCTGCTGCGCTCCCATTTCGGAAAGCTCACCGGCTGCAGCCAGACCTTGTCGTAGCCCAAGGCTTTGAACTTGGCTTCGGCCCAACGCACCGCGCGCGCATCGGCTTCGCTGCCGGCGAGACGCGGCCCGACTTCGGTCGTCAGCGATTCCACCACCTGCCACGCGGTTCTGTCCTGCAGCGCGTGTTCGCGCAGCGGTACAACGTTGACCAGTGCGGATTCGGGGATGCGCGTTTCGCGCGGTTCAGCGGCCAGTGCGCTGGTGGCCGCAACCGTGCCCAGCAACATGACAAAGCGGATCAGACTCGAACGCATTGCGGATTCCCCGGCCGAAAAAATCAAGAAGCCGCAAGCGTATCAGCCCGCAGCCCCGGCAGCCATGTTGCGGAATGGCTTACTTCTTCAGCGAATCGCGGATTTCGCGCAGCAGCAGCACGTCTTCTGCAGGTTCGGCCGGCGGTGCGGCGGCTTCGGCTTTCTTCAGCCGGTTCATGAGCTTGATGACCATGAACAGCACAAACGCGATGATGGTGAAGTCGATGACAGTCTGGAGGAAGGCGCCGTATTTGATCGCAACTGCGGCGGCGATTTCCTTACCGTCTGGGCCCATGACCGCATCCTGGAGGGTGTAAGCCAAGGCGCTGAAATTGACGCCGCCAATCAGATTGCCGACGACCGGCATAATCATGCCATCCACCAGCGAGGTGACGATCTTGCCGAACGCCGTACCGATGATCACGCCGACCGCCAGATCGACGACGTTACCCTTCATCGCAAACTCTTTGAACTCACTGATCATACCCATGAAACCGGTCTCCCCGAGGTGATGTGGGCTGGAGTCTAGCCTTCGCAGCCAGCTTTGTGCAGCCGTGAAGGCTTATTTTTAGCAGACGTTATTTTGAGCGCCGCTGGTTTTCAGCGCGACGGGGCGATCCGGCATTTGAGGTGGATCAGCTCGTCGAGTTGGCCTTCACAGACATCGCCCGGCTGCAGTGCGGCCACGCCTGCGGGCGTCCCCATGAAAACAAGATCGCCGGCACGCAGCGCATAGAGCTTCGACAGCTCATGCAGGATCTCGGGTACATCCCAGATCAGCTGGTCCAATCGCGATGCCTGCCGCAATGCACCATTCACCCGCAGCGACAGTGTGCGTGCTGAGAGATCGCCCACGTCGGCCGCCGGCAGCAGTGCGCTGACCGGTGCGGATTGATCGAAGGACTTGCCGGTGTCCCAAGGCAAGCCCTTGGCCTTCGCGGCGGTCTGCAGATCGCGGCGGGTGAGGTCCAGGCCAATGCCATAACCGAAGATCAGCGCTTCGGCGTCGGCGGGATCCAGTACACCGGGCGGCGCATCCTTGCCAAGCGCGACCACCAGTTCAATCTCGTGGTGCAGATCCTGCGTGCCCGGCGGATACGCGGCAACGCCGTCAATCACGAGCGCATCGGCGGGCTTGAGAAAAAACACCGGTGTTCCGCGCTCGGCGCTGGATGCCGGTGCGATGGCGCCCATCTCGCGGGCATGGTCGGCGAAATTGCGGCCGACGCAATAGATGCGATGCACGGGAAACGTGCCCGAGACATGTTTGCCGTGCACGGAAACCCGCGTGGGCGAAGGCGTGGGAATCAGATCGCGAATGAGGTCGTTCATGGCAGCATCACTGCCCGCAACATGGCGGGCCGTCGACTGGACGCGGGAGAGACGTGAGCCAACGGGCTCAGCGCCCGGCGGTCATCATCGGCTTACGCAACACCCGGTATTCGCCGTCTAGCGTCTGTGTCTGCTTGGCGATCGGCTTGCCGCGCTGATGCCAGAGGCGATAGAGCAGGCCAGCGCTGAGCATGGCCGCACCGATCGCCAGACTGAAGACCAGCAGGACTGCGAGCACCGCAAGTCCGAACAGCGCAAAGAACGCGCGCAGCACACGGTGACGCGGCTTGCGCGGTGCGAAGAAGTGGTGAATGCGTGAAGAGCGGAATGCGGGGATCGAAAAAAAACGGTGGGCGCGCATGCGAATGTTGTCGTGACACACTAAGGCCAAGCGGCCGGTCGCCGCAGTATCGGATGCCCGATGACCGAAGGTGTGAGAACTTCGTTAAACCCCCAAGCAGCAGCGGCCAAGCCTCTGTTGGCCCTGAGCGAGCTGCCCGTTGGCGGTTTGTTGGAAGTCGAGGCGGAGGTCGACGGCACGGCCGAATCGCTGATCGTGTATCGCGATGGCGACACGGTGCGCGCCTGGCTCAACATATGCCCGCATGCGGGCCGCCGTCTCGACTGGGCACCGGGCAAGTTCCTGCTTTCCAAAGACGGCCTGCTGGTGTGCGCCGCGCATGGCGCGAGCTTCGAGCTGCATCAAGGGATGTGCGTTGCCGGCCCATGTCGCGGCGACGCGCTGCGCGCAGTTGCGGTGTATGAGGCGAATGGGGATGTGCATCTTCAGCGATGAATCGCACTGACCCGCTGCCTATCTGCGGACAGGCAACGCGCTGCACGAGGTATCGAAGACTTCGGCCATCAGAAAGCCATCGCTATGGAGCATCTGTCTGTAGAGTGTCTTGCGGGTCGATGATGGCGTGCCTGTTCACCAGCGTGTAGTTTGGACGTTCAGCGTGATTATCATGCGCTTTTTTTACTTTGAGTGGATTGGGTCAAACATGTATTTGAAAACGGTCGGTATATCCGCGGCGATGCTGTGGATATGGATGGCGAACGGGCTGGTACTCGCGCGATCCATTGATGTGAAGCCACAATCGCAGCCGCAACAGACCACTGCAGCGAAAGCCGTCGTCTATGAAACTGGGGTAGGGACAGCGGATAGCGCCGATGAGGCGGGTGATGATCATGATGCTATAGAACATCATGATTTGGAGCATCATGATTTGGAGCATCATGATTTAGAGCAGGATGCTGAAGATCCGGTCTTTTCAAAAGCATATGCGCTGTATCAGAAGCACAGCTACCGCAAGGCGGTCGCAACCCTTGATCTGGCGATTGCTGCCGGTGTGAAAAGCGCTGAATACTGCAAGCTCAAGGCCTACAGCCACGTAAAGCTTGAAGACTACCGGAGTGCGCTGATCGCGGCGCAGAACGCCATAGCGTTGGACCCCGATGACGCGGAAGCCCATGAATTGAAGGCCAATTCCGCTTCTTTTCTCGATGATATCGACAGCGCGGTTGAAAGCTATCGACGTTCGCTGGCGATCAATGAGCGTAATGCCCGTGTATACAACAACTATATGACCACCCTCAACGATGCCGGACGATGGGAGGAGACAAAAGCGGTCTATGCGCGGTTCCAGAGTCTGCAGGGCCGTGAAGAGATCGAAGGGCTGGACCAGTACGAAAGCGATATTCACTTTTATGCATCGCTGGCCTATCGGCATTCTGGAGATCGCGATACCGAACTGGCGCTGCTGGGCAAGGCGATCGCGCTTGACCCGACTTTTTCCGGATATTTTCTGAATCGCGGCAGCGCCTACTCAGACAGAAAAGATTTCACGCAGGCGCTTGCCGATTACAACACGGCTATCGAACTGGACGGGAAGTCCGCAGCGGCGTACTTCAACCGCGGCAGCCTGTTCCTGGAGATGGCGCACTACGAAAAAGCGATACAGGATTTTCTCAAAGCCGAGAAGCTCGGAGACAATGGTTGGAAGCTTCAGCTCAATCTGGGCAACGCCTACAAAGGCGCGAACAAATACCGGGAAGCATTGGCCGCCTATCATGAAGTGATCAAGCTGGATCCGCAGAATGCGCAGGTCAAGAACAATCTGGCGATTTTGTACCGGTTGATGGGCGACAGCGATAGATCAGCGGTAAGCTACCGAGAAGCACAGGAGACCGCCGCAGAGCGGCATATCCCGTTCTACAATCAGGCCGTCGATCTGGCGCGTCTCTCCCAATTCGATAAGGCGATTCCGCTCCTCGTCCGGGCGCTGGAGATCAATCCGGATTTCGTCGAAGCCGTCAACCAGCTGGGCATCTGCTATGTCGATACAAAGCAGTTCGCGCTTGCCGAGCAGACGTTTTCGAAGGCCATCGCGCAGCATCCTGAAGACCGCAACCTGTATGTCAATCGAGCCCGCGCGCACGTCGGTCTGGGCGGTCTGGCATCCGCCGAAAAAGACTATCTGCGCGCACTGAAGATTTCTCCCGACGCCGTCGATCTGTATTCGGCCATGGGAAACATGTTTCACAGCGGCGGTGATCGGAAAAAGGCGGGGCAGTATTTCGCGCTTGCCGAAGCGGCAGGCGACGAAAGCAAAGACTATTACGTCGACTATCTCGCATTTCTGCTCGATGAAAAACAGGCCGGCAAGGCCGTTATGCTGGGCGAAAAAGCCATCAAGCGCTATCCGCGGGAAGAAAAACTGATTGTAAATCTGGCCAATGCCTACGACGAGATCAACCAGAGCAGAAAGGCGATTGCGATGCTGGAAACGTTGCTCAAGGCGGATCCGGATAATGCCGTGGCGCTCAACAACCTCGGCAACATCTACTACACGAAGGAAATCGATTACGTAAAGGCGGCCAACTATTTCCAGCTGTCGTTGAAACAGGATGGGTCGCACATCGAGACGTACATCAATCTTGCGGGCGCTTACGGCGCCTTGTCCCGATACGATGAAGCAGAGCGGACCTACACGACTGTTCTTGGCCGTTTTGCGGAGGATTATCGAGGCTATTACGCCCGCGCGAGCTTCAATGCGGGGCGCGGCAAGTACGATCGAAGCGCTGCTGATTTCGAAAAGAGTTTCCAGCTGATGGATCATACCCAAGCATCGTCGCTGCGCACGATTGGCGATAAAACGAGCGAGTTCCCGCTACTCAAGGCGGACGCGTATCAGCAGATGCACCGTTATGCGGAGGCCGCTGTCGCGTATCGGGAATATCTGGTTTTCAACAAGACCAATCCGCAGGCCTATACGAACCATGCCTACTGTCTGATCGAGACCGGCGACCTGTCGGCGGCCGTTGCCCAGCTGGAGACCGCGTATGGATTGCGCGACGACGATACCGATACACTGATCGGATTGTTCGCAGCGCATTACCTGCTGAACGACAGGGCACTGATAGCCAAATACCGCAGATTGATCGAGCGCCGGCTCAATACACGGGTGGGTCCGGGAACGCTGGACAGGCTTGCCGACAGCGGCTACTTCTATACCGAAAAATTCAAGCAGATCTGGCGCGCGGCGGTGACAATCTGACGTGCGCTGAAGCAGTACGGACTCGAGTGATGCGAACAATGCCAGCAGCTGATACGGGATCGTACGCTGATCGCGGAACCCATCAGTCCCGCATCAACGTCGATTTTCCGAACAGGCTTTCGACCAGCTCCACCGCAAGTTCGGCGGTGGCGTTCTGGTTGTCCAGCGCTGGATTGAGTTCGACGATGTCCAGCGAGCGCATGCGGCCGGTGTCGGCGATCATTTCCATCACCAGCTGCGCTTCGCGGTAGTTCGGACCTCCGGGCACGGTGGTGCCAACGCCGGGCGCGATGCTGGGGTCGAGAAAATCCACGTCGAAGCTGACGTGCAGATGGGTGTTGTCGTCCAGGTCTTCCAATGCTTCTTCCATGACGCGCTTCATGCCGACTTCGTCGATATAGCGCATGTCGTAAATGTCCAAGCCGTAGTCTTTCACCAGCCGCTTTTCGCCGGCGTCGACCGAACGGATGCCGATCTGGCGGATGTCTTCCGGGCGTATCGCTGGCGCGCTGCCGCCCAGCCGCACCAGCGGCTCCGGTCCGATACCGCATAGACAGGCCACCGGCATGCCGTGGACGTTGCCCGATGGTGTGACCGTGTGGGTGTTGAAGTCGGCGTGGGCATCTAGCCAGATCACCCGCAGTTTCTTGCCGGTATCGCGACAATAGCGGGCCACGGCAGTGATCGAACCGATGCCCAGACAGTGGTCGCCGCCGAGCACGATCGGCATCCGGTCCGAGCGCAGCTCGGCTTCAACGGCGTCCATCAGCGCCTTGTTCCAGGCGACGACTTCATCCAGATGACGGTAGCCGTCGACGGGCGGAAGCCAAGGGTTGATGGGGCCGCTCACGTTGCCGCGATCGGCGACGTCCACGCCACGGGCGGCGAGGGCTTCGCCGAGGCCGGCGATGCGCAGCGCGTCAGGGCCCATCCGCGAGCCGCGATGACCGGCGCCGATATCGGTGGGGGCGCCGATCAGGGACACGGGCGGAAAGCTGCGCTGCATGGCGGAAAATCCTGGAAACGATGCGATCGGAAGCGCGCATCGAAGGGAGGTGGTGCCGACAGTCCGATTTGAACGGACGACCTACCGCTTACAAGGCGGTTGCTCTACCAACTGAGCTATGCCGGCGAGATGTGCGGGCCGCGATGCGGTCCCGTCGAGAGCGAAAGATTCTAACAGGCTACGTTCTGATAGCGCTGCAGCGACAGAGGCGCACCGGCAGGATCGGCCTGGCCGGGTCCGCTCCAGCGCGCACCCTCCGGGAACGATCTCAGCGCACCTTCGCGCAGTCGATCACCCGCGACTGCGCGGCGCCCGCGGTCCGGCGGACGGCCGACAGGTCGACATTCGCGGCGACCGCCAGATCGATCCAGCGTTCGGTGCGGACTTCGCCCAGCGGCTCTGCGACGGCAACAAAACCAGCTGCGCGCAGGGCGGTGGCGTGCTGTTGCGCACGCGCCTCGCCGCTGAAGCGTCCGAGTGAGACGCTGTTGGCCTCGGCGCCGTCGCCAACGACCAGCAGATCGGTGAAGCCGGCGGCCTTCAGTTTGTCGGCAGCCGCATTGGCAGCGGCGCGATCGGCGACCGCAGGCAGATAGACCCGCCAGCCGCGACCGCCACCCTCGCGCGTCTCGCGGGTGCGCAGACGCAGCGCTCTGGGGCGCAGGGCTGTCTGCACGCCCGCCAGCGCGACGGGGTCGGCGAATGGACCGATGCTGAGGCAGCGCTGCGTCGCGGCGGGCGGTGTTTCCGCCGTCTTCACTGCCGCAGCGGCGGCGTCGTCGCTCGGCAGCGATAGCGTAGTTGCCGTTGTGGCAGAGGGCGCAGACCGGGCGAGGGGTCGTTCACTGCCCGGCCGTTCACTGAGCAGCTGCAGGCGTGCGACACCAGACGGTGCGTCTTCGGTGGCGGTCGGCGCGGCGTCCGGCCGCAGTAGCCACCACGCGGCGATGCCCAAGTTGAGTACCGCCAGGAAAACGATCAGTGCGCGCAGGCTCATGCCGGCATTCTCGCCCAGACGCCCAATCCTTCCAACACCAGCGACGGCGCCCGCAGCACATCGGCATCCAGGCCCGCCAGCGCATCGACGCCGCCCCCGTGCAGCAACAGCTGCGGCGCTACGCCGAGCAGCGCAGCGCCCGCGTCCATCGCGTCGCGAATCAGCGCCAGCGCCGCGCCGTCGCAGCCGGAGCGCAGCGCGTCCAGCGTGTTGTCGGCGAATGGCATGCACTCGCCGCCGTAGGCTGGCAGCTGCGTTGCCCGCGCCTGCAGCGCGTCGCGCATCAGCGCGGGCGCGGGCGCGATGCGTCCGCCGCGGTGCAGGCCGTCGGCGTCGAGCAGATCCAGCGTGATCGCGGTGCCGATGCCGACCACCAGCCAAGGCTTGGCCGGTTGATCAAGCGTGTCGCGCGCACGGGCGCCCAGCATCGCCAGAAAGCGATCCGCGCCCAAGGTTTCCGGCTGCGCATAGGCAATGCGCAGGCCGCCGAATCGCGACACGGTGCGTGCGATCGAGATCCGCCCGCAGCGCGCGGTCAAAGTATCGAGCAACTGCGTAAGCAGCGTGGCCGAACCCACGCTGGTCAGCGCCGCGGCGTCGAAGCGCGGCGGCAGTGCGGCATGCCATGCATGGGGCAGGTTTTCGCCATCGTGCGCGACCGCGATGACTTGGCCGACGCGGCTGTTGCCGTCCAGCGCTGCGTATTTCAATCGCGTATTGCCGAGGTCGAAAAGATAGGTCGTCATCGCCGCCATCATGCCTGCGCAGCTGCGGATTTGCGTACGCTGACCTCGCCGGCATGCAGCGGGATCTCGCCGGCACCAGTGAGCAGCCGCAGCGCGCCGTCGTCGGCGAGCCCAGCCGCGACGCCCGCATGCACGACAGACCCGACGCGCGCGACGATGTCCGCGTCGCGCAGCGCATCGAGGGCACCGAAACGCGACAAGAACGGCGCCAGGCCTTCGCTATCGAAGCGGTCGATCGCTTCCGCAAAGGCTTCGAGCACCGCTGCAGCAATGGCGTTTTTCGAGGGCAGCGTTTCGCCCAGCAGCGCGTGCAGATCGGTCCACGGTTGATCGATCGCATCGGCCGCGCGTTTCGGCATGCGTACGTTCAAGCCGATGCCGATCACCGCCCGCGGCACACGGTCCTGCAGTCCGCCTTCAATCAGCACGCCGCCGAGCTTGCACAGAACACCCGCATCGTCGACGACGAGGTCGTTCGGCCATTTCACGCAGACCGTATCCGCACCAAGCGCGCGCAGCGCTTCCGCGGCGGCGATGCCGACCACCAAGCTGAGCCCGCCCAATTGTGCGAGCTTCCCTTCGATCCCGCCGCCCATCCCGCCACCGAAGCAGCGTGCCAGCGACAGATACAGATTGCTGCCGGGCGGCGACGCCCACGCACGGCCAAGACGGCCGCGCCCGCCGGTCTGGCGCTCTGCGAAAAGCACGTCGATGCCTCGGACCGAGGTTGGCCGGCGCAGCAGCTCGCTGTTGGTAGAGTCGACGCTCTCCAGCACATCCAGCGTCGCGATCCGCGCCTGTGCGGTGACGGGCAACAGCGTAAGCAAAGACGCGGCGTCCAGCGCGTCGTCGAGGTGACGTTCGCTCATGCGCGCCGCGCCAGCCGGTGCAGCAACCGCGCTTTCTCGAACCGCGATTCGGTGCCCGCACGCAGCCGCATAAGGTTGCCGCGGTGAGTGAACAGCAGCAGCAGCGCGAGTGCGATCGAAAACGCGAGCCGTATCGCGTCGGCATGCGTCGCCAACGCCAGCGCGACGATGGTCAATCCCGCCAGGATCGTGCTCAGGCCGACATAGCCGGTGAGGATCAGCGCGCACAGCCACACCGCCAGCAGTACCGGCACCGCCGCCGGCCACACAACCGCAACCGCGCCAACCACGGTCGCTGCGCCTTTGCCGCCGCGGAAGCCGTGCCAGATCGGCCAGATGTGCCCCAACGCCGCTGCCAACGCCGTTGCGCAGGGCAGCCATGCCATGTGCGCGCCTTCTGCGAAACGAAGGCCCAACCACGCCGCGAGCGCGCCTTTGCCGATATCGATGACGATCACGCCCAGCGCAAACTGAGCCCCCTGCGTGCGGAACGCATTGGTGCCGCCGGCGTTGCCGCTGCCTTGGGTGCGGATGTCCACGCCGCGCAGTTTTCCCAGCAGCAAGCTGCCCGAGAGCGAGCCGAGCAGGTAGGCGGTGAGCAGAAGAAGTGCGGCGGTCATGACGATGCAAAACTTCCTTTTGTGGGAGCAGTGGAAGCAGCGGAAGCCGCGAAGAATGATTTCCGACAGGACACCCTCAAACAGGGCAATCGCGGTTCCCGCCGCTCCCACAGCGACATCTCAATTTTCTACCGGCTGGAACGACGCTACCAGTGTCCGGTGCCCGGCGTGCGCGCCGATGGCCGGGCCGGTTTCCACAAGATGCGCTACAAAATGCGCTTCAAAATGCGCTTCAACCAGATCCAATCGTTCGCGCAATGCGGCGATCAGGCGTTCGCCGTCGGCCAGTGCATCGCAGTGGCCGATGATGGCGCGCAGCGGCGTCGTCGCCCCCAGCGTTTTGCGCACGCGCTTGGCGACGTAAGCCGCGAACGCTTCCGGCGCCTTCGCCTTCGCGATCAGGCCGCCGGCGATGCCCAGCTTGCCGTCGGCGTTGACCTTCGCCACCGGCGTCAGCCCGGTGAAACGCACGGCAGGCGCCGCCCAGGCGGGAATTCGGCCGCCGCGCACCGCGTGGCTGATGTCGCGCGCCATCGCCCAGGTGAGCGTGAGCGGACGCAGGCGCTCCAGTTCGTGCAGGATCGTCTCGACGTTCGCGCCTTCATTGGCCATTTCCGCCGCGCGCCACGTCAGTAGGCCTTGGCCGCCCGCAGCGTTGATACTGTCGAAAACCCGGATCTTGCCTCCGTCGACGCGCGCCGCGGCGTGTTCCGCCGACTGCAGCGTGCCCGAGATCGCGCGTGACAGCCCGACATAGACGACATCCGGATGATGCGATGCGAGGAAATCGAACTGCCGGCGAAAATCGCCCGGCGGCGGTTGGCTGGTGCGCGGCAGCTGCCTTGAGGCCGCCATGCGTCGATAGAACTCGCCGGTGCTCAGTCCGACCTTGTCCAGATAATCGCGGTCGTCCAGATTCACCCGCACCGGCACCACGTGCACGGCGTAGCGCTGGAGGATGGTCTCGGGCAGGTCTGCGGCGCTGTCGGTGACGACCGCCACGCGGTCGCGGCGCTCGATACTGCGCGACTGCAGCAGCATGTCGTCGGCCTTCATCCCTTCGACGGTCGCGAAGGCCGCGCACACATCGAACAACGGCTGCGGCGCGCCGACGTGCGCATGCACGCGCATCCGCATGCCGCCGCCGGCAAGCACCATCGAGTCGGCGCCGATCGTATCCAGCGCGGCACGCAGCGCGTCGCGCTCGATCGGCGTGCCGCGTTCGCTGTCCACGATCAGCAGGCATTCGGTGCACCAGCGGCGGTCGGGGTCGACCGCGTCGTGCGCCGGATGCGAATGATTGTCATGACCGCGCTCATCTTCGACGCCTTCGTTCGCCGCGCGCAGATGCGTGCGCACGCGCATCGCGCGTGGACCGCCTTCGACGAATTCGGCAATGCCCTCGAGCAGATCGACAAAGCCCTGTGCGCCCGCATCCACGACGCCTGCCCGCTGGAGCAGGGCCATCTGCTGCGGAGTGCGCGCCAACGCTTGGCGTGCCTGCACAAGCGCCTGGACGAAGCCGTCGCGCGGGTCGTCGCGCAGCTGCGCGGCGGATTCCTCCATGGCATCGGCAAAACTGTCGATCACGCTGATGATCGTGCCCTCCACCGGATGCGCCAGCGCACTCCGGGCGCTGTTGGCGCCGTGCCGGACCGCGGCGGCCAGCGTCTGCACGTCCAGCGCGGGCTGCGCGCGGGCGTGTTCGGCAACGCCGTGCAGGAACTGGGCGAGGATCGCTCCGGAATTGCCGCGCGCGCCGTCGATCGCGTCGTCTCCGATCCGCTTCAGCAATTCGCCGATGTGGCGGCTGCGTCGGCTCAGCGCGCCGTTGAGCAGGCTGCCCAGCGTAAAGGCGAGATTGTTGCCGGTATCGCCATCGGCGACCGGAAAGACATTGATTTTGTTGAGTCCATCGCGACCGGCGATAACCCGCCGCGCGCCGGAAATCAGCGCGCGGCGCAGCGCCGGGGCGGTCAGGGTGGTCGCTGTGGTGCCGGTTTTGCCGGACGAGTCGTCAGGGTCGGGCTGCGGGCTTGAGGAAAGCGTATTCACGGTGCGAGTCTGCAGCAACTCGGCCTACCGCGGATGCTGCGGCGCAGCATCCGTTCCCGTGCGGTATTCGCTGCAGCGCAGCCCTGCAGGACAGTCACATCCACGTTATAGTCCGCGTCCAGTGTGAGCTTCCGCCACGATGGATATTGTCATGCGCCATTCCCGTTCCGCCCCACTCGCACTGCTGCTGCTCGCGCTGGTCAGTCTCCCGGTCGCGGCGCGCACGTCGTCGCTGTCCAGCGCAAGCGAAGACGCCGCTGTTTGTCCCGATCCCGGCGCGTCTGCGGACGATCATGCAGACCCAGCGAACAAGTCTGCAGCCGCCAAGCGCGCCGCCGCGCCGGCTGCAGCGAAGACTCACCCCGCCGCGCGCGGCAGCGATGCGGTCCCGGGGCGCGCGCCGCGCTGGCATCGTTTCCTGCCCGGCATGTATCGCTGAGTCGTTCCACTCCCTCCCGCATTTGTATTGGCTCCGCGGGCTGTTCGCCCGACCCGACCCGATCGATTCCGTCCAGTGGCAGCGCATCCGCGTGTCCGTTGCCTGGGTCGGCAGGCTCGATGCCAGCCGCGATGCCCGTCTGCGCGCACTGACCGCGCTATTCCTGCACCGCAAAACCATCACGCCGGTCGCAGGCCTGAGCCTCGATGCGGATCAACGCTGCACGCTTGCCGCGCTGTGCTGTTTGCCGTTACTCGAATTCGGCGCGGAAGGTCTGCACGGCTGGTCTGAGCTGATTGTCTATCCCGATGCCTTTCGGGTGCGGCGCGACCATATCGATGCTGCGGGGGTGCTGCATACCGGTGACGATACGCTCAGCGGAGAAGCCTGGGATGCTGGGCCGTTGATTCTGTCTTGGGCCGATGTGCGCGCGGATATCGACGCCCCTGAATCCGGCTGCTGCGTCGCGGTGCACGAGATGGCGCACAAGCTCGACGGTGCGATCGACGGCACGCCGCCGCTACCGCGTGAGTGGCAGCGGACGTGGGCACGGGATTTCCAGAGCGCTTACGACGCATTCGTAGCGGAGGTGGCCGCTGGCCCCGACACTGCGATCGATGCCTATGCCGCCGAGGCCACTGAAGAATTCTTCGCAGTCTGCAGCGAATACCACTTCGGCGCGCCGCGGCTGCTGCGCACGCAGATGCCGACGATCGCAGCGCATCTGCGCAGATTCTACGGTGAGAGTCCGTTTGAGCGTGAGGTCGGGCAGGTCGGGTTTTAACCCGACATGACGGCGTGCCAGATTGCTCTGAACAATGATCTAAACCGAGCCGTTTGATTTTCGGAGCGATCCGAAAAGCCCAATGTCGGGTTAAAACCCGACCTACAGCCCGGGCGGCAGTGTCACCTCGAATCGCGCGCCGCCAAGTTCTTCCGACGCGATGACCTGCAGTTCCCCGCGATAGCTGCGTACGATGTCCTGCACGATCGCCAAACCGATGCCGTGACCCTGCACGCGTTCGTCGCCGCGTACGCCGCGCTGTAGTACCAGCGCGATTTTCTCCGCCGGAATGCCCGGGCCGTCGTCTTCCACCATCAACATCAGGCCGGGCCTGCGGTTGGGTGCACTGGGGCCCGCCCTGACGGTCAGCAGCACCCGCGACTTCGCCCACTTGAAGGCGTTTTCCAGAAGGTTTCCCAGCAGCTCCTGCAGATCGCCTTTTTCACCGTAAAAACAGGCATTCGGATCGACTTCGAATTCGCAGAGCACGCCCTTTGCGGAATACACTTTTTCCAGCCCGCGTACGATGTCCTCGGCGCTGCCTTCCACCGCAAGCGGCGCCGCGAACAGTTTGTGGCCGCCGGAAGCCGCCCGGCTGAGCTGATAGCCGACCAGATCGTTCATGCGTTTGAGCTGATCATCGAGTTCGGCGCGCAGTTCGGGGCCATCGGTGCCGCTGTCCATCCGGCTGCGCAGCACCGCCAGCGGCGTTTTCAGGCTGTGCGCCAAATCGGCCAGGATATTGCGCTGACGTTCCAGATTCTCGCGCTCGCTCTCGATGAACGCGTTGATGCTTTCGGTCAGCGGTTCAAGCTCGCGCGGATGGCGTTCGCTCATCCGGTGCGCGATACCGCGCTGCACGCGCTTGAGTTCGTCGATCACCCGGCGCAGCGGCAGCAGGCTCCAGCGCAGTACCGCCACCTGCAGCAACAGCAGGAGCAGACCTACACCGCCGAGGTAGCCCCAAAGCGCCTGCCGGAACACCGTCAGCTGGCTCTGCAGCCGCGAAGTGTCTTCCAGAATGTAGATGGTGTACGGAACCTCATCGGAGAGGTCGTCCCCAGGCCACGCCAGACCGTAGCCGAAGCGATAGGCCTGGCTGGTGTCGCCGTTCGACTTCACGTATTCCAGCGGACCCTCGAAGCGCTCCTGCCCGGCTTTGATCATCCTGATCTGCGGCAAGTGCGGCCCGCGCGCCGAGTCGGAATCCCACAGCACGAAAGGCAGCACGATCTGTGCGTACAGGCCGCTGCCCGGACGCTTCAACCGCGGATCGGGCAGCTTGTCGTCGTACGGCGGCACCAGGTCGCCGCCGCGGCTGAATTCGGTTTCGCGCGCGAAATCCAGGGCGTAATCGCGCAGTCGGCCGCGCAGGATGTTTTCGGCGGTGTTGAGAAACGCGCGGTCCAGTGCGTAGCCGGCCAACGCGAGAAACGCGATCAGGCCAAGGCTGGCCGCCAACAGCTGCCGCGTCTGCAGCGATCGTGGGCGCCAGTGATACAGACGCTCATGCGTGGCCAAGTTGAATACTGCCTTGAGAAGCGTCCCGCTGCCGATGCGTGGCAAGGCCGTGCATTGATGCGCGGCCTGTGAAGTCCTGCGGCATGGCCGGGTTCAAGCGTCGCCGGTGCGCGCGATCGCGAAGCGGTAGCCGCGGCCGCGTACGGTTTCGATGGGCTTGAGCGCGCCGTCGGGATCGAGCTTCTTGCGCAGACGGCCGATGAAGACTTCCAGCACGTTGGAATCGCGGTCGAAATCCTGCTGGTAGATATGCTCGGTGAGGTCCGCCTTCGATACCAGCTCGCCAGCGTGCATCATCAGATACTCCAGCACTTTGTACTCGTAGCTGGTCAGGTCGACATTGCCGCCGTTGACGCTGACCGTCTGCGCGGCCAGATCCAGCGTGACCGGGCCGCATTCCAGCGCCGGTTTGCTCCAGCCCGCAGCGCGGCGCACCAGCGCGTTGATGCGCGCCAGCAGCTCTTCGACGTGAAAAGGCTTGACCAGATAATCGTCGGCGCCCTGCTTGAGACCTTCGACCTTGTCCTGCCAGCTGGAGCGGGCGGTGAGAATAAGCACCGGAAATTGCTTGCCCTCTGCACGGAGGGCCTGGATCAGCTCCATGCCCGACATCTTCGGCAGGCCAAGATCGATGATGCCGATGTCGAAGGGCACTTCACGGCCCATATACAGGCCTTCTTCGCCGTCCTGCGCGGTGTCGACCGCATAGCCTTCGCGTTTCAGACGCGCGGCCAAGGTTTCGCGGAGAGGGGCTTCGTCTTCGACCAGAAGAATGCGCATTGATCGCTCCAAGGCTGGCGGAGATGCCAGCGTCTCATTCAGGAACGGAGCATAGCCGCGCAGGGCGATGACCGAGCACCGGGCGCTCGGCCTGTTCATATTTCGCTTATTCGCCCCGGCCTTGTGCCAGACGCAGAAACCTGACCCTTGACGGTCAGCTGTCGCCGGGGCGACGCGGAGGCGGGGTGTCGTCGCTGCGCTGCGGACGCGGTTGATCGGAGTTGGGCTGGGCGTCGTCCATGTAGACGCGGACGCGGCCCTCATCGTCCACGACTTTGATGCGGGTAACGTCGCGGCCGTCGTACTGCATGCGCTCGGCGCTGAGCACCTGACCTCGGTTGGATCTCTCGATCCGGCGGACAGCGTCGGCGATGCTGTCGTCGCGCTGGGCCCGCATGGGCTCCGCCGGCGCATGCTCTGCGCGCGGGCCCTTACCTTGCCCGGCAGCCGCTGGCATGGCAGCGCCGGCAAAAGCAATCGCCAGAACGGTCGACGGCAGTAGGCGGCGTGACAGTGGCATGAGCACGGAACTCTTGAAGGGGCAGGTGACGACCGAAGCCATCGTCGCGCTTGGGATAGCATTCTTATGGGCTGGCGGTGAATCCGTCCTTAACTTTTTCTTAAGACTGGCCGGAGGGTGTCGGGGATTCAGCAGTCGGGCCGCCACGCGGGGCGCTTTCAGTACATTTCGCCGACGCAACAGCGGAGCGAACCGCCGGCCGCTTCGATGGCATCCAGCGCCACGCTGCGCACTGCGAAGCCGGCTGCGGCAAGCGCTTGGCGGGTCGATGGCGTGATTGCCTGTGCCGCAGTCGCGCTCATCCAGACCGTGTCCGTCCTCAACGCGATCGCATTGCCGGCGAAGGCCGCGCGTTCGTCCGACGCCAGCAGGATCGCATGCGGCGCGTAAATTCCAGCGATAACGGTGATCACCGCCGGGTCGGCGATCCCGTCCGCACAGATCAGCGCGGCGCGACCGGCCAGCACGGTCAGCACGACATTGGTGTGATATTCGCCAGCCGCCAGATCGAACATCAGGGTCGCGCGCAGGCCGAAGGCCTCGTGCATCAGCCGGGCGCCGGTCTCGTCGCAGCGCTCCGACAGACCGCAGTAACCCAGCCCGCGGGCGCGATCGATCACCAGCGCGCCGGTGAGTTCGCAGGCGTGCGGCTGCGAAGACAGATCGATCTCCTGATAGTCGAGCGACCCGGTGAAGAAGCGGCGGATATCCGCACGGGCAGCTTCACGCTGGCGCACGGGATGGCGCATGCGGCCGACGATCAGCCGTCCGGATGAGGTTGCGAACACATTGTTGGGAAACACCGCATCGGGCGTGGCCGGATCGCCCGCGAAGCAGATCACCGGCAGCTCGGTCGACAGCGCGCGCTGCAGATCGCGGTGTTGCAGCGAAGCACGCCCGGCGTCGAATACCGATGCCTCGGCCATGTAGCGGTTGTCGATGGCCGATTCGGCGGCCAGGTCGAAGCCGTCCGGTGCGACCAGAAACGCGGCCTTGGCGGTGGCCGGGCCGAAATCCGGTGTGCAGCGTTTCGCGATCTCAAGAAAAGCATTGGTATCGCGGGTGAGCATCCTATGCGGCCCCGTCGTGCTGCAGATCGGTCACGGCCAGCGCCTGTTCGACCAGCGACCAGTTCGCGCCGGCGCGGTGCGCGCCTTCACTGAGAATTTGCCGAAATGCACGGCCGCCGCGTTCGGCGTGGAACAGACCCAGGATGTGGCGGGTCATGTGTTTCAGTGCAATGCCGTGCGCCAACTGCGCTTCGACATAGGGTTGCCACGCGCGAAGCAGTTCACCACGCGGGCGCACATCGCCGTCAAACCATGCCGCATCAAGCCGATGCAGCAGATACGGTTCGTGGTACGCCGCGCGGCCCAGCATCGCACCGTCGGCATGATCCAGATGCGCTCGGGCTTCGGCGAAATCGGCGATACCGCCGTTGACGATCACCTGCAGCTGCGGACGTTCGCGCTTGAGCCGATACGCCCAGTCGTAGCGCAGCGGCGGGACTTCGCGATTTTCTTTCGGCGACAGCCCTTTCAGCCAAGCGTTGCGCGCATGCACCACGAACAGACTGCAGCCGACGGCAGCGATAATGTCGACGAAACCGATGAAGCGCTCCCACTCGTGATCGTTGTCCACTCCAAGCCGGCATTTCACCGTGATCGGGGTCGACGGTGCGGCTTCGATCATCGCCGCCACGCAATCTGCGACCAGTGTGGGCTCGCGCATCAGACACGCGCCGAAACGCCCGGCCTGCACGCGGTCCGAGGGACAGCCGCAGTTGAGATTGATCTCATCGAAGCCATACTCCGCGCCGATCCGCGCCGCCTGCGCCAACAGCGCCGGCTCACTGCCGCCCAGCTGCAGCGCAACCGGATGCTGGGTATCGTCTTTCGCCAACAGCCGCCTGCGGTCGCCGTGGATCACCGCGTTCGCATGCACCATCTCGGTATACAACCGCGCGTGCGGCGCCAGCAAGCGATGGAAATTGCGGCAGTGCGTATCGGTCCAATCCATCATCGGGGCGACAGACAGGCGGAGTTGCTCTGCGGCAATGGTGGCGCTGTTCGACATGGCGAGATTGTAATGCCGGGCCTGCGACGGATCTGCGGTCTTCTCTGCCGACATCAGCGCTTCAACGCGCGAAGCGCATCCGCCATCGCAGTATTTGCGGGTGCGGGCCCGGTGCCATTGTTCGGCTTTGGATTGTCATTGGGATTTGGGCCGGACTTCTGGACATGGCTGCGCGGATTGCGCTCGTTATTGCGTTGGCCGCCACCGGCGGCACGCTCATCGCGCTTGCCGCCGCGCGCTTCGCCGGGCACATCGTCGAGACGGCAGGTCAGTGCGATGCGTTTACGCGGCGCATCGACCTCCATAACTTTGACTTTTACAACGTCGCCAACTTTCACCACGCTGCGTGGGTCTTTGACGAATTTGTCGGAGAGCGCAGAGATGTGGACCAGACCGTCCTGATGCACGCCGATATCGATGAAGGCACCGAATGCGGCCACGTTGGTGACCACGCCTTCCAAGACCATGCCGGGCTGCAGATCGCTGATTTTTTCGATACCATCGGCGAAGCGTGCGGCCTTGAACGCAGGCCGCGGGTCGCGTCCGGGTTTTTCGAGTTCGCCGACGATGTCCCGCACGGTGGGCAGGCCGAAGCGGTCGTCGATGAACTGCTCCAGTTTCAGCCCACGCAGAGTTGCGGTATCCCCGATCAGCTGCGCAATGGGTCGGCCGCAGGCCTTCACGATGCGTTCGACCAGCGGATACGCTTCCGGATGCACCGCCGAAGCGTCCAGCGGCTGATCGCCGTCGGCGATGCGCAGGAAACCCGCACACTGTTCGTAGGTCTTTTCGCCGAGGCGCGGCACTTTCAACAGCGCGCGGCGCGATGCGAACGCGCCGTGTTCGTCGCGATAGGCAACGATGTTTTCGGCCACCGCGGCGCTGAGGCCAGCGACGCGCGCAAGCAGCGCAGACGACGCCGTGTTGACGTACACGCCGACCGCGTTCACGCAGTCTTCGACGCGGGCGTCCAGGGCGCGGGCCATCGCGTAGGGATTCACGTCGTGCTGGTACTGGCCGACGCCGATGGCTTTAGGTTCGATCTTCACCAGTTCCGCCAGCGGATCCTGCAGGCGACGCGCAATGGACACCGCGCCGCGCAGGCTCACATCGAGGTTCGGGAACTCGCGCGCCGCGCGCTCCGAGGCCGAATACACCGATGCGCCGGCCTCGCTCACCACGACCTTGGCGAGCTTGAGTTCGGCATGTTTGGCCATCAATTCGCCGGCCAGTTTGTCGGTCTCGCGCGAAGCGGTACCGTTGCCGATCGCGATCAGTTCAACCTTGTGTTCCGCACACATCCGTTTAAGTATCGCGAGTGAAGTGTCCCACTGCCGCTTCGGCTCGTGCGGATAGACCGTATCGGTGGCGACCAGTTTTCCGGTGGCGTCGACCACCGCGACCTTCACACCGGTGCGCAGCCCGGGATCGAGTCCCAGCACGGCGCGCGGCCCGGCCGGCGCGGCCAGCAGCAGATCTTTCAAATTGTCGCCGAACACCGCAATCGCCTCGTTTTCGGCCTTTTCACGCGCGCTGCCGATCAGATCGAGCGACAGGGTGGTCAGCAACCGTGCGCGCCACGCCAATCGGCACGTATCGATCAGCCATTTGTCTGCGGGGCGACCCTGCGCGGCGATGCCGGCGGCCAGCGCCACGCGGCCTTCGGCGTAAGCATTGCCCTGTTCGACATCGGTCGTCGGTTCCAGGTCCACCGACAGCATGTCCTCGCGCCGCCCGCGCAGCAGCGCCAACATCCGGTGCGATGGAATGTTCGCCAGCGACTCGCTGTGGTCGAAATAATCGCGAAATTTCGCGCCTTCATGTTCCTTGCCGACGACGACGGTCGCGCGAAGCACGCTTTTGGCATGCAGCCAGCTGCGCAGTTCGCCGATCAGTGCCGCGTCTTCGCCGAAGCGCTCGATCAGGATCGCGCGCGCACCGTCCAGCGCGGCGGCGGTATCCGCAACGCCTTTGTCGGCATCGACGAAAGGTTTGGCGCGCTCTTCCGGCGCGATCGATGGATCGACTACCAGCGCATCCGCCAGCGGCTCCAGCCCGGCCTCGCGCGCGATCTGCGCACGCGTGCGGCGTTTCTGTTTGTAGGGCAGATACAGATCTTCCAGCCGTGACTTGCTGTCGGCGGCCAGCACGTCATCCATCAATCCTTTCGTGAGTTTTCCCTGCTCCGCGATCGACGCGAGGATCGCATCGCGGCGTTCCTCCATCTCGCGCAGATACGACAGCCGCGATTCTAGATCGCGCAGCTGCGTGTCGTCCAAACCCTCGGTCACTTCCTTGCGATAGCGGGCGATGAACGGCACGGTGGCGCCGCCGTCCAACAGCTCTACCGCTGCGCGCACCTGCGCTGGCCTGGCGGCGATTTCATCGGCGATGCTCTGGGCGATGGCGATCGCGATGCTGGCGGCGGAGCGGATGGGGGCGGGGAAGGTGTTCAGAGCTGAGGTGTCTGGCATCAGAACTTCAATCAGCATTGATGGGGGTGTCTATTGTCGCCGCTGCCGCTGCGGGCGTATAGCAATCGGCTTTGTGACTGTCCGTGTGGATATGGCGACGCTCGTTGTTGGCGACCCCAGCGCTTGCCCTGGGACGGGGCTGATATGGATGCAGATGTAAGCAATTTTTTGAGCACTGCGTCGATTGACAATGTGCGATTTGCAGCATCTACTGGTTTTGCGTACTGCGGGCGAAAAGGAAATAAATGGAAAATCTCGTGTGCGCGCGAGTGGTTTTCGCTTTTGAATGGAACCATCACAAGGAATCGATTCATGAATAATCTCTCTAAAGTAATGCTGTTGGCTGGTGTAGTCCAAGTGGCGACGCTGGTCGCAGCCAGTGATGCGTCGGCACGGCCGTTTTGTCCTGAACCGATTGCTGCAAAGGTGTCGGTGAATTTGCTGCCGATCATCTGCCCTCCACCACCTCCCCCGCCGCCGCCGCCACCCCCGCCGCCGCC
>JAYVSK010000013.1:0-7787 GCA_043775395.1 Lysobacter sp. | reverse complement strand
AGCCGGTTTGGACAGAGGCCATTTGCTGCCGGTCGTCGGCCTGGCCCTTGAAACCCAACACAAGCCCCCCACCTATCACCCGTCCCGGATTGCCGGGCGTTTTTTGCGCGCGGTTTTGGCACTCTCTTCAGGAGACTGCTAAAATCGCCAGCCTTTTCCCCACCAATCAATTACTTGCGAGGGTTCCCATGAATCTCAAGCCGCTCTACGACCGTGTGGTCGTCAAGCCGATCGAAGCCGAAGAAGTCACTGCCGGCGGCATCTACATCCCCGACAACGCCAAAGAAAAGCCGACCAAGGGCGAAGTGCTGGCCGTGGGCGAGGGCAAAGCGCTGGACAACGGCACTGTGCGCACCCCGAAGGTCAAGGTGGGCGACAAGGTGATCTACGGCCAGTACGCCGGTTCGGCCTACAAGCACGAAGGCACCGAATACAAGATTGTCAAAGAAGACGACATCCTCGCGATTCTGGGCTGATCGTGCGGGCGGTCTTTCCGCCGCGTGTTCGTTGATGCACTGATGTCGCAATGGCGGGTCGAGACCCGCCCTACAAAATCCACATAATTCTGGAGTTATCGCAATGGCTGCCAAAGATATCCGTTTCGGTGAAGATGCCCGCGCGCGCATGGTGCGCGGCGTGAATATTCTCGCCAATGCCGTCAAGGCCACCCTCGGCCCGAAGGGCCGCAACGTCGTGCTCGAGAAGAGCTTCGGCGCCCCCACGATCACCAAGGACGGCGTGTCCGTCGCCAAAGAGATCGAGCTGGCCGACCGCTTCGAGAACATGGGCGCGCAGATGGTGAAGGAAGTCGCGTCCAAGACGTCCGACAACGCCGGCGACGGCACCACCACCGCCACCGTGCTGGCGCAGGCGCTGATCCGCGAGGGCATGAAGGCGGTTGCTGCCGGCATGAACCCGATGGACCTCAAGCGCGGCATCGACAAAGCGGTAGTTGCTGCGGTTGCCGAACTGAAGGCGATCAGCAAGCCCACCGCCGATGACAACGCCATCGCCCAGGTCGGCACCATCTCGGCCAACTCCGATGAATCCATCGGCAACATCATCGCCGACGCGATGAAGAAGGTCGGCAAGGAGGGCGTGATCACGGTTGAAGAAGGTTCGGGCCTGGATAATGAGCTCGACGTGGTCGAGGGCATGCAGTTCGACCGTGGCTACCTGTCGCCGTACTTCATCAACAACCAGCAGTCGATGTCGGCGGAACTCGATGATCCGTACATCCTGCTGCACGACAAGAAGATCTCCAACGTGCGCGACCTGCTGCCGGTGCTGGAAGCCGTCGCCAAGTCGGGCAAGCCGCTGCTGATCGTGGCTGAAGAAGTGGAAGGCGAAGCGCTGGCGACCCTCGTCGTCAACACCATCCGTGGCATCGTCAAGGTCTGCGCCGTGAAGGCCCCGGGCTTCGGCGACCGTCGCAAGGCGATGCTGGAAGACATGGCGATCCTCACCGGCGGCACCGTGATTTCGGAAGAAGTCGGTCTGTCGCTTGAGAAGGCCACCATCAAGGATCTGGGCCGCGCCAAGAAGATTCAGATCTCGAAAGAAAACACCACCATCATCGACGGCGCTGGCGTGGCCGATGGCATTCAGGGCCGCATCAAGCAGATCAAGGCGCAGATCGAAGAGACTTCTTCGGACTACGACAAAGAGAAGCTGCAGGAGCGCGTCGCCAAGCTTGCCGGCGGTGTTGCGGTGATCAAGGTCGGTGCCTCGACCGAAATCGAAATGAAAGAAAAGAAGGCCCGCGTTGAAGACGCGCTGCACGCGACCCGCGCCGCAGTGGAAGAAGGCGTGGTCCCGGGCGGCGGCGTTGCGCTGATCCGCGCGCTGCAGGCCATTGGTGGCCTGAAGGGCGCCAACGAAGACCAGAACCACGGCATCAATATCGCCAAACGTGCGATGGAAGCGCCGCTACGCGAGATCGTCGCCAACTGCGGCGAAGAGCCGTCGGTGGTGCTGAACAACGTGGCCGAAGGCAAAGGCAACTACGGCTACAACGCTGCCACCGGCGAATACGGCGACATGATCGCGTTCGGTATTCTGGACCCGACCAAGGTCACGCGTTCGGCGCTGCAGAATGCAGCCTCGATTGCCGGCCTGATGATCACCACCGAAGCGATGGTGGCTGAAGCGCCGAAGAAAGACGATGCAGCAGGCGGCGGCATGGGCGGCGGCGGTGGTATGGGCGGCATGGGCGGTATGGATTTCTGATCTGTCCAACCCTTGATGTGTACAAAAAACCCCGCAGCGATGCGGGGTTTTCTTTTTCGCAGCCTCTCGCCGACAATGGATTACGTCCACGCCGAAAGTCAGTCCGGCTCATGGCCAGTCGATACCGGCTTGCTTCCAAGTCGGGTGTGTCGTAAAGCCTTCAAGAGGTACTTCATGCACGTCAAGGAAAGCGCTATCGAGCAGGATCTGGTCGCCAAACTCGGCGAGCTCAAGTACACCTTGCGCCCCGATATTCGCGATCGTGCCGCGCTTGAGAAAAATTTCCTTGAAAAGTTCGAGGCGCTGAATCGGGTCTACCTCACGCCCGGCGAGGCGCAGCGGTTTCTGGACGAGATTGTCACCGCGGACGTGTTCACCGCCGCACAGCGGCTGCGGCAGACGTCCAGTTTCATCCGCGACGACGGTACGCCTCTGCATTACACCCTGGTCAACACCCGCGACTGGTGCAAGAACACCTTCGAGGTGGTGAACCAGCTGCGCATCAATCACGACCACAGCCATCACCGCTATGACGTGATCCTGCTGATCAACGGCGTGCCTGCGGTGCAGATCGAATTGAAGACGCTTGGCATCAGCCCGCGCCGGGCCATGCAGCAGATCGTCGACTACAAGGCGGACCCCGGAAACGGCTACACCCGTACCCTGCTGTGCTTCATGCAGGTGTTCATCGTCAGCAATCGTATCGATACGTATTACTTCGCCAACAACACCCCACGGCACTTCAATTTCAGCGCCGAAGAGCAGTTCCTGCCCGTCTACCAGTTTGCCGATGAAGCCAACCGCAAGATCACCCACCTCGACGCCTTTGCCGACGCCTTCCTGGCCAAGTGCACCTTGGGGCAGATGCTCAGCCGCTACATGGTGCTGGTCGCCAGCGAGCAGAAGCTGGTGATGATGCGGCCGTACCAGGTCTATGCGGTCAAGGCGATTGTCGATTGCATCGAAAAAAACGGCGGCAACGGTTATGTCTGGCACACCACCGGCAGCGGCAAAACCCTGACCTCGTTCAAGGCATCGACCTTGCTGAAAGACAACCCGGACATCGATAAATGTCTGTTCGTGGTGGACCGCAAGGATCTGGATCGCCAGACTCGCGAAGAATTCAACCGCTTCCAGGAAAACTGCGTCGAGGAGAACACCAACACCGAGGTGCTGGTGCGCCGGCTGGTGTCGGACGACAAGTCCGATAAGGTCATCGTCACCACCATCCAGAAGCTGGGGCTGGCGCTGGATGGCGCCCACTATCGCAACTACGCGAAGCGGCTTGAGCCGCTGCGCGACAAGCGGCTGGTGTTTATTTTCGACGAATGCCACCGCTCCCAGTTCGGTGAGAACCACCAGGCCATCAAGACATTTTTCCCGCGCGCGCAGCTGTTCGGTTTCACGGGTACGCCGATTTTTGGCGAGAACGCCTCCAGCGTACAGCGCGAAGGACAGAGCGCCAGTCTGCGCACCACCGAGGATCTGTTTCAGCGCGAACTGCACGCCTACACCATCACCCACGCCATCGACGACCGCAACGTACTGAAGTTCCACATCGACTACTTCAAGCCCGAGGGCAAACACCCGCCCGGTCCGGGCGAAGCGCCGCCCAAGCGCAAAGTGGTGGAGGTGATTCTGGACAAGCACGATGCGGCCACCGCACAGCGTCGTTTCAACGCCGTGTTCGCCACCGCGTCCATTAACGACGCCATCGCGTACTACGCGCTGTTCGGCGACATCCAGGCCGAGCGCCAGCGGCAGAACCCGGACTTCCGCCCATTAAAGATCGCCTGCGTATTTTCGCCGCCGGCGCAGGCCGTGGCCGCCGAAGGTGGCGATGAGGCCGCGAAGAACGCCGCCGATGTGCGCCAGCTGCAGGAAGACCTGCCGCAGGAACAGGCCGACAATCGCGATGACCCCGACGGCAAGTACATCGCCCTCAAACAGATCATCGTCGACTACAACGCCCGCTACGGCAGCAATTTCCGTATCGGCGAATTCGACGCCTACTACAAGGACGTGCAGCAGCGCATCAAACTGCAGCAGATTCCCGATGCCGATCTGCCGGGCAAGGGCGCGGAGAAGATCGACATCACTTTGGTGGTGGACATGCTGCTGACCGGCTTCGACTCCAAATACCTCAACACGCTGTATGTCGACAAGAACCTCAAGTATCACGGCCTGATTCAGGCGTTCTCGCGCACCAACCGCGTGCTCAACGATTCCAAACCCTACGGCAATATTCTGGAGTTCCGCCAGCAGCAGACGCCGGTGAACGACGCCATCACCCTGTTCTCCGGTGCAGGCAGCGACGCGCCCGCGCGCATCTGGCTGGTGGACCCGGCGCCCAAAGTCATCGAACAGTTGGGCGATGCCATGCAGCGGCTTGCAGCGTTCATGCAGTCGCACGGTTTGCCGAACCAGCCCGAAGAAGTGGCCAATCTGCGCGGCGATATCGCGCGCAGCCAGTTCGTTGCCTTGTTCAAAGACGTGCAGCGGCTCAAGACCCAGGTGGATCAATACACCGACATCACCCCCGCGCAGCAGGCGGATGTAGATGCGCTGATCGCCCCGGACGCCCTGCGCGCGTGGCGCGGCACTTACCTGGACACTGCGCAGCGCCTCAAAGCGCAGCAGCACTCCCAGGGCAGCAGCACGCCGCCGGAAGTGCAGAACCTGGATTTCGAATTCGTGCTGTTCGCTTCCAATCTGATCGACTACGACTACATCATGGCGCTGGTGGCCAAGGACAGCGGCAAACCGCCGGCCGAGCGCAGCATGAGCCGCGAGCAGTTGATCGGCTTGATTCAGGCCGACGCCAAGTTCATGGACCAGCGCGAGGTCATCGCCGACTACATCCGCAGCCTGCCCACCGACCGCGCGCTGGAAGAGGGCGAAATCCGCAAGGGCTATGAGACGTTCAAGGCCCGGCGCAATGCCGACACGCTGCAGGCCATCGCGCAGCAGCATGGCGTCGACCCGGCGGCCTTCAAGACGTTTGTCGACAACATCCTGCGCCGCCGCGTGTTCGATGGCGAAGCGCTCAGCGCGCTGATGGCGCCGCTGGGCCTGGGCTGGAAGGACCGCACCCGCCGCGAGCTGGCGCTGATGGACGACCTCACGCCGGTGCTGGAACGCTTGGCGCAGGGTCGCGAGATTGCCGGGTTGAGTGCGTATGCGCAGTAAAGCATGAAGGAGAAGAGCTTGGAAACGCAGCACGTTCAAACACTGACCGCCAGTTTTGAAGGTCACGCCCAGCAAGCCGACAACGGCATGGAATTCTGGCTGGCCCGCGATTTGCAACACCTGTTGGGCTATGGCAAGTGGGGCAATTTCGAGGGCGTGATTTCGAAGGCGAAAACGGCATGCGAACTGTCGGGGCATACGATTGACGACCATTTTGCCGACGTCGGGAAAATGGTTGAACTGGGCTCTGGCAGCCAACGCGAGATCGACGACGTCATGTTGACGCGCTATGCCTGCTACCTCATCGCCCAGAACGGCGACCCAAGGAAGCAGGCAATCGCGTTTGCGCAAACTTATTTTGCCTTGCAGACCCGCAAGGCCGAATTGATTGAACAGCGCCTGTTGGATGCCGAGCGGGTTTCGGCGCGCAAGAAGCTGTCCAACACCGAGAAGGAGCTGTCGCACGTCATCTTTGACCAGACTGGATGCAACCAGAATTTTGCGCTGATCCGCAGCAAGGGCGACCAGGCCTTGTTCGGCAAGAGTACCCATGCCATGAAGGCCGTTTGGCGGGTGCCCGACACGCGCCCGCTGGCGGACTTTGCGCCCACCATCCTCCTGAAAGCCAAAGATTTCGTCACCGAGATCACTATCCACAACGCACGCGAGCAGCACATGCGCAGCGAACAGCAGATTTCCGGCGAACACGTCACCAACAACGAAGCCGTGCGACGCACATTGCTCAATCGAGGTATTCGCCCCGAAAGTCTTCCGCCTGCCGAAGATGTGAAGAAGGTGGAGCGCAGACTGACGGCTTCGGAAAAAGCCGCACTCAAAAACCCGGAGAGGTTGGAAGGCGATGAGTAAGCTGGTAACAGTGTCTGTAGGGAACCGGATTTTTTTGCGATCAGATGGCGATGCGCTCGGTTCTCCCTCTCCCCGTGCCACGCACGGGGAGAGAGTGGCCGAAGGTTCAGAGGGGCGCTCTTTGGGGCAGATTGCGGCAGCGTTGGCCCCTCATCCGTCGCTGCGCGCCACCTTCTCCCCGCGGTGCGGGGAGAAGGAAAACCAGATCAAAGCCACGGCGGGCCATCGCCGTTCCCTCTCCCCGTGCCACGCACGGGGAGAGGGTGGCCGCAGGCCGGGTGAGGGGCGCTCTTCGGGGCAGATTGCAGCGACGTTGGCCCCTTATCCGTCGCTGCGCGCCACCTTCTCCCCGCTGTGCGGGGAGAAGGAAAACAAGATCAAAGCCACGGCGGGCCATCGCCGTTCCCTCTCCCCGTGCCACGCACGGGGAGAGGGTGGCCGAAGGCCGGGTGAGGGGCGCTCTTTGGTGCAGATTGCGGCGGCGTTGGCCCCTCATCCGTCGCTACGCGCCACCTTCTCCCCGCTGTGTGGGGAGAAGGGAAATCTCATCCGATGTTCTGAAATGTGCGTCGTGGAGATGAGTGGCGTTCAAAATGCGGCAAACAGCATCAAGCGCTACAGGGGGCTGTGATGGCGAAACTAAAGAAATCTCAAGGTGTTGCAGCGAGATTGCGATTTCCAGGGTTTGCGGAGGAGTGGGAAGTCACAAAGCTGGGTGCTAAGTCGACGATTGTTCGCGGTGGTTCGCCGCGTCCGATCGATGCTTTTCTCACCAATGCGGCTGATGGCCTCAATTGGTTGAAGATTGGTGACGTTGACAAAGAAGCCAAATACATCGAGCGCACGCAAGAAAAAGTCATTCCTGCCGCACTCAGCAAGACAAGACAGATCCATCCGGGCGACCTTATCCTCTCGAATTCGATGAGCTTCGGGCGTCCGTATATCTCGAAGATCGTTTGCTGCATTCATGACGGGTGGCTGGCGATCACGGATATCGAAAGTCGAATCGATCCTGATTTTCTGTATTACGTGCTGGGCGCGGAGGATAGCCAAAAATTCTTTTTGAGCACTGCGGCCGGCAGTGGTGTTAAAAATCTCAACGCAGACGGAATAAGACAGCTCATGTTGTCTTTTCCGGGCCGCTTGGAGCAACAAAAAATCACCGACTGCCTGTCCTCCCTTGATGCCTGTATCAGCGCGGAATCCCGCAAGCTCGATGCCCTCAAAGCCCACAAGCAGAGCCTGATGCAGCAGCTGTTTCCTGCTGAAGGTCGGCTTCTGCCACGCCTGCGCTTTCCAAGGTTTGAGGGTGAGTGGGAGGAAGTGGCCTTGGGAGACATCGCCGAAATTAAGCTTGGGAAGATGCTTGACAGTAACAAGCACACGACCGGAAATATCCTGCCTTACCTTAATAATTTGTCTGTGCGTTGGAACGAAATAGATACTTCGAACCTGCCGCATATGTATTTCGATGACCATGAACTCGATCGCTTCGGACTGAG
>JAYVSK010000012.1:0-5111 GCA_043775395.1 Lysobacter sp. | reverse complement strand
TCCTCCACCCAGGTGAGCCGCTGCGTGGAGAAGCTCGACGTGGGCTTGGCGGCGTGGCGTGAGCGGCCGCTGGGCGAAACGCCCTACGTGCTGCTGGACGCACGCTACGAGCGGGTGCGTGAAGGCGGTCAGCTGATCGACTGCGCGGTGCTGGTGGCCGTAGGCATCGATGCCAGCGGCCGGCGCCGGGTGCTGGGCGTGTCGGTTGCGCTGTCGGAGGCCGAAGTCCACTGGCGTGGGTTTCTGGACAGCCTGATCCAGCGCGGCCTGCATGGGGGTGAGGCTGATCGTTTCGGACGATCACGCCGGGCTCAAGGCCGCGCGACGCGCGACGCTGCCCAGCGTGCCCTGGCAGCGCTGCCAGTTTCATCTGCAGCAAAACGCGCAGGCTTACGTCGCCCGGCTCGACCAGCGTGAGCCTGTCGGCAGGCGCATCCGCGCCATCTTCAACGCGCCCGATCAGGCCGAGGCCCGGCGCTTGCTGGAACAGGCCATCGAACTGTGGCGCAAGGATGCCCTGCGGCTGGCGGAGTGGGCCGAGCGCAGCCTGCCCGACGGCTTCGCAGTGTTCGCCTATCCCCAGGCGCATCGCGTACGCCTGCGCACGACCAATGGACTGGAGCGGATCAATCGCGAACTCAAGCGCCGTACCCGTGTGGCTTCGATCTTCCCCAACAGCGCTTCATGCCTGCGGCTGGTGTCAGCCATGCTGGCCGAGTTCGACGAGGAGTGGATGACCGGCAAAATCTATTTGACACTTAAACCCTAAACCCCGTCATCCGTGCGGAACCGTCTTGCAGAGTTTTACATAAAAGATGTTGCACAACCTGGCCCGTCGGGCCACGTGCGCGTGATAGCCGCTGACGCTCACGTTCAACGCACGGCACTGCACCGTGATCGGCCACATCTGGCGATGACACTGGAGGAAGGCGTACCTCACTTCGTACCCTTGGCGTCTTGGCCACAGAAGCTTCGCTTTGACCACCCTCGACCAGCCGCACCGCTTCTTGCTTGAATTCGAGCGTATAACGCGCCCGTGTTGTCTTCGTCATGTCGTTCTCCTTGCCTGGATTGAATCACACGACTAAAGGGTACGTTCTTGGGGGCAAGGTCAGTCGGGAGAGGGTGCTTTGATCAACACGCTACCCGCGCTCCATTGGCTCAGCATGTTTTTTGCGTTCGTCATCGGGCGGATCGCCAGCGCACTGCACCCCTCCCCAACCCTCCCCTTCGCCTGCGGGGTAAGGGAAGGACAGTCACAACCGGTTCCGCTCAAGGAAGCATGTTGGTAGGCTGCGCGGGCGTTGGCACCGTCCCGAACCCTACAGGCCCGCCGCTTGAATCGACCCGCTTCCCCAGATTCCGATACGCCCTGCGCTCCACTCGAGGACGGCGATGCCTTGGCAGCGATCGATCTGGGCTCGAACAGCTTCCACATGGTGGTTGCGCGCACGGTGCTGGGCCAGCTGCGGATCATCGATCGTCTGCGCGAAAACGTGCGCCTCGCCGACGGTCTGGACGGCAAAGGCGGTCTGGATGCGCAGGCCCGCGAGCGCGCGCTCGACTGCCTGTCGCGCTTCGGCCAGCGCATCCGCGATCTGCCACCGCATCGGGTCCGCGCCATCGCCACCAACACGGTGCGCGCGTTGCGCGAGCCGCAGCTGTTCCTCTCCGCCGCAGAGCACGCACTGGGCCACGCCATCGAAGTGGTATCGGGCCGCGAGGAAGGACGTCTGATCTATCTGGGCGTCGCTCACGCCCATCCGCCCAAACCGATGCAGCGGCGGCTGGTGATCGACATCGGCGGCGGCTCCACCGAATGCATCATCGGCTCCGGCTTCGACACCATCGAGCGCGAAAGTCTGCAGATCGGCTGCGTCGCCAGCACCAATCGCTTTTTCCCGAATGGCAAGCTGTCGAAAAAGCGCTGGAAAGACGCGTTGACCGAAATCGAAGCGGAATTCCAACAGTTCGCCGGGCTGTATCGCAGCCTCGGCTGGCAGGAAGCGATCGGATCTTCCGGCACCAACAAGGCCATCAGCGATATCTGCGCCGCAATGAAGCTGACCAAGGGTGCAGTGACTGCGGACGCCCTGGCGATCGTGCGCGACCGTTTGCTCACCGCCGACCGCATCGAAACGATCAATCTGCCCGGGCTGCCCGAAGACCGTAAATCGATCATCGCTGGCGGCGTGTTGATCCTTGAAGCCGCATTCGAAACGCTCGGGCTCGACCGTATGATGGTCAGCAAGGCAGCGATGCGCGAAGGCGTCCTCTACGACATGCTGGGCCGCGGCGGCGTGGACGATCCACGCGACATTTCGATCGATGCGCTGATGCAGCGCTACGGCGTCGACCGTGGTCAGACGAAGCGCGTGGAGAACACCGTGCTGCGGCTGTTCGGCCAAGTCGCTGCGCGCTGGGGCCTGGGCGACGACGAGCGCCGCATGTTGGCCTGGGCGGCCAGCGTGCACGAAATCGGCCTCGCCATCGCGCACAGCCAGTACCACGTGCACGGCGCGTATCTGCTGGAACATTCGGATATCGCCGGTTTCTCCAAACAGGAACAGCTGTTCCTGGCCGCGCTGGTCCGCAACCATCGCCGCAATATTTCAAACAAGTCGCTGGATGCCCTGCCCGACCGCCTGCAGGCCCAGGTGCGCCGCTGCGCCGCGCTGCTGCGCATCGCAGTGTTGCTGCACCGATCGCACGAAGCCGACACCATCCCGAAGCTGGAACTGCGCGTGGTCGGCAACGCGGCAGCTATTTCGATCCCGAACAGCTGGCTGGACCAGCGGCCTTTATTGCGTTCGGATCTGGAGCACGAACCCGAAGGCATCGCCGGGCTCGGTATCGAGCTGCGCCTCGACAGCTGACCGCGCGCGTCATCGCGCTGTCACCGCTGCGCCATCCCGGTTTCACGGCATCGCGTCAAGCTTCTCCAAACGAGGGGCCGAGGATGCATTACGCAATCGTCATCGAAACCTATCCGCCCGAAATCAACGGCGTCGCGCTCACCGTGCAGAGTCTCGAACAGGGTCTACGCATGCGCGGCCACACCGTCGATGTCATGCGGCTTCGACAGACCCGACAGAGTCAGGCTGCGGCCCACGAGTATCTGCTGTCGGGTCTTTCGCTGCCCCGTTACCCCGGACTGAGATTCGGTCTGCCCGCAACCCGAACACTGATCTCCCTGTGGACCCAGCACCGCCCGGATGCGATCTATGTGGCCACGGAAGGCCCATTGGGGTGGTCGGCGCTGCGGGCAGCGCGCGCACTGCGCATTCCCGCTGCGACGGGCTTCCACACGCGATTCGATCGATACATGCGCGACTACGGCATGCCGTTTCTCGAATCCATCGCGCTGCGCTGGATGCGCCGCTTCCACAACAGCGCGAACGCCACGCTGGTGCCGACGGTGGCGCTGCATCGCGAACTCATAGCAATGGGCTTCAAGCATCCGCTTCGGCTGCCGCGCGCGGTGGACGGCGCGTTGTTCCACCCCGCACGACGCGACGACGCACTGCGTGCATCGTGGGGTCTGGGTGCGGAAGATCTCGCCGTCATCCACGTCGGGCGTATCGCGCCCGAAAAAAATCTCCGCCTTGCGGTACGCGCGTTCCGGCGCATCCAGATACGCAGCCCCGCAGCACGCTTCGTCTGGGTCGGCGATGGGCCTGGCCGCGAGCAGCTGCAGAAAGATCATCCGGATTTTCTATTCAGCGGCGTACAGCGCGGTGAAGCGTTGGCGCGGCATTTTGCCAGCGGCGATCTGTTCCTCTTTCCAAGTCGCAGCGAAACCTACGGCAACGTCACGCTCGAAGCGATGGCCAGCGGCGTACCGACGATCGCTTTCGACTACGGCGCCGCGCGCGAATGCCTGCGCGACGGCGAACATGGCGCAGCCGTCCCCAATGATTCTGCGGGTGGCGATGATGATTTCGTGCACGCCGCGCTGCGTATCGCCACCGATACAGCGCTGCGTGCGCAGATGCGCCTGGCTGCGCGCGATGCGGTGTCGGTTCTGCGTCCCGAGCAGGTCGCTGCGGATTTCGACGCCATCCTCCAACGTCTGGCCCGACCAGGAACTTCTTATGACCGACACAGTGCGGCCCCGGCGATTGCGGGCGAATGAGGCGGCCTGGTGTCTGCGCGCCAACGCGCTGTGTGGACGCATCGTCGCCCGACGCTTTTTTTCGCTGATCAGCAGGCTCGGCGACGGCATTTTCTGGTATGCATTGATCTCGGCTCTGGCGCTCATCGGCGGCCGCGACGGTCGGCTCGCCGCGCTGCATCTGAGTGCGATCGGCGCAGTCTCGCTGGTCCTCTACAATATGTTGAAGCAATGGACGCGCAGGCCGCGCCCCTGCGCCTCCGACGCGCGGATACGTGCATGGGTGGCGCCGCTGGACGAATTCAGTTTTCCATCGGGCCATACCCTGCACGCGGTGGGTTTCACCATCGTCGCAATCTCGTATTTCCCCGTGCTGTCATGGCTGCTGATTCCCTTCGCCGCCAGCGTCGCGGTATCGCGCGTGGTGCTGGGGCTGCACTATCCGAGCGATGTCATCGCGGCAACCGGAATCGGCAGCGGGCTGGCGCTGGGGTCGATCTGGCTGCGCGATAACGCGACAGTGCTGTGGTAGGACGGGCCCCGGCCCGCCGTTCCAGGGTCCGACCGACTTCAATGATCGAATCAATCCAAGTCAATCCGATCCACTGCGATCGGATGCATACGGCCGCGATACGCATCGGGACCCGCGCTATCGAACAATCTCGACCTTCGCGTTTCGCAGCGCCGGCTGCAGCTGGTCCGACCAAACGCGATCGTTCGCCACCTGCGCATTCATGCGCGTGCCGGCAAGCGTTTCGACATCATTCCCGGCATACGTCCATCCCGTACTCTCACCGCTCGCAGACATGATTCCATCCGCCGGCAGTCCGGCATCCATTGGCGCGTAGACGATCGTCTCATCCATGCAAGGATGCATGTCCGCGTCGGCGAATCGGCGTATCTGAATGCGGGAAAAGGTCGGCTGCTGTTGCGCTCATGCAGCGATTCTATGACACAGAAAAACGCCGCAGGCACCAGGCCCGCGGCGTGTGCAGCA
>JAYVSK010000011.1:0-18039 GCA_043775395.1 Lysobacter sp. | reverse complement strand
GGATCCTGTCCGCTAAACGATGATCTGCAGCATTTCCAATTGCGATGTCAGCACTTCGATGAACTGTGTCTGCTGCTCCAAAGCGAACCCCATGAGATTGTTCTTATATTCCAACGCACGTCCATATATGCTTTTTGGCTTCTGCGTCTTGGCAATTCTGATCCGGTACTGCTCCGCATCCCAGTTCAGCAACTCCGCGATATGGGCATCGGAAAGTACGCGCATGACAGCATCCGGCCGCTGCCTTGCGATGACATCCAAATAGCAGCGCAACTGCACCTGCTTTGCTTTGTTGTTGTTGAACGCCTCATGCGCGAAAACGCCTTCGCCTTGCACGAAAACAAGTTCTGGCATGTCGCTGAAAAAACTTTTCCGATCTTCAAGGTCTTTCCAAGACCGATAGATATGGGCTTTGGGCCCCAGGAACACCACATGGTCTGGGTACAGCGCCCAATCCATACGCAGCCGTTTGAAAAAATCCGGATTCAATGCCAGCTGATGAATAGCCGGATCGGCGATTTCCGCGTATTGGCCGATCAGACGTTGCGGAGGCGGAGAAATCAATCGTGAAGCAGAGCGAATATCCACACAAGTCGTTTTCAACGCCTGAATTAATTTGACGACGATACTGTTTACTTCCGAGAGATCTTCTCCGCCGATCACAACCCCGTGGTTTCCGAGAAAAATGACGTTGGCCCCAGGCTTGCCGATCAGAGCGGCGTTGATCTCGGCGGCAAGCGCGGCCCCGGGTTTCCGGTAATCAACGACCGCCCATGAAATGGATTCATCAAGCAAGCGTTCAAGATCAGCGCGATAATTTTTCCGCACCAGATACGCCAATACTTCGATCGCATGCAGATGCACCACCACGTGATGCGGCATCAACCCATGCAGCAGCGTTTCGATGGACGGCCGCAACGACGAGTTGCCCTGTATTTTTGGAGTGACAGAAAAATCACCTGCCTCCAAAGCATTTTGCAGATGAGGCAGATCGACAGGCACAAAGATATCTTTGGTCGCTGCATCGACAAGCCAAGTACCGGACGCTTTCACCCAAAGCGTGTTCCCATCCTTCCAGGAAACATTTCCGCCCGCGCCCTGGACCAACAGCGGATCCGCACCCACCTTGGTGCAATATGCGTTGATCTGACCTGCGGTTTCTTTCAGTACTCTGCCCATCAGTACGTCCTGTACCCGCTCTTGAGTTAGATATCTTGGATTGCGGGCAGCTTAACCCAGCCTTCAGGCCGGATGGAAGTGTATGAAAACCAAGCTGCACACATGGCTGAAGGAGGGTTGCTGTTGGTATCAAAAATTGCTATCTGCCTTGCGAGTGCACTGCACGAGTAGCACCCTCATCCGGCGCTTTGCGCCACCTTCTTCCGGCTGTGGGGGGGAAAGGAGTGAGGGGTATTGGCGTGGCAGGCTTTGTTGAGGTCGGACGATACGGTGTGCCGGTGATGATGCACAAACCATGCCCCAAAGCAGCCTCCTACGAACATGGCGACGGGGCCATGGTGGGGTTCCCTGCGCTCACCGCCACCTTACGGTCGCGGTGAATCGCCGGCACATTCGCTGCATCAGTGTTTCTGCAGCTCTGCCGGCACGAACCGTTCACGCACCGCATTCGCCAGCAGGTCCGGCGGCAACAATCCCTGATCCAGCAGGAAGTTGTTGAACGCGAGGCGGTCGAATTTTTCGCCCAGCGCCAGCTCGGTTTCGGCGCGCAGTTCGAGGATGCGGGCGTAGCCGTAGAAATAGCTGCCGGCCTGGCCGGGGGCGTTGAAGGTGTAGCGGTCCAGTTCCTGGCGCGCCATCGCTTTGGAGACGCCGACATCGTCGATCAGGACTTTTTCTGCGCGCGCGCGATCGATCATGCCGAGGTTGAGCATCGGGTCCAGCATTGCCCGCGCGGCGCGCAGCAGCCGGAACTGCAGCGCCAGCAGCTGGCCGTCCAGCGGTTCGTGCGGAATCATTTCGGCTTCGGCGTACAGCGCCCAGCCTTCGACGTTCACCGAGTTGAACGCGAACAGCGTGCGCGCCAGTGAGACGCCGCGTTCGACCATCGCGGTGAACTGCAGCTCGTGGCCGGGGCGGCCTTCGTGCGCGGACAGCGTCCACGCCACCGATGGGAAATTGAAATCGTCGTAAGCGTCAGCCTTGTCGTGCAGCGCGGGGTTGCTCAACGGCAGCACGAACTGGCCCTGTTGGCCGGTATTGCCGACCAGCGGTGCGGGCAGGAAATGCGGTGCGGGCTGTGCGGCGTTTTCGGCGTCGGTGCCCAGGCGCATCACCATCGGCCGGTTCGGCACATCGACGATGCGTTCGCGCAGGATGATCGGATCGATCGCATCGATTACGGCGCGATAGCGGGTTTCCAGCTGATCGTTGGCGATGGTGTCGCGCTTCAGCGCGCGGATCACGCCGCGGTAGTCGGTGGCGGCGATGTTGTTGTCCTTCGCCACCAGCGGCGCCATCCGCTCCATCGCTGCGCGCGTTTCCATGAATGCCAGACGTGCGTGCTGGATCAGCAGCGCCGGGGGAATGTCGATGCCCACCTGCTTGAGCCGCAGCGAGTAGAGCTCCGGCGGCAGCTGCGTGTCGGTGCGCGCGGTGGGGAGTACATCCTTGCGCACCCATGCGGTGTATTCGGCGAACTGCTTGTCCAGTGCGCTCAGCGCCGGGCCGCTACCGGGCACCTTGTATTTCGCGAACAGTTTACGGATGCCTCTCGCGTAGATATCCGCATTCGACAGCGCCTGCTGCACTTCGAGTTTGGTCGGATGCAGCAGCTCGGCATTGTTGGCGCGCTCGTCGTAGCGCTGGCGCGCCAGCGTGGTGATCGGCGTGGTGCCGGCGGGCATGCCGACGTAGGCCTTGAGCCGGCCAAGTGCCATGCCGCGTCGCTCCGCCGGGGTCTGGTCCGACAACAATCCCTGCAGGCCCTGGAACACGAGCTGCGGCGCATCGGAGAACGGCAGTACCAAGCGTTCGTTCACCTGCGTCGATTCGATGTTGTCGTCGGCTGCCTGGATCATGATCTCCAGGTCCTGGCGCACGTTGGGATCGCGCTCCAGCTGGAGTTTTTCCTGCAGCGCAGTTCTTGCCTCGGCGGCGGCCTTGCGGAAACGCGCGGCGTTGTCCGGGCCCAGATCAGCGACTTTGTCGTCGTAGCCGGGAATGCCAAAAAACGATGCGGATTCTGGCTGAAAACTCAATTGCGCCTGCAGCAGAATCTGTGCATAGCGATTACTGGTGTCCACCCAGGCGGGCGTTGTTCTGCTGGTTTGTTTTGCGGTGGGCACCGCAGCGTGCGATTGTGCGAATGCGCCGTTGCAAAGGGTCATAGCGAGGGACACTGCAACAGCGATAGCAAGTGGTTTCAGAGGCGGTTTCATCGAAATATCCAGTGGTGGTGTCTCGTGGGCCAACGTACTCCTCGATAGTGGGCTCGCCCACCGTCGAAGGTCATATTGCAGTGATCGTGCGCTGCACATGACGCAGTGGCTGAGATCGCGTCGGACTTATTTCGAAGTCTTGGTGTCAGTGCGTTCAGATAACAGATCGATCTGCGCGTCTTGCCCATCAACATTCACGATCAGAGTGGAATATGTCCAGCGGCCGGCAATTTTTCGGCTTCTACATACAGGTTCGCCTCAGCTTTCGGACCGGAGATCGGGATCTGCAGACTCGCTTCGCCTGAGGCGCCCGAGATGTTCATTTCTCCGCTGAGATACCAGCCCGGCTTGATTGGCTTGCCCAGCGCTTCGACTACCCGTGGATTCTCCCGCATGCGCTGCATCGAATCGATGTAGGCGTCCGATGAACGCATCATTCCGAACAATCCAGAGACCAAGAGCAGCATCGCGCCCGCGAAAAAAATCAAGCAGAACAGGCACAGCAGCGGCACCGCCCAGCGCCAATGACGCTGCCACCAGCCGGCGCGGGGTGAGACGGGGAAGCCTGTGCTCAAGGTGTGAGACATCGTGCAAAAAATGACTCGGTCAGCCGATACCGATGCAGCAGATCCGCGCCGCGCAGGCCGTGTTTGGCGCCGGGATAGGTCATCAACTCGAACGGCGTTGCGCGCTTCTGCAGGTCGCTCATCAATTTGGTCGAATGGCTGAACAGTACGTTGTCGTCGGCCATGCCGTGGATCAGCAGCAGGGCATTGGGTTTGATGCCGCCGACATGGGTGAACACGCTGGCTTCGCGGTAGCCGTCGACGTTCGCTGCCGGCAGATCCATGTAGCGCTCGGTGTAATGGGTGTCGTAGAGCGCCCAGTCGGTCACGGGTGCGCCGGCCACGCCGCAGGCGTAATCATCGGCGGCTTTGCCCAGCAACATCAGGGTCATGTAGCCGCCGTTGGACCAACCGTACACGCCGATACGTGCGCCATCCACCCACGGCTGCGCGCGCAGCCATGCCACGCCCCGGCGCTGGTCGTCCACCTCCACCGTGCCCTGTTTGCCGTACAGCGCGCCGCCGAACGCCGCGCCGCGTCGCGGTGTGCCGCGGTTGTCGAGGGTGAACACCACATAGCCCTGCTGCGCCATATATTGGTTGAAGAAATGATCGCCCCGTCCGGGCCAGCTGTCGGTTGCGGTCTGCGCTGCGGGGCCGCCGTAGACGTAAACCATCACCGGGTAGCGTTTGGCAGGATCAAAATCGGCCGGTTTGATCAAGCCGTAGTGCAGGGGCGTCTTGTCGTCGGCCGCAGTGAGCGTGCCGAATTCGACCGGACGATGCGCGTCGAGATACTTCGCGTACGGATGCGCGGGTTTTGTCGGGTCGTTGTCGACGAGATTCGCTACGAACGTACCATCGGCGCGATGCAGTGCGATCTGCGGCGGCGTGCGCGAGCTTGCACTTGACCAACTGTCGACATAAACGCTGGCGTTCTTCGCGAAGCTGGCGCTGTGCATGCCGGGTTTGGTCGAGAGTGTGCGGAGAGCTCCGCCCGTGAGCGGCACCACATGGAGCTGCGATTCGCGCGGCGCGGCTTGGCCTGCGGTATCGCGGCCGGCGCTGAAATAAACCAGACCCTTGGCTTCGTCGACGGCCAGCAACGCGTCCACCGGCCAGTCGCCGCGGGTGAGCTGGGTAAGCTGTGTGCCGTCGTTGCTGGCGAGATAAAGATGTTCAAAACCGCTGCGTTCGCTGGCCCACACAAAGCGGCCGTCTTTCAGGAATCGCAGATCGCTGTGCAGCGGCACCCAGGTCTTGCTGGTTTCGGTGATGAGCGTGCGCTGTTGGTTGGACGCAAGCGCGACTTCGATCAAATCGAGTATTCGCTGATCGCGCGACTGGCGCTGGAAGGTCAGATGCTGCGGGTCGCGCCAGTCGACGCGGGTGAGATAGATATCGGAGTGCTTGCCCAGATCAATCCACTGCGGTTTTGCATCGCGTTTCGGTGCGATCGTCGCAAGCTGGATGGTCACATTGGTGTCGCCCGCCGCCGGATAGCGCTGCTCCACTACGTCGGTGCGGTCCGGATACACCTCGTAACGCTTCTGCACCGGCACGCCGGATTCGTCGATGCGCGTAAAAGCAATGGCGGAATCGTCCGGCGCCCACCAGTAGCCGGTGTGGCGATCCATTTCTTCATCGGCCACGAATTCTGCGATACCGTTGCCGATCACGTCGCTGCCGTCGCTGGTCAGCTGGATTTCTTCGCCGTTAGCGAGATCGATCACCCATAGATTGCGCGCACGGATGAAACTGACGAAGCCGCCCTTCGGCGAGACTTTCGGGTCGGTAGCGAAGCCCTGACCGGTCGTGACTTTGCGCACCGCAGCTTTGCCAGTGCCGTTGAGGTCATACAGATACAGTTCGCCGCCGAGTGGGAACAGTAACGTCTTGCCGTCCGGAGACCATTGATAATCGACGATGCCCGACAGCGCTGCGGTGCGCTGGCGTTCGCGCCGCGCCTTTTCTTCGTCGCTCAGCACTTCTTCGCCGGGCAGCACATCGCTGGAATCCACCAGCAGCGCGGCTTTGCCGGTAGCGACATCGAACGCCCATAAATCAAGACGATTGCGGTCGCGGTCTTTGCCGCGCAAAAAGGTCACGCGCGAACCGTCCGGCGCGATCTGCGGCTTCAGCAGCGTCGGCCCGGACAGCGGCGCAACGCCGGTAATGGCTTCCAGCGTGAGTGTGCCAATGGCGGAGTCGGCGGCGTGTGCGATCGGCATGGTGAGGAGACTGCTCAAGATAACAATGGCGGCGGCGCGGATCATGATGTAGCCCCTTGTCCGAATAAAATCTTGCGCTGTTCTTCGCTCAGCGGCTGACCGGCGGTGGGGTTGATCTGCTTGGTCCACGCATACGCGCGCTGGGTTGCCGGGCGCGCGGCGATAGCGTCGCGCCAGCGGCGGACTTCGGGATACGGTTCAAGATCGATCGGCGCGGTCTTGTACGGATCGATCCACGGGTAACACGCCATGTCGGCGATGGTGTAATCGTCGCCGACGATAAACGCGCGGTCGGTGAGGCGCTTGTCCAGCACACTCAACAGACGGTGCACTTCGCGGGCATAGCGATCCAGCGCGTAAGCAATCTTGTCCGGCGCGTAGACGTTGAAATGGCCGTATTGGCCGGTCATCGGGCCAAGTCCCGCCATCTGCCAAAACACCCACTCCAGCGTCGCAGTGCGCGCGCGCAGGTCGGCAGGCAGGAAGCGCCCGGTCTTTTCGGCCAGATAAAGCAACATTGCGCCCGACTCGAACACACTCACTGGCGCACCGCCGTCGGCCGGCGCGGTGTCGATGATCGCCGGCATGCGGTTGTTCGGCGCGATCGCCAGAAATGCCGGCGCGAACTGCTCGCCGGTGCCGATGTTCACCGGCTCGATCGCATAAGCCAGCGGCGTGCCGGCTTCGACCAGCTCTTCCAGCAGCAGGGTGATCTTGTGGCCGTTGGGCGTGGGCCAGTAGTGCAGTTCGATCATGGCGTCGACTCGGTCGGGGCTGGGGAGGACTTAGGCGCGATACCGCAGTGTAAAGCGCGGTCCGGGCGTCTGGGCCAGTGATCGCCCGGAACGGACGGCGCTTGGCGTTGTCACCTGTCGCCGCTAGGCTGTGCGGACTGTCGACCGCCCTAATCCTGCCTGAGCCTGCCCGAGTCCCCATGTCCAAGACCATCAAAAAGCCGCTCAATCCCTTATCCCGTCTGATCTTCGCCTCGCGCTGGCTGCAGCTGCCGCTGTATCTGGGCCTGATCGTGGCGCAGGGCGTGTACGTGGTGCTGTTCGGCAAGGAGCTGTGGCACCTGATCCACGAAACGCCGACGCTCAGCGAGCAGGACATCATGCTGATCGTGCTGGGCCTGATCGACGTGGTGATGATTTCCAATCTGCTGATGATGGTGATCGTGGGCGGCTACGAAACCTTCGTCTCGCGGATGAACCTGGACGGCCATCCCGACCAGCCGGAGTGGCTGAGCCACGTCAACGCCAGCGTGCTCAAGGTCAAACTGGCGATGGCGATCATCGGCATCTCCTCGATCCATCTGCTAAAGAGCTTTATCGAAGTGGGCATGGCCGATGGCGTGCCGCTGTGCAGCACGATGGAAGGCATCGAAGCGATGAAAGCGATGCAGCCATATATCGAGGCCGGCCAGAAGTTCAAGCCGTGCACGTCGATCACGTCCGCCGGCGTGATGTGGCAGGCGATCATCCACGCGCTGTTTATCGCTTCTGCGATCGGCATTGCCTGGACCGACCGGATCATGACCGGCGGCGCAGCCAAGCGCGAGCATCACTGACCCGCTACGCCGCGCTACCGTGGGATGCATGGGCCGTGTATGGCCCATCGCGTAGAATGCGCGGATGGATGTTTCCCACCTGCTAGACGGCCTCAACGCCGCACAACGCGAGGCCGTCAGCGCCGAGCCCTCGCACATGTTGGTGCTCGCCGGCGCCGGCTCCGGCAAGACCCGCGTGCTGACCCATCGCATCGCCTGGCTGCATGAGGTCTACGGCGTGCCGATGCACGGCATCTTCGCGGTGACGTTTACCAACAAGGCCGCTGGCGAAATGCGCCATCGCGCCGAATCGCTGCTGCCCGGCGGCAGCCGCGGCATGTGGATCGGCACCTTCCACGGCCTTGCGCACCGCCTGCTGCGGCTGCATTGGCAGGACGCGAAGCTGCCGGAAGCCTTCCAGATTCTCGACAGCGACGACCAGCTGCGGCTGGTCAAGCGCGTGGTCCAGGCGCTGGAATTGGACGAAGCGCGCTTCCCGCCGCGCCAGATCGTGTGGTGGATCAACGCGCAGAAGGACGAAGGCAGAAGGCCGCAGCACATCCAGCCCGACAAGGACGAATGGGCCAGCGTGATGCTGCGCGCCTACACGTTGTATCAGCAGCGCTGCGAACAGTCGGGGCTGGTTGATTTCGCCGAGATTCTGCTACGCGCGCACGAAGTGCTGCGCGACAACCCCGCATTGCTCACCCATTACCGCCATCGTTTCCAGCAGCTGCTGGTCGACGAATTCCAGGACACCAACAGCCTGCAGTACGCATTTATCCGGCTGCTTGCAGGCGACACCAGCCAGGTGTTCACCGTGGGCGACGACGATCAGGCCATCTACGGCTGGCGCGGCGCGAAAGTCGAAAACGTACAGCGGTTTCTGCACGATTTCCCCGGCGCACGCACCATCCGTCTGGAACAGAACTACCGCTCCAGCGCCAACATCCTCAGCGCCGCCAACGCAGTGATTGCGCACAACCCGTCGCGGTTGGGCAAACAGCTGTGGACCGACAGCGGCGAAGGCGAGGCGATCGATCTGTATTCCGCGTACAACGAAATCGACGAAGCGCGATTCGTGATCGAACGCATCCGCGCCTGGGTGAACGATGGCGGCAGCCATGGCGAAACCGCGATTCTCTACCGCAGTAACGCGCAGTCGCGTGCGTTCGAGGAAACGCTGCTGGGCGAACAGATTCCATTCCGCGTTTACGGCGGCATGCGCTTTTTCGAGCGCGCTGAAATCAAGGACACGCTGGCTTACATGCGCTTGATCGCCAACCGTGACGACGACGCGGCGTTCGAGCGCGCGGTCAACACGCCCACGCGCGGGATCGGCGAACGCACCCTCGACGAAGTGCGCCGCTACGCGCGCGCCCACAGCCTGTCGCTGTGGAAAGCCGCCGCGCTGGTGTCCAGAGGCGACGCACTGCCGGGGCGCGCACGGAATGCGCTTGCGATGTTTGAGGCGATGATCGACAGCATTGGCGAGGAGTCGGCCGATCTGCCGCTGAAAGACAAGATCGATCACGTGCTGGCACGCTCCGCACTGCGCGAACATTACGCCGCGCTGTCGAAAGGCTCGCTGGATTCGCGCACCGACAACCTCGACGAACTGGTGTCGGTGGCCTCGCGCTTCGTGAAAGGCGACGACGAGGAGCAGGCCGCATTGCCCGAACTGGTCGCATTTCTCGCCTATGCTGCGCTGGAAGCGGGCGAGGGCCAGACCCAGGCCGGCGAAGACGGGGTGCAGCTGATGACCCTGCACAGCGCCAAGGGTCTGGAATTTCCGCTGGTGTTTCTGGTCGGCATGGAAGAAGGCCTGTTCCCCAACAACAAGTCGGTCGATGAGACCGGGCGCCTGGAAGAAGAGCGCAGGCTGGCCTACGTCGGCATCACCCGCGCGCGCCAGAAGCTGGTGATCACCTACGCCGAAGCGCGGCGCCTGCACGGTCAGGACATGTATGGTCTGCCGTCGCGGTTTCTGCGCGAGATTCCCGCAACGCTGCTCCACGAAATCCGGCCGAAGATCCAGGTCGCGCGCCCGATGTACAACCCCAACGCGCGCCGCGACGCCTGGCAACAGAACAGAGGCCACGCCTCGCTGCAGGAAAGTCCCGGTCTGGGGTTGGGTCAGAACGTCACCCATGCGAAATTCGGCAGCGGCGTGGTCACCGATATCGAAGGCAGCGGCGCGCATGCGCGCGTACAGGTGAATTTCGAAGAGGAAGGCAGCAAGTGGCTGGTGATGGCGTATGCGAATCTGCAGCCGGTGTGATGGACTCTTTTTTAACGGTTTTGTGGGGGGCTGCGTGATAGCGCAAGCCCAAAGCTGTACCCCTCTCCCCGTGCCTCGCACGGGGAGAGGGTGGCCGCAGGTCGGGTGAGGGGGCTCTTCGCGATGCATTACGGCTGCGTTGGCCCCTCATCCGACGCTGCGCGCCACCTTCTCCCCGCTTTGCAGGGAGAAGGAAAACACGACCGGGCTCCCCGCTTTGCGTGGAGAAGGAAAATCTCATCAATATTGTTAGGGGCAGTGGCTTTCAACAGCCGAAGATTGGTCAAGTCGCGACAAGAAGATTTGACATTGCCTGATCGCCGCTCCCGCCGCAAATGACAGCAATCACGGGCCAAGGCCTGCCTTCACACCGCTTCGATATGAGCCATCCACGATGATCACAATCGACCCCAACTTCCTCCGCGTCCGCGACTACCTCACCGGGCTGCAGGACCGCATCTGCACCGCGATCGAAGGCGCAGACGGGCAAGCCAAGTTCGTCGAAGACGTGTGGCAGCGTGCCGAAGGCGGCGGCGGGCGTACGCGGATCCTGCGCGACGGTGCGGTGTTCGAGCAGGCCGGTATCGGCTTCTCCGATGTCTCCGGGACGACCCTGCCGACATCGGCCACTGCAGCGCGACCGGAGCTGGCAGGTGCGTCGTGGCGTGCGGTTGGGGTGTCGCTGGTGTTTCATCCGCGCAATCCTTACTTGCCGACCACGCATGCGAACGTCCGCCACTTCCGCGCGATCCGAGACGGCGAAACCGTGGCGTGGTGGTTCGGCGGCGGTTTCGATTTGACCCCCTTCTATCCGTTCGATGACGATGTCCGCCACTGGCACCACACCGCGCGCGATCTGTGCGCACCGTTCGGCGGCGACGACCGCTATGCCGCGCACAAGCACTGGTGCGACGAATATTTTTTCCTCAGGCACCGCAACGAAACCCGCGGCGTTGGCGGTTTGTTTTTCGATGATCTGCATGAAGATTTCGAGCGCGACTTCGCGTATCAGCGCGCGGTGGGCGACGGCGTGCTGGATGCGTATCTGCCTATCGTCGAACGCCGCAAAAACATCCCGTACGGCGAACGCGAGCGCCAGTTCCAGCTGTATCGTCGCGGGCGTTACGTCGAATTCAATCTGGTGTTGGACCGCGGCACGCTGTTCGGGCTTCAGTCCGGCGGGCGCACCGAATCGATCCTGATGAGTCTGCCGCCGCTGGCGCGCTGGGAATACGGCTACACGCCGGCCACCGGCAGCGCTGAGGCGCGATTGCAGGAATACCTGAAGTCGCGCGATTGGTTGGGTCAAAGAAGCTCCCGATAGAGCGGGCTGACCAGCCATTGGGTTGTAGAAAACCAACCCGCTGCTGTTGGAGGGCTTTCAGCCCCGAATATCGGGCCTGAAGGCCCTCCCACAAAAACGGCTGCTTTACCGGGGAAGCGGTTCGTGATCGGCCAGCACGATGCTGATGCGGCCGTTGGTTTCCAACGTTGCCACGCGGATGCGTCCGATGTCATCGCATCCGGTTTCGCGTATCGCTTCAAGAAAATCGGCATTACTCACCAGCTCGCGTTTGAGGACCTCGCGAAAGACTTTTCCATCGCGGGCAAGCTCCACCGGCTTGCCTTCGATGAAGATCCTTGCGCGCGGACTGCGCGCGGCGATGAACGCTACGCCATAGTTCAGCACGATCAGGCAGACGGCCAGGATCACCGCAGCGGTCAGCGAATTGTCGCCGCCGTTCATGCCGTTCTGCACTGCGTTGCCGATCAGGATCAGCAGCACCAGATCGAACGGCGTGAACTGGCCCACCGCGCGTTTGCCCGACAGCCGCACCAACAGCATCACCAGGACATACACCGCAACCGCGCGCAGCGCGAACTGCCACCAGGGTGCGGACAGCTGGAATAGATCCGACATAGACAAATACCGTGAGAAGAACATCCGCCAGTGTCCTTCCGGCGCCGGAAAATAAAAAGCCCCGCAGGTGGGGGAACCGGCGGGGCATGGAACGGGACTTGGGGAGAGTCTTGCGTTCCGGCGACCAGACCCTAGGGGAGAGGGGCTGGTCTGCGACAGACGTTGCATCCGTCGCAGGTAAGTTGACCATGCGGGATGTAGAGAGTTCGTAAAAACTGCGGTGAATAAAGCCCAGGATTCAGGATCGATTCACGGCCTGTGCAACAGACGTTCAGTTTCGCACAATGCTTTGCTGAAAACCTGTCTGAACTTGCAGGAACGGCAGCATTTTCGCATTGAGACGGCAGTGCTCAATGCGCTTGGTCCCAGTTGTCGCCGACGCCTGTATCGATCACCAGCGGCACCCGCAATTCAGCGGCGGCGGCCATCCGCGTCTTCGCCTCGTGCACAAGAGTGTCGACGAAGTCAACGTCGCACTCGAACACCAGTTCGTCGTGCACCTGCAGCAGCATCCTGGCCTTCTCGTCATGGCCGGCTATCCAGCTGTCGATGTCGATCATCGCGCGCTTGATGATGTCCGCAGCGGTGCCCTGCATCGGTGCGTTGATGGCGGCGCGTTCGGCGCCTGCGCGTAGCCCCTGATTGCGGTGGCTGATGTTCTCCAGATACAGCCGGCGGCCAAACACGGTTTCGACATAACCGTTGTCCTTCGCCGAAAGACGGGTGCGGTCCATGAACTCGCGCACGCCAGGGTAGCGGTTGAAGTACAGCGCGATATAGTCCTGCGCTTCGCCCCGACCGATGGCCAGCTGCTTCGCCAGACCGAACGCGCTCATGCCGTACATCAGACCGAAGTTGATGGCCTTGGCGGCGCGGCGTTCGTTGCCGCTCACGTCCTCAAGCGTTTTTCCGAACACTTCCGCCGCGGTGGCGCGGTGGATGTCGGCGCCCGACGCGAACGCGCCGAGCAGCGCCGGATCTTCTGACAGATGCGCCATGATCCGCAGTTCGATCTGCGAGTAATCGCAGGCCACCAGTTTGCGCCCCGGCGGCGCGATGAAGGCCTTGCGAATACGGCGGCCGTCTTCGGTGCGGATCGGGATGTTCTGTAGATTCGGGTCGGAAGATGACAGCCGCCCGGTGGCGGCGCCGGCCTGGTGGTAGCTGGTGTGTACGCGGCCGGTGTCGGGATTGATCATCTCCGGCAGCTTGTCGGTGTAGGTACTGCGCAGTTTCGCCAGACTGCGGTATTCCAGAATGATCCGCGGCAGTTCGTGCTGGTCGGCGATCGCTTCCAGCGCTTCTTCGTTCGTCGATGGTTGCCCGGTGGGTGTTTTCACCAGCGCCGGCAGTTTCAGTTCGTCGAACAGCAGCGCCTGCAGCTGCTTGGGCGAATCCAGATTGAACGTGCGGCCTGCGAGTTCGGTGGCCTTCTGCTGCGCAGCAAGCATCCGCCGCGACAGGTCGGCGCTTTGTCCGCGCAGTTCGTTAGCGTCGATCAGAATGCCGTTGGCCTCTATGCGTGCCAGCACCGGCACCAGTGGAATTTCGATCTCGCGATAGACCTGTTCCAGCGCAGGAATAGTCGCCAGTTTCGCCGACAGCACGCGGTGCAGGCGCAGGGTGATATCGGCGTCTTCGGCGGCATAGGTGGTAGCGTCGTCGATCGCGACCTCCGAGAACGAAATCTGCTTCGCGCCTTTGCCGGCCACGTCCTCGAATTTGATGGTGTCGTAGCCCAGATAGCGTTTGGCCAGCGAGTCCATGTCGTGGCGGGTGGCGCTGGAGTTCCAAATGAAGCTTTCCAGCATCGTGTCGTCGGCATAGCCGTCGATGTTCACACCGTGACGGCGCAGCACGTGGATATCGTATTTGCCATGCTGGCCGAGCTTGCGGTGTTGTTTGCTTTCCAGCAGCGGTCGCAGCGCGTTGAGGGTTTCACGCAGATCCAACTGCACCGGCGCGCCGGGATAGGTGTGGCCGAGCGGGATGTAGCAGCCGTTGCCCGGTTCGATGCAGAAGCTCAGACCAACCAGATTTGCCTGCATTGCGTCGAGCGCATCGGTTTCGGTATCGAACGCGAATTCGGCTGCGGCGTTGAGTTTCGCGATCCACGCGTCGCGCTGTTCGCGGGTGTGTACGCAGTCGTAGCTGCCTTTCGCAGCAAGCGCCGGATCCAGCGACGCTGCTTCTGTCGTTGCGCTGCGCGCATAGCCGCCGGCCGTGTTGCGCAGGCCCGCCAACTCGGCCGATGCGCTTGCGGTCGGGTCGCCACCGCCCAGTTCTTTCAGCGCATGGCTGAAACCATAACGCGCGTACAGCACGCGCAGCTCGTCGACGTGCGGTTCGCGCAGTGCGAGCGTGGTTGGTCCACCGTCCAGCGCGACATCGAGTTTGATCGTGGTCAGCTGCCGGTTCAGCGGCAGCCGCGGCAGCGCCGTGCGCAGGTTTTCGCCGATTTTGCCTTTGATGGCATCGGCATGGGCGATGACGTTCTCCAGCGTGCCGTATTCGGCCAGCCATTTCGCCGCGGTTTTCGGCCCGCATTTGTCGACGCCGGGAATGTTGTCGACGCTGTCGCCCATCAGCGACAGAAAATCGATGATCTGCTCCGCGCGTACGCCGAACTTCTCCATCACCGCCGCATCGCTGTCCAGTCGGCTGCCGCTCATCGTATTCACCAATGCCAGACCCGGGCGCACCAGCTGTGCGAAATCCTTGTCGCTGGTGGAGATGGTGACGGTAAGACCTTCGGCAGCGCCCTGTACCGCCAGCGTGCCGATCACGTCGTCGGCCTCTACGTCCGGCACGCGCAGAATCGGCAGACCCAAGGCTTCGACGATCTGTATCATCGGCTCGATCTGTGCCCGCAGGTCATCGGGCATCGGCGGGCGATGGGCCTTGTACTGCGGGTCCAGATCGTCGCGGAAGGTCGGGCCGGAGGCATCGACTACAAAGGCGATGTACTCCGGTTTCTCCTTGATGTGCCCGCGCAGCATGTTGACGATGCCGAACAGCGCGCCAGTGGGCTCGCCCTGCGCATTGCTCAGCGGCGGCAGCGCGTGGAACGCGCGGTAGAGGTAGGAAGAACCGTCGATCAGTACGAGTCGTGTCATGGGCGGATTCTACTCCCGCGCCCGGAAGGTCCGGATCATCCCCACGGGCACGGGCGGATCACCGCCCCCAGCGCATAATCGACCTTCCCCCGTCGATAGGAGACCGTGATGCGCTGCTGCCATCTGTTCATGCTGCCCGTGCTGCTTGCACTCACTGCCTGCGGTACTACCGGTGGTTCTACTGCTGGCGGCGCGCAAGCTACTGCAGAGATTCCGTCCGATGCGGTCGCCGCGATCAAGGTCCAGCCCAACGGCGACGAGATCACCGAATACCGGGTGGCCGGCCAGCTGTGGGTGGTGAAGGTGCAGCCCAAACGCGGCCCGGCCTATTACCTGCAGGACCGCAACGGCGACGGTCGTATCGACGGCGGCCAGAACCTCTCGCCGGTGTATTTCAAACTGTTCGGGTGGTGAGCGCTGCCGGTTTTATCCGCCGCCGCCACCCTCACTGCCAGCATTGCTTGACGGGCTGACAGTGCGCGCACCGATCCGCATCACCGGGCCTGCGGGCGCTTCCTGCTGCTTGGTCAGCGCTAGCTGCTGTTCCTGCAGCAGCGCCAGTTCGCGCGTCTGCAGCGCGGTCTTCGCTACGTCTGACGATTGCTCCACTGGCGTGCTCACGGCCAGTGCAAAATCGACCGGCGCACGTGTGTACCACTCTGAGGTTGGATTGCCCTGCCCGGGAATCAGGTATTGCGGCCGACCCGTCTGAGGATCGATGTGAGTGCTGGGATCGATCCGGTCGATCCGCGAAATATTCCAGCCCTCTGCGCACAGGGCACCGGCCACGACGCTGGCGGTTCCGCACTCGCGTTCGTGTCTGCTCATCGGGGTGTCGATCATCAGGTCGGCCATCGCGCTGCGCGCCTGCAGCCAGAGATGATTCGCAGGGTGGCCCGGTTCGGACATCAGCGCCGGTGCGGGCCTTTGTTCGGCCTGCATATCCTCTTCAGGCGCGCCTTTGACGCCGCTGCCCGAGTGCCGCACCACTACGGGTTTGTAGCCACCATTGCTGATATCCACAACATGCATCGACTGCCCGCCCAGGTTCAGGCCAGTGCTTTCCAGCTGGTCTTTGCGCAGCCCCAACGCGTTCATATCCAGCTTGATCGTGGGCGGATTGACCCACGCCGAAGTGTCCTGCCCGATCATCTGGATCAGATAAGCGCCGTAGTAATTGGCGTAGTTGGCCTTGCCGCCCGAGCCGAGGGTGCTGGCCGATTGGTCGAAATGGCAAACTGCCACGGGCTCCAGATTGATGGGCCCTGCTTTGGGCAGGCGGGTGTTGGACATCGACATGTCGGCGTCGAGGATGATGCCGGAGGCGAGCTGAGGATGATTGTCGGATCCAGTCACGCACTGTGTTGTCGGCATTGCACGCTTGAGCATTTCTTCGCGCGACACCACACCTCCGTTGAGAAACGCAATCCTGCTGTTCAGCGCATCCCAGCCGTGCATTTCAGCCGTGGCTTCATCGGTTCGCGCAGAGCGCTGGTGCATCGCGAAATATGGTGTCAAATCGACCGCACCGTTTGTTCCGGCTGCACGGATCTCGTCAGTGATTTGCGCTGTTACGAAATAGCCGGTCTTCTCCGATGCTTTCGCATTGAGCGCGTGACCGGTTTCGTGGCCGAGGGTGCTGGTGAGTACATCGATTCTATCGCGGTCCTTCTTATAGTCAGTGAAGGTGCCAGGATTGATATAGATCGCGTTACGTAGATCATCGTAGTGCCCGCCCTCGTTGGCACCCGGTGGAGTCAGTCGGATATGTTTGAGTTGACCTGCTTCAACTGCCTGGGTCATCAATTGCCTCAAAAGAGGCGAAGTGGCGATAGATTCCTCAATGTCGGAATTTTTGTCTGCTGCCAGCTCATCTGTAAGGTTTTGCAGGTGTGGGGGCAGCTTACTCATGCAGGGGATCTCCATCAATACGGAACGATCTCACGCAGGACACACCGGATTCGCTTCCATCTTCAAGTGTGTAAATGTATGCATCTACACCAAAGCCTAAATTACGTGCCGGAAGTTCTTTGTAGAACGCCCATGATGGCTTGCCTGCTGTCTGACGTAGCCGTGCACCCCTTTCATATCCCAACGCCATAAGCTCTTTGGCAATCTCTTCAAAATTCAGCGTGCAATACGTCGGCTTTTGATCAGTCCACGGTTCTAAGCCATTGCTTAGGCCGATGATGATCGTCGGCGGTTCGTTCATTTTGTGCAACCGGTCGACTGAAAAACCGTATTCCCATCCCTCTGTGGTGCGCCCATCGTAGCCATAACCTTCACGCATATCCGGAGTCTTGAGCATGCGGATGCCCATCGTTTTTTCCACATGCGCCCGCTCAAGATCTTGAAGCGTTTGAAAGCTGCCGATCAGGTCAAGGATCTGCCGACGTAATTGCGCAGCGGGAATCGGCGGGCCGCGCACAGGCTCTGCCTGTTCGCTCGCAACGGCTGTTTCAGGGCCAGCGGCTTCGGGCGTCTGCACCACCGCCGGCGATGTGTCTGCCTGCACTTCAATCGCTGCCGACTGCGATATGGATGTCGATGCAGGCAAGCTGTCCATCGGCGGTGATGGCTCTGCCGCACATGCGGCCAGCGTGCCGGCGATCGCCAATGCAACGGTCGCGGTGATTGCGTTCCCTCTCATCGTCTCATCCTCTTCTGTTTCGGTATTCGCTGACGCGTGCGGTGGTGCGGGGCGCGGCAGATCGGGTTTGCGTTTGACCGCCACCGGCAACCCACCCGGCGGCAGCGGGCCGAGTGCCTGCACGGTGCGTGCGTTGATCATGGCAAGCTCACGCAGCAGCTGCAAATCATGCGACGGATGGCTGCTAATTGTTGGCACATGTGATCTTTCTATCATCGCTATCTATCCGTGCGTAGGCGGTATCAGCCGTAACAGGTTCCACTGAAGAATATATGAAACATTCAGTTGTATGTTCAGATCAGGCAGTGCCCCGCTGCACCAAGTGCC
>JAYVSK010000010.1:0-2367 GCA_043775395.1 Lysobacter sp. | reverse complement strand
TTGACCTTGCAGCTGTAAAATCATGTTGTATAGGTGAAGGTGCAAACGCCCCGTTTTTTTCGGGGCGTTTGTTTATTATTTCCGACACTGGCTCTTGCGTTCAAAAATGTGTGTTATCAGCCTGGTATTCATGGCACTGCTTTGCCGCGCGCAGCCTCCCACAGCGCATACCACGCATCGCGCGGCAGCGGCTCCGCGCACGCATGCACGGCGTCACGAAGGCGTTCGATTTTAGTGCTGCCTACAATTACGCGCGTCGCTGGCAGCGAAGCCACCCAGCGCAGCAGCAGCGATGCGGGATCGAGTCCGATTTCATTGCTGATCGCCTGAAGACGCTCATGCATGCGACTGCCGATCTGCGAATGCGGGTTGAGCAGATCGCCGCCGCCGAGCGGCGACCATGCTTGTATTTCGGCGCCGCGCGCGCGGGTTGCGCTGTGCGTGCCGTCCTCGATCACGCCGCTGTTGGCGAGCGACAGTTCGATCTGATTCGCGATCACCGGCAGATGGTCGTCGAACAACCCCAGCGCATGCGCGTCGAAATTCGAAACGCCGAACGTGCCGAGGCGGCCTCCGCGTTGTTCGCCGCGGATCCAGTCGGCGATGGCCGTGGGTTCGAGATGCGGGTCGAAGCGATGCAGCATCAGCGTTTCGACATGATCGGTATCGAGTGCGATCAACGTGTCGTTGAGCGCGGCCTGTAAATGCTCGACCGACAGATCGTAATGCTGCACGCCGTGCGGGTTGTTCGGGCTGCCGGTCATCATGATGCCGATCTTGGCGATAAGCTTCAGCCGCGCACGCAGACCCGGTCGCAACGCCAACGCGGCGCCCACCAGCGCATTGGTGGTATGACCGCCGTAGATATCGGCCAGATCCAGCGTGTCGATGCCCAGGCCCAGCGCGGCTTCCAGCAGATCGGCCACGGCCTGCGGCGACAGCTTCGCGCCCCAGTCGCCGAAGCGCATCGAGCCGAGGATCGGCGTTGAAGTCGACATCACGATGTTCATGTGGCGTGCTCTCAAGATGGCCGCAGGGGCAGGGCACGGCGATAATAGCCGCATGACAATACGCACTCTCTCAGACTGGCTGGTCTACATCGAACGCCAGCATCCGAAAACGATTGCAATGGGCCTGGAGCGCGTGCGCACCGTTGCCGCGCATATGGCTTTACCCAAGCCGGCGCGTTTGGTGATCACCGTTGGCGGCACCAACGGCAAGGGCTCCACGGTGGCATTTGTCGAAGCGATCGCGCGCGCTGCCGGCTGGCGCGTCGGTGCTTATACCTCGCCGCATTTGCTGCGCTACAACGAACGCGTGCGCGTCGACGGCAACGACGCCGACGATATTGTTCTGGCGGAAGCTTTCGACGCAGTGGAAGCGGCACGCGGCGACACCGTGTTGACCTATTTCGAATACGGTACGCTTGCTGCGCTCTGGCTGTTCGCGCGCAGCGATCTGGATCTCGCCATTCTGGAAGTCGGGCTGGGCGGTCGCCTGGACGCGGTGAATAGCGTCGACCCCGATGTCGCGGTGATCACCACCGTCGATCTTGATCATCAGGACTGGCTCGGCGACACCGTCGAGAAAATCGGTTTCGAGAAAGCCGGCATCGCCCGCGCATGGAAGCCGCTTGTTTTGGGAGATGACGATCCCCCCTCAAGCGTGCTGGGTCACGCCTACGCTATCGGCGCATCGGCGGTACGGATCGGCTGCGATTTCTTTTTCGAACGTATCGATAACGACAGCACGCGTTGGCGCTGGCGAGAGATCGGCTGCGAACTGGAGCTGCCGATGCCGGCATTGGCCGCGCCCGCGCAGCTGCGCAATGCTGCCGTGGCCATCGCCGCGCTGCGGGCGCTGCCGGTGGATCTGCCCAATGCCGCATTCGTCGACGGTGTGCGTAACGCGCGCGTCGCGGCGCGGTTGCAGCGTTTCATGCGCGACGGCGTCGAGATCGTGGTCGATGTCGGGCACAACCCGCAGGCCGCGCGTGCCTTGGCCGCATGGCTGGACGCATCGCCGGTTTTCGGCTCCACCCATGCGCTGTTCGCGGCGCTGGGCGACAAGGATATCTGCGGCGTGGTCGAAGCTCTGGCGGACCGGGTCGACCGGTGGTGGCTGGCCGGGCTGGAGGACGCAGGGCCGCGCGGGATCACCGTGAATGGGTTCGCCGAACGGCTTGCCGGCACGGCTGCTGCGGACGGCCGCCGACACGCCACCATCGCCGAAGCGTTGACCGCCGTGCGTCGTGAAGCCGTTCCCGGGGCTCGGATTCTGGTGTTCGGCTCGTTCCATACCGCTGCCGCCGCTCTGAAGGCGCTTGCCGCTGTCTGAACGGTCCGCGCACCGCTGCACGGTCGGGTA
>JAYVSK010000009.1:0-1965 GCA_043775395.1 Lysobacter sp. | reverse complement strand
GGCCCGGCCGATGCCTTCGGAGGCGCCGCAGACCAGCGCATGTTTGCCGCTGAGGTTCAGATCCATGGTCGTGTCGGTTCCTGTTCGGGTCAGTCGCTGCGGCCAGTGTCGCTGGCATGCATGAGCGCGGCAATCGCTTGCGCGCCGGTATCGTCGCGCGCGGCCATGTGCTCGTAAACCGCCCGCCGGTTTGCGGCGGGATGATTCTGGTTGAGCTTGAATTTCAGCGCGATGCGGGCCGGCACAAAGCGGAAGCCGACGATTCCGCGCAGCTGGCTGCGGTGGTCGTCGCGCGACATCTCGAACCGCCAGTCCTGGCCGACCGTCGCCTCGAAGCGCTGGCTGAGGCGGTCGACCAGATCGCCCAGCGCGGACTCATCTTCAAAAACATCGAGGCGGCCATGCAGATGCGCGACCGCGTAATTCCAGGTCGGTACGCGCGCCGCAGCTTCTTTGTCCGGGTAGACACCCGGCGAGACGTAGGCGTCGGGTCCATGGACGATCATCAGCACAGCGCTGTCGTGTTGCGCCTGCGGGTTCGGCCGCGCCCAATGGCCTTCGATCAGCACCGCATCGCCATTGCGGCTGCACAGCACCGGCAAATGGCTGACGAAGGGCGCGCCTTCGGCATCGACGCTGATCAGGGTTACGAACGGATGCGCGTCGATCAGCGCATCGAGTTTGACCAGATCGGTTTCTGCAAAAGCGGATGGCAGGTACATGTCGTGGTCGCGCCGGTGTTCAGGCCCGCGCACCCAAGGTCTGGATCATGAGCGCGCGCAGTTGATCGTCGTGTTCGGCCTGCGGCGGTGATATTTCGCCGAGCGAAAAACCGCGTTCCAGCGCGTCTTCTTCGTCCAAGCCGTCCAGCGTGATGAACTCGGCGTCCATCAGCGCCGCGCGTGCGGTGTCCTCGCTGTCGTAGGCAAGAATATTGCCGTCGCTGTCGAAAACTTCGGCGGTGCCGGCCTCGCGGATACGCAGGCGCGCCCAGACGATGGTGCGGCCCAGTGTCGCAAGCCACCAGGATTGATCCATGCTGCCGCTGGAAGAGGTGTCGCTGTCGAGGTTCATGGATACGCCGTTGACCATAGCCACAAGGTGCCAGCCATCAACAGCCCGAAGAGAATCGTCATCAGCGACAGCCGTGCCGGCGTTGCGAGGCCGTCCAGATTGCGGTCCTTGGCGGTACGGTAGCCGCCATCGATCAGCCACCAAAGCGTAGCGGGATGAATGAACGCCGGCGAAGACAATCCGGCGAGCATCGCCGGCTGGCGATCGCGCATATGCACCAGCGCAAGCGGCCAGAAGATTACGAAGGCGCTTGCGCCGGCGATCGCCAACGCCAGGAAAACAAGGGCGAGAAACAGAATCATGGCAGGTGGTCTATCTCACTGTGGGAGCGGCGGGAGCCGCGATGGTTGATGGACATATCGGGCGGACGATCGCCGCTCCCGCCGCTTCCACAGAAGCCGCTTCCAAAAAGCGGCGCATCAAAATTCCGCATGTCCCGGCGCGCGCGGGAACGGAATCGCATCGCGGATATTGCTCAGGCCGCAAACGTAAACGACCAGACGCTCGAAACCGAGGCCGAAACCGGCGTGCGGCACAGTGCCGTAACGGCGGAAGTCGCGGTACCAGCCATAGAGCGACTGATCCAGGCCGAACTGCGCGATGCGCGCATCCAGCACGTCAAGACGTTCCTCGCGCTGCGAGCCGCCGATGATTTCGCCGATGCCGGGCGCCAGCACGTCCATCGCGGCCACCGTTTTACCGTCGTCGTTGAGGCGCATATAGAACGATTTGATGTGCTCGGGGTAGTTCATCACCACCACCGGGCGGCCGACGTGGGTTTCGGTCAGCCAACGCTCGTGTTCGGTCTGCAGGTCCAGGCCCCATTCGACCGGGAAGTCGAACGTCTGCTTCGCGTTCTGCAGCAGCTTCACCGCATCGGTGTACTGGATG
>JAYVSK010000008.1:0-23558 GCA_043775395.1 Lysobacter sp. | reverse complement strand
GAAAGAAACCACACATCAGCGCGAACGGCTGGGCGCTGGCGATGTGCTGATCATTCCCGCACTGGGCGATCTGAGCTCCGCCGACTTCACTGGGGGTCTGGATCAGGGCATCGCGCTTGGCGAGCAGGCGGCGATCACGGCGCTGCCGCAGCTGCAGGCGATGCGCGTGGCGCCCGAGCGCTACACCGCCTGGCGCGAAGCGCGGGTGGCGCGTTTGCGGCCGATTGGCCTGGTCGATCGCGTCGAGCTGGTCAATACCTCGGGAATGAACGACGAGGCGCTGCGGACGTTTCTCGACACGCAGCCCGGCGACATGGTGGACCCGAAGAAGATCGAACAGAACCTGAGCCGGCTGTACGGCCTGGGCCAATTCTCGCGGGCTTATTACACCGTCGACAGCGACGCCGACGGCAAGACCGTGCTGACGTATGTCGCCCGCAGCCGGCGCTGGGAAGAGGACGGCACGCTGAAGTTCGGGCTGTTCATGCAGGATGATTTCGAAGGCCAGGGCGACTATCAGATCGGCGCACGCTACGGCAAACGCGAACTCAACCGCTTCGGCGGCGACCTGTTGCTGGAAGCTCGGCTGGGCGACCGCAACCGCGCGTTCGCCGAATGGAACCAGCCGCTGGGGCTGCGCCGGATCGCTTTCGTGCGGCCCGCGCTGGAATGGATCGGCGAGAACGAATCGTTGATCGACGACAACAATGCCGGCGGCGATTACCGCTACAGCCGCTGGGAGGCACGCGCCGGACTGGGCCTGAATCTTTCCGACTGGGGCGACATGTCGGCGGCACCTTTCGTGCGCCACAACCATTTCGACCTGCGCACCGATTCGCTGCCTACCGGCATTCCGCGCACCACGGTCAGCGCTGGCGTTGACGTCGACTTCACGCTGGACACCCAGGACGACGCCGAATTTCCCGGCAACGGCTGGTATGTGCAGGCACGGCACACGCGCTATCTGCCGATCCTCGCCGCAGACAGCGAAGGCTTCACCAGCCGCGCGCGGGCCTCGTACGCATTCACCGCATGGGGCGGGCGCTGGCAGCTGGGCGCGCAGACGCAGGACCATCGCGGCAACGCCTACGAAGACGTGGCGCTGCTGGGCGGCCCGTTCCGGCTGTCCGGTTACGGCATCGACACGCTGCGCGGCAGCGGTTCGGCGCTGGGCACGCTGCAGTTCAACTATCCGCTGGCGCAGCTGCTGCAGTACCCGCTGTTCGTGGGTGGCTCGTTGGAAGCGGGGCAAATCTGGCGCCGCGGAGAAACGGCAGCATTCGACCGGACGATTTTCGGCGGCAGCATCTACACCGCGCTGGATACGCCGATCGGGCCGATCTATTTCGGACTTGGGCTGGCTGAACAAGGACAGGAAGCAGTATTTTTTCGGCTTGGACAGCCCTACTGAACCTGCCCCATCGATCAATATGCGGCTGCAACATCCTGTCATCGGCCGATGTTAACGTCGGTTTGCTACGCGATGGACTGCGGGCAGGCTGCGGCATCGCAACCATGCGCAGGGGATCCGCCGCGGGCCGGTTCGCGCACCGCGCGGACTGTATCCCGTTCGACACATTGGAGTGTCTTATGCGCAGTATCCAACGTCCTTACTCTATCCGTTCCCCACGTCCCGCCATGCTTGGGCTCGCGTTCGCAGTGAGCACATTGCTCGCCGCACCCGCGTTCGCACAAGATGCGAACCTGTCCGCCTCCACAGCGATGCGTCAAGCACTGCAGCGCGATCTTGGCCTAAGCGCAGGCGAACTACCCCGTTATCTCGACACCGAACGTCTGGCGACACGCAAGCAGGCCGAGGCGCAGCGCACACTGGGCGCAGGTTATGCCGGCAGCTGGCTGGAGCGCGATGCGGCCGGCACATTCCAGTTTGTGGTGGCCACCACGCAGCCGATGCAAACCGCGAAAGCTCAGAAACTTGGTGCGCAAACGCGGGTCGTTCGTCACAGCCTGGCGCAGCTGGAAACATCCATGTCGCAGTTGAACCGCGCAAAGACCACGCGAAGCATTGGCGTACTTCGTCCTGTCAATCCGGGCATCTACGCATGGCGGATCGATCTGCCCAGCAACAGCGTGGTGGTCACTACCGCACCGAACGCAACCTCTGCAGCAGTCGATTTCGTCGCAGGTAGCGGCGCCGATGCAGCGCTGGTGCGCTTCGAAACCTCAAAACAACGGCCACAGCCCGCGTATGACATCCGCGGCGGCGACCGTTACAACGTGCCCAACAGCTGGTGTTCGATCGGTTTCTCGGTCACGCAGGGCGGCAATACCGGCTTCGTCACCGCCGGCCACTGCGGCACCGCCGGCACGGCGGTCAGTGGCAGCAACGGCGTAGCGATCGGCAATGTTGCCGGTTCTACCTTCCCGGGCAACGATTTCGCGTGGGTGCGCAACACCAGCGCATCGTGGGCAATCCAGCCCGTCGTCAACAATTACGCCAACGGCACGGTCAGCGTGATCGGCAACCTCGAAACGCCCGTCGGCGGTGCGATCTGCCGCTCGGGCGCACGCACCGGCTATCGCTGCGGCACCGTCACAGCCAAGAACGTCACCGTCAACTACAGCGCGGGCGCGACGTTTGGCCTGGTGCAGTCCACCGCATGCGTCGGCGGCGGCGATTCCGGCGGTTCATTCGTCACTCCCGGCGGCGAAGCGCAGGGCGTCGCTTCCGGCGGCCAGTTGAATGCTTCGACCAACGAAAACTGCTCGATCGCCACGCCCGTCACCTTCCATCAGCCGGTGCAGCCCATCCTCAACGCCTACGGCCTGGTGCTGCAAACGGTACCGACCTGCGGCCGCATGAACGCCGGGCGCGTGCTGGCCACCGGCGGTTCGGTGACTTCCTGCGATGGACGCTTCACCTTGGTCATCCAAAGCGACGGCCATCTGGTGCAGTATCAGGCCGGCGTGGGCGCCATCTGGTACAACAGCGTCTTCGGCAGCGGTCATACGCTGCACATGCAGACCGACGGCCATCTGGTGGTTTACAACGGCGCAGGCCAGCCGGTTTGGTACACCGGCACCTACGGCAATAACGGCGCTTACCTGACGGTGCAGAACGACGGCAACGTGGTGATTTACAACCATGTTGGCCAAGCGCTTTGGAGCACTTGGACGGGCCGGCTCTACTGAGCATCATCACGTCCATCGGATAGGTTTTCCCGATACCCCCGGTCGTCCGGGGGTATCGGCGTTTTGAAGCCGGCGTTTTGAAGCCGGCGGTCTTCCGCCTGCGCGACGCTCTACCGGATGGCTTCACCGTTACACTTTGTTTTTTTATCCACGAACGTCCGCATGACCGACCTGCTCTCCGCGCTGTTGCTCGGCATCATCGAAGGCATCACCGAGTTTTTGCCGATCTCCAGCACCGGGCATCTGCTGATCGCAGAACGCTGGCTGGGCCACCGCAGCGATCTGTTCAATGTGTCGATCCAGGCCGGCGCGATCCTTGCCGTGGTTGCGATCTACCGGCAGCGGCTGTGGGGCTTGCTGATGGGGCTGCGTCAGCGGGAGAACTTCGACTATGCGGTCAAGCTCAGCGTCGCGTTCGGCGTCACTGCGGTCGGCGGTCTGCTGGTCAAGAAACTGGGCTGGGAATTGCCCGATGAAGTCCGGCCCATCGCTTGGGCGCTGATCATCGGCGGCGCTTGGATGCTGGTGGCCGAACACTTCGCGGCCAAGCGCGCGGGCACGCTTGGCGAACGCACATCGATCAGCTGGACGGTCGCGATTCTGGTCGGCATCGCCCAAGTGATCGCAGGCGTGTTTCCCGGCACTTCGCGTTCGGGCGCGACGATCTTCGTTGCCCTGCTTGCGGGTACGACAAGCCGCGTCGCTGCCACCGAGTTCGCGTTTCTGGTCGGTATTCCGACGATGTTCGCCGCAACTGCGTATGAGCTACTTGGGGTATTCAAGGACGGCGGCGCTGGCAACGAAAACTGGGCTGCGCTTGCGGTCGCGTTCGTCGCTTCGGCCATCACTGCCTTCATCGCGGTGAAGTGGCTGCTGCGCTATATCCAGAGCCATCGCTTTACCGCGTTTGCGGTCTATCGCTTCGTGGTTGGTGCTGCTCTGCTGTGGCTGATTCCCGCAGGGCAATGAGCACCACAACGCCTGCCCACCGAACGTCATGGCTGCGCGACATCGCGCCGTCGTCGGTCGCGGCGGGCTTCGTCACCGTGCTGGTCGGCTTTACCAGCTCGGCGGTGATCGTGATCCAGGCCGCACGGGCGATGGGCGCGTCGGACGCGCAAACCGCATCGTGGCTGTGGGCGCTGGGCATCGGCATGGGCGTCACGTGCATCGGCCTGTCGCTGCGCTGGCGCATACCGATCGTCACCGCGTGGTCTACGCCGGGCGCGGCGATGCTGGTCGCCAGCAGTGCCGGCGTGCCGCTGTCGGACGCCATCGGCGCGTTCGTGCTGGTCGCGGCGCTGACCGCCATCGTCGGCTTCAGCGGCGTGTTTGAGCGCAGTATGCGCCGGGTGCCGCTGTCGCTGGCGTCCGGACTGCTGGGCGGCGTGCTGCTGCGCTTCGGCATGGACGTGTTCGTGTCGATGCGCACGCAGATGGCGATGACGCTGGCGATGTTTATCGTGTACCTGTGCGGGCGGCGCTGGTTCCCGCGCTACGCGGTGCTGGCGACGCTGCTGCTGGGCATGGCCATCGCCGCTGCAAACGGCCTGCTGCATCTGGGCGATGTCGAACTGCGCGTCGCAAAACCCATCTTCACGATGCCGTCGCTGTCGCTGGCGGCGGTGTTCGGCATCGCGCTGCCGCTGTTCGTGGTGACGATGGCCTCGCAGAACATCCCCGGCATCGCAGTATCGCGCGCGTCGGGCTATGAACCGCCGATTTCGTCGAACATCGGCTGGATTGGCACCGTCAACATTCTGCTCGCGCCGTTCGGCGCGTACTCGCTGTGCATGGCCGCGATTACCGCAGCGATCTGCAGCGGTCGCGAAGCGCACCCGGATCCGTCGAAGCGCTATGTCGCATCCATTTTTGCCGGCATCTTTTATCTGTTCACCGGCGTGTTCGGCGCCACCGTCGCCGCGCTGTTCACGGCGTTCCCGAAAGAACTGGTGATGGCGGTGGCCGGGCTGGCGCTGTTCGACACCATCGGCAACAGTCTGGCCGCCGCACTGCGCGAGGACCGCAACCGCGAAGCCGCGCTGATCACATTCCTGGTCACTGCCTCGGGGTTCAGCTTTGGCGGCATCGGTTCCGCATTCTGGGGACTGATCGCTGGCGGCATCGCATCGCTGCTTCGGCCGAAACGCTGAACGTCACAGGGTGCTGTAACGCAATCGTGAAACGCGATCCGCGACCCGGTGTATGGTTCGCACGCGCACGAAACGCAGAGACCCAACCCCGCCCCGTCACGCGGCACGTTCAGGGACGCACTTTCACGGAGCCCGCCATGACCCGCCCACACCCGCTACTGATGCTCTCGCTGCTGATGCTCTCGCCGGCGCTTGTCGCTTGCACGCAAGCGCCCGCTCCGCCCGACAAGCCGGCGCAGACATCGCCTGGGCCAGCGCACAGCGTCAAAGACCGTTCCGGCAACGATCGCCTGCATCGGTATGAGTGGCAACTGCAGGACGCCGCCGACGCGCAGGGTCGTCGCATCGACGCACTGCTGATCCGGCCGGACCAACCGATCCAGTTCCATGTCATCGACGGCCGCATCGCCATTCGCAACGCCTGCAACGGCATCGGCGGCGATATCCGCGTTGATGGCAACACGCTGCGTATTGGTGGATTGGTGTCGACCCGGATGGCCTGCGCCGACCCGGCCATCATGGCGTTGGATAGCGAAGTCGTGACACGGCTCCAGGGCGAAATTCAATTCATATTGTTGGACAGCGACCCGCCGCAGTTGATGTGGACCGCCGCGAACGGCGACACGCTGCGCTTCGTGGGCACACCCACGCCCGAAACCCTGTTCCGAAGCCCCGGCGAAACCGCATATCTGGAAGTTGCAGCGCGCAGCGAACCTTGTCCACCGTCGAGCGCGGACGCAGCGCAGCGATGCCTGCGGGTTCGCGAACTGCGTTACGACACGCAGGGCGCAAAAATCGCCCCACCGGGCGAATGGCAGGTGTTCCGCGCCCGCATCAAAGGCTATACGCATGAAGAAGGCATCCGCACCGTGCTGCGGGTCAAACGCTTCATGCCGGACGACCGCCCGCCCGCCACCGATGCTGATGCTCTACCGGGCGCGGCGTACGCCGTCTATGTTCTGGACATGGCGATCGAATCCGAAGTAATCGCTCCGTGATATCACGCCGCTTCGCAGCGACCTTACCCTTACCGCCAACCGCTTCCGGAGATCCGACATGACCCTTCGCAACGCACTGCTTGCCGCCACCGTTTTGATCTCGACCACCGCCTGCGCAACCGCTGGCGCCACCGGCGATATCGCCGCCAACGCGGCAGGCAGCGGCGCGCCGCGCGAACGCATCGCCCGGTTCAGCCCGAATGAGCTGATCAACACCGGCGGCTGGACCCTGCAGTCCGCCAAAGTCGGCAGTAACGCTATCGCCGAAGTCAGCGCGCCGGGCGTCGCGTTCGAGATGACGTTCGCGAATGGCGAAGTCAGCGCCTCTGGCGGTTGCAATCAGCTGCGCGGCACGTACAAAGCCACCGGCAAACGTCTCGACATGACTCTCGCCATCGCCACCCGTATGTCGTGCACCGACGACAAAAATCTCGCCGACCGCAGCTTCAGCGAACGTATGAGCAGATCGTTCAAGATCGAACTGATCGAACCGCAGCCGTATCGCATGCGGCTCACCAGCGAGACCGGCGAGGTGATGGTGTTCCAGGCGAAGCCTGTTCCGCTATAGAAAACCAACTCGCTGCGAATTTATGCGAGTCTGCGCGTGGGCTCGCGCAGCCCCTCCTGCACCTGCGTTTGCTGTGGGGTCTGCGCGAGCGGCTCCGGCTGCGCCGCAGCGGCCAGCGTGAGGTAGCCTTCGTCTAAAGACTTCTGCATCGCCTGCTGCATCCATACAATCCCGATTCGATCGGTCTGCGCATTGCCGCTTTTTTCGATCACGAATGCGGTCATCCCGCCGGGCTGGGCCGCGCTCGGTGGATTCAACGCGACTTCGTCGACGCGCAGGTTCTGCTGCAACGCTACCGTCGCCGCCGCGACCACCAGTTTCTCGGTGGCTTCGCTACGCGGCAAACTTAGACTAGCGTTCAATTGTTCCACCGCCTTAGTGCTTTGGTGGTAAGCGGTGAACGTCGGATCGCCCGGCTGCGGCGCGGATACTGCGATCGATGCAGCCTGCGCAGCGGTCGTTTCATGGAATAGCGACGACTGGCGGTTGTCGCTGGTACCGGCGGGCGGGCGCTGCAACGGGGGCTGCGGTTCTTGATTACGGTTGGGCAGCGCACGTTCCACTTGTTCCCAAAGCCGGGGCACGACTTTATTCCAGGCCTCCTCAGCCATATCGATCACGGCGCCGGGGCCGATCGTCCGTTGCGGCGCGGTGTCGAGATAGCGCTCGTACTGACGCGCCTGGCCGGCGTCAAGCAGCACGCCACCCTCGCCGCCGTTGGTGTAGCGGGGCACTTGGCCGGCTTTCGGCTCCCACATGTAGGCTGAACTCAGCGCGCCGCCGCGCTCGGAGATGACGTAGTTTTCGTGCTGGTAAATCGGGTGCATCGGATCGTTGGGCACCCTTCCATGGGTCAGATTCGGATACTGCCGCGCCGCTTCGTCCAGCAGCCGTTTGGATTCCGGATCGATCTCGCGGTAGCGCAGATCCACTTGGACGCCGTCGCGGGCGCGATCGATGATGCGCTGGGTAGCCGCGGTATCGGTCAAATCGCTTTGATGGATGCGCACATGATCCTGCGCCTCGGCGAGCACGCGATTCATCGCCGCTGCGTTGGGGTAGACACCCGCGACCGGGTCGTCGATCAGGACACCCCGCTCGCTCAAGCGATTCAACACCTCGGCGCGCTCGGCCGCCGGCGCGCGCGGGTCGCCCAATTGTTGGACATAGCGATGCATCAGCTGGGCATCCTGGGCGCCCAATTCGACCATGAAGCCGACCTTGCGGCTCATGCTCGTGCCGATTTTTTCGCTGCCGATGAAGACCTGATCGCCGATGGCGATGATCTTCTCGTGCGGTACGCGGAAATTGCTGGGCGCTTGCGGTTCGGTGATAGTGATGTTGGGATGGTTTTCAGACAGCCACTGATTCAACGCTTCGCCGCGACGGCCGTTGATCTGCACGTCCGCGCTGTGGATGGTGATGCGGTTGTCCGGGTGGCTGGTCGCGTAATTAAGCAGCGCATCGGTGTACTGGCGACCTTCGCGCGAAGTGCCTATTCCGTACATCGCGATGCTGACATCGCCGGTGGTGGCCGGATCGCGCAACGCTTCCAGTACCGGGCGATAGATCTGATTGGCGAAGCCGTGCTGGATCCGCGCCGCGCCGTCGATAGTGCCGATCGGATACGGCGGCTCGCCGTCGCGGCCGCTGCGCTGGGCTGCGCGTCGATATTCGGCGCTGTCGAGGTACAGTTCAGTGCCGGGCGCGACCGTAGACGTCACCCGCTGCCAGGTCGGCGCCACATCGCTGAGGCTGATCCGTTCGGGCGTGTCTGCCTGCCGCACCGGGTTTGTGCTGCGCGCCGTGAGGCTGAAATCGACACCGACATCGATACGATACGGACCTTCGGTTTCGCGGCCCTGCAGGCGCGCCTCAAACTGCATGCCCGGGGTCAACGGCACTTGGGTGCGCTCGGCGTTGATCGGATCGAAGCGCACCGAGTTGCTGACTGTTTGCCGTGCGACGTAAGTCGACCCGTTCGGAAACGAGAACTCGACCTGGGTGCCGGCCTCGCTGTAGGGCACGAAGCGCTGTTCGGTGCCGGTAGCGCCCGAGCGGCTGAGCTGCAGACCATCGGGACGCACGCCAGCGATATCGTAACGCTCACGGGTTTGGGTGCCCGAGGCGTTGGTCTGCACCACCGTCACCTGTCGCGCCTGCGCATCCGGGTGGGCTTCGCCTGTGGGGCGGGGCACCAGGGCATCGGCCGGCACGAAGCGCGGCACGGCATTGTGGCTGAGTACCTCCAGCGACGGCCGCTCGCCGTCGTTCACGCCGACGATGTCGTAGCTGCGGCCGTTGTGTTGCATCGGCACAGGCTGACGCATCTGCGCACGCGCGCCGTCATCGTCTGGCTGCCCGGGCGCAGCAACGCCGGTGCCGGGCGGACGGTTGTTCGGCGGTGTGCCACCGATGTCGAGCGCACCATCGCGAATTTGGCTGAGGATCTCGTTGGCAGTGCGGTCGGGATTGCGTCTGGCATGTTCCAGCACGTCTTCTTGCGATATCCCGTTGCGTTCGGCTTCGCGTCGAATACTGTCGGCCAGATCGCCGAAACCAAACTCCTCGCCCCATTCACGCTCGATATCCCGCTGCGGCGCCTGCGGCTGCTGCGCCGGCGGCTGTTCCGGATTCGGATTGGGAGCCGGCTGCGGACTGTCAGGCTGCTGTGGCTGTGGCGTGTCCTGCTGCGGTGGCGCTTGCACGGGCGGCGGTGCCGCAGCTTGTTCCACGGTGCGCTGCAGGTCGCGATACGACTGCATGGCGTCGGGCCCGAACAGATCGCCACTGCCGGCCTGGCGGCGACGATCATTGAGCTGCGAGGCGCTTTGCACCAGGTCCCGGGTGGCCTGAAGATCGGCGCCGCGCCCTTCGGACACATCGCGCTGGATCTGGGTCAGCTGCGAGTTGATGCGGCGGCCGTTCAGCTGAAAACCGGTTTCGTCGAACGTGGTCTGCGGCAGCGGCTGCACGCCTTGATCGCGCAGCATGGTGTTGGCGCGTTCGGCGAACTGCTGCAACTGCTGCGTCGCTTGCTGATAGGTTTCAGCGCTATTGGCGAATGCTCCGCTCGTCACCTGCGCATTGAACTGACGGTAATCCGCTCGAAACGATGCGGTTGAATGCTGGTCGCGATACGTATCAATCGTGCCTGCGTCGAACAGATCGCCGCTGCCGGCGCTGCGGCGCAGCTGATTGAGATTCTGCGCGCGATTCACCAGCGACTCGGTGATCTGCGGATCGATCGGCTGGCCGGCGTTGAGCTGGTTGCCTACATACGACTCCACCGAATTGATCCGACGGCCCTCCAGTTGGAACAAGGCTTCCTGGTACTGCTGCGGATCCATCGCCTGCACGCCTAAATTCGTGGCGAGGCCGTTGGCGCGGATACGGAACTGCTCCAGTTGTTCCATGCCCTGGCCGTAGCGCTGCTGGCTGTTGGCGAACTGGCCGCTGGTGGCGCGGTCGTTGAAGCGGCTGAAATCCTCGCGGAACTCGATCGTCGAGGTCACGCGCTCGCCCATCTGATCCAACGCACCGGGCGCGAACATCGGTCGCCCGAACTGCTGCTGCACCGCCTGATCGAACCCGCGGACGCTGTCGAGATAGGTCCGCATATCGCCGCTGGAAGGTAGCGGCCCGCCGTTCTCGGCATTGCGCACGTATTGACCAAGCACCGAGTGGTGACGGCGACCGTACAGCTCCGCACTCGCCACCTGCAATGCGCGGTCATCGAGAGTCGCCGTGCCGCGTTCGCGCAAGCCATTGACCTGTTCAATCAGACCGTTATACGCACTGACCCCCTGGTTGAAAGCATCGTTGCTGTTGGCGTATTGCCCGGCACCGATACGATCACGCAGGGTTTGCAATTCGCGGCTGAGGGCAGGCGGCTGCGGCACGCTGCTGTAGGAGCCGACCAGCGGCGGCGGCGGTGTGGGATCAGCGCTGGCCTGCCCGGAAGGGCGGGCCACCGACGGATGCGCTTGGGCATAGCTCAGGGCCGCATCCATGCCGAGATCGAACGGCGTGGCATGACGGGAGATCAGCCCACCCTCCTGAAGCTGCGAAAGGGTTTCACCCAGCAGCAAACCGGCGCTGTGGACCTGACCATTGTCGAGCATGCCCATGACCGACGTGCGCAGCGCACGCACGGCCTGGATGTCGCCGCCTTTCTCCGCCAGCATCGTCTCCCAGCTGTCGAACATGCCGCGCGGGCCGTTGACCAGCAGTTCCTCCTGCAGGACCGGCAGCCCGGCCGGCTGCTCCATTGCCGCCCAGATACCCACCGTCAAGAGCGCGGTGCTGGCGCCTTTGATCAACAGACCCCCGGCCCGCTGCGCCGCCGCGTTCCCCGACAGCGCGGCCGCGTTTTCAGACTGGTAGAGGCGCTCCAGCATCTGCCGGGCCGCTTCAATCTCTGTGGAACTCGGCGCGGTAGGCGGCAGTGGAAGCAGGGTCGACATGCGGTATCCATGGTTACGGGTGGTGATACAGCGCTTGAAGCGAAGCCCGGCAACAAGCAAGCAGCGCTGCCCAAACTTCTTTCGAGCCGTACTCTGTGCGAACCAAATCCATTAATTTGTGATGTTAATCACGTTATTTTGCACGAAGATCATCATGAGATGTTTCCGAAAGATTTAACTGCGCTTTTGCCGTGCATCAGCGTATGCAGGCACACGGCGGCCGCATTCGATACGAAAAACATCGCTCAGGGGTGGATGCCGCCAGCGGCGAAGGCATTCGGCATCGGGTACGCACGCGCGACAGCCGCTGACGATCTGCTTGGAAGTCCGTTTCGCCTACCCCGCCGGATACCCCAGCGCCTGCGCCACTTCGGACAGCAGCGCAAACGGTTCGGCCAGCGGTTTGGCGTACTGGCGCCAGTGGCCGAATTCGAAGCGCTGCGGACCGAGCGCGGCAGCCGGCGGCACCTGGATTTCATCGAGGCCCAGGCCGCCACCCACTTCAGCGGCGAAGGCTTCGACGTGGGTCATGGCGTGATCGGTCATCACGATCTTGTGCGGCTGCAGGGTGTCATTTTGAAGCGTGCCATCGCGCAGCACCACCACGTGCTGCAGCTGACGCGCCATCCACCGCGCGGCGTCGGTCGGCGAGGCGATGCCGTACGGCATGCTGCTGCCGAACGCCAGCCATTCCAGCAGCATGTCGCGGGGGTCGCGCAGCGCGATCATCACAATCGCGCCGGGCTGCAGCGGGCGCAGCATCTTCAGCAGTGCGTTGTCCCAGAACGGCAGCCAGTCGATGACGATGCCGTCGCGGATCCCGCGCGCGGGCAGCGCGGCCTGCCATTGCGCCAGCAGGCGCTCCGGCGACAGCGTGCCGTCGTTGAGGGCGGCGACGGTGTCGGGATCCTGCAGCGGATCCTGCGGCGGGTTCGGCGCGAAGCGGTCGGCGCACAGCGGGTAGCCGGCATAGCCGATCACCGCGGCGACTTTCTCCACGCCAGAACCCGGCAGGCCCCACAGATACGCCACCGGCGGCGTGCCGGGCACGGCCGTCGCCGCGTCCGGCCAATCGCCACGGGCTGGACCGGGTACGGTCAGCGGCCAGCGCGAGGCCGCTTGTTCGGCATTCAACGCAGCCCAGGTCGATGCCGCTTCGCCATACTGGCCGGCCCGGTCCTGGGCATAGCCCAACCAGGGCATCAGACCGCGTCGGGCCGCGTCGTCGCGCGCCTGGGCAAGCAATCCCTCGACGTGGGCGATGGCGGCTTCCGGCTGATCGCGGATCTTGCGATCGAGCACGCGCATCTCGGCGCTGGTCCGGCCGGGCTCCAGTTCGATGATGCGCTGCGCCAGCGCATCCACCGCTTCGGTGTCGCCGCGCGCTTCGTGCAGATGCATCGCCGCTTCAAGCGCCAGCACGTGGTCGGGCATCACCGCAAGCCAGCGGTCGACGATCCTCATGGCGCCGTCTCCCGCTTCGGGCTCGAACGCCAGCCGCAGCTGCCACAGCCGCGCGGTTTGCGGATGTTTTTCCAGCGCGGCGTCGAGGGTCGCCTGCGCATCGGCAACATCGCCGGTGCGGCGCCAGATCTCAGCCGCCACCGACCATGCGCGCGCGTCGCGCGGATCCTCGCTCAGGGCTTCGCGCACACGCTCGATCGCCGATTCGTGGCGGCCCATGGCCAGCTCAAGCTCAGCGGTCATCCGCTTGAGCGCCGGCGTGGCGGTCGCGGGGTCGGCCAGCAGCGGCTGCAGGACGTCCAGCGCTTCATCAGGGCGCTGCTGCTGCAGCAGGACATCGGCAAGCAGCCCGCGCAGGCCGTACATGGCAGGCGACGCATCGATGATCTTGCGGAACGCCTGCTCGGCGAACGCGAACTGCTGCTGGTTGAGATGCGCGAAGCCCAGTGCGTACAGCACCTGCAGGTCGTCGGGCATCTGCTCGGCGGCGCGCGTGAGCAGCGACTGCGCGCGCGCGCCGTCGCCGCGACGCAGCGAAATTATGCCTTCGAGGGTTTTCACCCACCCGTGATCGGGCGACAGCCGGGCGGCGGAGCGCTGCAGGCGCTCGGCTTCATCGATATCGCCGCGGCCGATCGCCATCTGCGCCTGCAGGATGTAAGCCGGAAACTGGTTCGGATCGAGATGGATGGTGCGCGCCAGCGCGGCCTGCGCCTCATCGAGCTTGTGTTCGGCCAACAGAAATCCAGCGCGCTGGAAGTGCAGATCGGCATTTTCCGGGGCCAGCAGTACCGCGCGGGCGATCGTCTGCTGCGCGGCGACCGGGTCGCCGTTGGCGCGTTCGGCATGAGCCAGCAGTGCGAAAGCGTGGGCGTCGTGCGGGGCTTCGGCGACGGCCACGCGGGCCATCGAGAGGGCTTCGGCGTTGGCGCCCCGCTGCAGGGCGGCAAAAATTCGTTCTTGCATGGGGTGTTCTGTGACTGCGGCGCTTGGCCCGGAGCCGCCAAGTGTACCGCTGGGCTGATCCGGCTGATCCGGCAGACCAACCAGCCCGGCAAGCCAAGCCGATCAGCCGTCCAGCGCCGCCGACAGCTTCTGCGCCACCCAGCGCTCGGCATAGCCGTCGAGGCGCGCGGTTTCCAGAAAGCCGCAGTGGCCGCCCCAACGGGCAATCTCGATCCGGGCCGTGTCCGGCAGCTGCAGCGCGTGGAACTCTTCGACCGGAATCACCGGATCGTCCTCGGCGGTCAGCAGATCGGCCGGCACATCCAGCGCGGCCAGACGGTCGCCAGCGATGGCGTAACCGTTGAAGTAATCGTCCAGCGTATCGAAATCGGTGTGGCGCTCCACCATCCAGCGGGTCAGTTCGCGCAGCTCCAGCTTCAGGATGCGGTCGTCGAAGTCGTAATACTGCGGAAAGCGGTCGCGCTTGCGGCGCAGCGATGCGCGCCAACTCTGTTCGAAATAGCGGGTGTACACCGGCAGACCCTGTTCGATCCGGGTCATGGTCACGCCGGGATCCAACAGCGGACACACCGCAGCTACGCGCGCCAGCGGCAGCCCGGCCGCGCGCGCGCGCATCGCGACACGCAGCGCGAAGTTGCCGCCCAGCGAATACCCCGCCACCACCATCTGCCGCGAAGAACCGCTCAGAAACCGGTTGGCGATATCGTTCGCCGCGTTCACCACTTCGCCGATGCGGTTGGAATGGAACAGCGCCTGATTGAGATGGTGGGTGTCGCCGTGATCGCGGAAATTCAGCCGAAACACTTCAAATCCTGCACCCAGCAGATGCGCCGCAGTCAGGCGCATGTAGCTGGATTCGGCGCTGCCTTCCCAGCCGTGCAGCAGCAGCGCAAGGCCGCGCGGTGCGGCGCCGGGCATGCGGCTATGCACACCTTCCAGACGCACGCCGTCGCCGCCGTCGACGATGTACGGTTTGCTGACCGCGCCGCTGCGCCGCAGCAGCCATGCGCCGCGCGCGCGCCGCATCGGGCTGGTCGAGACCAACGACTGCAGATGCGCGCTGCGCAGCCATAGCGGCGGTAGGTAGGCGGAGTGGGAGATCGTCATCGGCAACCGATCGAAATTGTCATTCCAGCAAGTATGAACACTCATCCCGCCTCCATCGCCTCCGCGATCCGCGTCCTGGCGGTATCGGCGAGACGGCGGCGGCCTTCGGCGTCGCCGGGGAGAATCGGTTCCAGAAACACGACTTCGGCATTGCAGCCTGGCTCGCCCAACAAACGCAGCACATTGGCCGCGAAATTCTCGGTCGGCCCGAACGCAACGACGGTCTGCCGCGAGGCGCCGTCGCCGTAGCGCAGCGCAACCGGCTGCACCGGCACTTCGGCTTCCACCGCGGCCAGAAAAATGCGCGCGTGAAACGGGCCGATGGCGTCGCCGCTGCGGGTGCGGCCTTCGGGAAACACCCCGACCGCGCGGCCGTCGCGCAGCCGAACCAGCATTTCGTCCAGCACGCCGCCGAGGGATTCCTGGCTGCCGCGCTGGTGGTAGATGGTTTCGCCCATCGTCGCTAACCAACCGACCACCGGCCAACCGGCGATCTCGCGCTTGGCGACGAAGCCCATCATCCGGTAACTGTGCAGCGCTGAGATATCGATCCAGCTGACGTGGTTGGCGACGAACATCACCGCGCCGGGCAGCGGCGTACCGATACGACGCATGCGGAAACCGAACACCCGCATCAGCCCGCCCTGCCACCAGCGCACCATGCGGTGACCGAGGCGATCGCCGCCGATGCTGCCGTCATCGATAAGGATGCCGCCGAACGGCGGCGACATCAGGATCAGCGTGATCGGCAGATGCACCAGCACATGCCACAGCAACACCGGCGTGCGCACGCAGTAGCGCAGCAGCCGGACGGCGCGGGCGATGGCGGAAGCATCGGTCATCACGCCATCATGCCGAAGCGGATTAGAGCTTTGCATACGGGGCGATCAGCTGCGGCGGGCGACGACAGCGAGCGTCAGCCGCGAAATGCAGGCCAGACGGCCAAAACCGTCCTCGATCCGGATCTCCCACACCTGGGTGCTGCGACCGACGTGCAGAGGCCGGGCGGTGCCCGTCACTTGGCCCTCGCGTACAGCGGCCAGATGGTTGGCATTGATTTCGATACCGACGCAGATTTCGCCAGGCTGCACGCACAGATTGCCGGCGGTGCTGCCGAGGGTTTCCGCCAGCAGCACCGAAGCCCCACCGTGCAACAGGCCGTAGGGCTGGCGGGTGCGGATGTCGACCGGCATGGTGGCGCGCACGTAATCCGGACCTATCTCGGTGAACACGATACCGAGCGGCACCATCGCGGTGTCCTGGGACATCGCATTGAGGTCGTCGACGGTGCGGGTGCCGCGAAAGAGGCGCGGCGCGGGGGATTGGGGAGTGTTCACCGTATCAGGATAACCGAGCCCACCGATGGCAGTCCGGCCGCAGACGCATGGGAGAGAGGACATGCGCGTTGCGGCCGGACCGCGGGGCACGGATGGCGGTCCTGTGACCGCAGTCGAGCAATGGCGGTTCAGCGGCAGTGGAAGCGCGCCTGGCCCCAGTCGGTGGTGTAGCGCTTGTCGGTGCCGTAACCGCTGCTCGTGCCGTAGCCGATGCCGACATCGCGCTCGCGGTAGCGATTGGCATGGGTAAGCGGAAGGCCGGACTCGTCGCACCACGGCACCGTGACCGGCGTGCGCGGGGCGAGCGTGGCATGGGTGTGCGTGGCGTTCATGGACGAGATCCTGAAATGAAGTGTGCGGGGGAATGACGAACGGGTATTGCGGTCAAAGACGACGCTGCGGAATCTGATCAGGCGCAGCGGAAGCGGATCTGGCCCCAGTCGGTGGTGTAGCGCTTGTCGGTGCCGTAACCGCTGCTGCTGCCGTAGCCGATGCCGAAACTGCGGGCGCGGTAGCTGTGGCGGGTCTTGGCGGCGAAAGCAATGACGTTGTCGTTGCTGCGGACGTTGGATGCGATGGTGTGGGTCTGGGTAGTCATGGCAAGCTCCGGTGTGCTTGTGAATTGGTGTGTTGGTAAAGTACCACACCAAGAAACTAATGCAACCATGCCGCAAGTCACCGGATCACAGATTTTACGCAAGCCATTGATTTAATTGTTTTTTATTATTTTTTACGCCGATGAACGGTAGCCCATACGGTCCCTCCCACCATGACGCATAGGTGCCGCGTCGCTGCAGAGGACCCAAACATGACTCCAAGGGACTTGAAACCTCATCGGCATGGATGCCCGCCAACGCGGGCGACTGCAGCGCACAGGGTGCTGCCTATGGCGCACGGGGGCTGGCCCGCCGCGAAAAGCAGGTGCGCCGAAGGCATACACGATGAAGCGCTGATGCGTGTCGAATAGGCGCTTACACATGCCGGAGCGCATATCCCCGACTTCTTTCATAGGGTGCGCCTGTGGCGCACCGTGGTTGGCTCGCGGGGAAAAACCGGTGCGCCGAAGGCGCACCCTATAAGGCGCTCATGCATGCCGCGAGTCCGTCCCCCCAACGTGATTCATGAAAGTCCGCACGGGGCGCAGCATATGAAATTCAACGCAAGTGGCGGCCGGTCAAAGAATCGGCGCGAGCCCAGCGCCGAATGCGGTGAAGATCCGGGTCAGCGGGCGGATCGCAGGCGCGACCTCCGGGAAATCTCCCACCGGCATATAGCAGCGGCGGAAGTTCGGATCGCGCGGGGAAATGGGCTGCGAACATTCCGGGCCGGGCGTGAATTCATAGCTGGTGGCGTAGCGCACCGGCCAGAAATCGAACAGCGGCAGCAGCTCGGACACTTTCGCCAGCGAGAATTCAAGCCCAGCGAACACCGGTGGTTTGTCGCGACGCGCGATCATCCAGGCGTTCGCGGGCTGGATGTCGCGTTCGATACTGGCGGCCAAGAGCTGCGCGAACGCCGGATCCTCGATCACCACCACCGATTCGGTGTTGTAGTTCTCGCCGCGCGGATCGAAGTTGTGGGTGCCGATCACCGCGACGCGCGCATCGATCACCATCGACTTCGCATGCAGACCGAAGCGCACCCCGCCGCGCTTGAGCGGCACCTGCTCGTTGGCGCCGCGCTTGGAATAGCGCAGCACCGAATACTCGCGCGCTAGCGGGATCGGCCGGTCGGGCGAGCGGCGGCGCCCAGCGCCCGACCCCTGCGTGCCTGCACCCTGCGCGCCTGCAGCCTGCGTGCCTGCACCCTGCGCGCCCGAACCCAGCACCACTGCGGTGCCGTCGGCATGCCATTCCACGCCGACGGTGCCGGTGGCGTCCACGTCGATCGGCGCGTCCTGCGGGAACGGTTTGAATTCGTAGATCTCGAACTTGAAGTCGCGCAGATAGCGGCGTTTGTATTTGTACGACAGCGCGTACGGAATGAAGGCGTCGGTGGCGGCGAGGCTGTTGGTGGACACCACGACCCGCGGAGGCGATGCGCGCCGCTGCAGGTCGGTGAACAAACGCTGCGCGGGTTTCGATAACACCAGATACGGCGTCTGCAGCAGCACGCGATCCTGTGCGGAATCGATCAGTTCGCGCAGCATCTGCGAAGGCGTCTCGGCGGTCTGCACCTTGCCCGCATGTTTTCCGGGCGCATCGCCGATGTAGCGCAGGCTGCGCACCGGAATCGCGGCGTCGACCAGCCGGCTGCGCACCAGCGCCGCGTCGTCGGCGTCGCGGCTGATGCGTTCGATCCGTTGCGGCTGTTCGGGTTGCGGGTGCTGCACTGCGGGCACGCCTTGGCGCAGGATCAAGCGGCCCACATCCACCAGCCGGGTAAGCGGCTTGCTGCGCGGCGCAGTCCAGAACAAATTGAAGTGCGCGGTCATGTCGGCGATCGCGGGGCCGGCGACGAGGATGTCGCGGTCGCGAAAGTTATAGGTAGCGTCCCAGTCGTAATAATCGTTCTGGTAGTTGCGCCCGCCGGTGATCGCCACCCGGCCGTCCACCAGCATCAGTTTGTTGTGCATACGCTGATTGAGCTGACGCCAGCAGCAGGCCGACGCCAGCGCATACATCGGATAATTGATGCGCGCGCGCCCCAGCACCGGGTTGTAGAGTCGCATATCGAAATTTGCGTGCGCACCCGCCAGCGCGGCCAACGTATCGATGCGGCGCAGCGCGGCGAGCTGATCGACCAGCAGCCGTACTTTGACGCCCCGATGCGCAGCGAGCAGCAGCTCGTCGAGAACCAGATGGCCGGCATCGTCCTCGTCGAAAATATAGGTCTGCACATCAATGCTGCGGGTCGCACCGCGGATCAGATCCAACCGCGCAAGCAGCGCATCCTGGCCATAATCGAGTATTAACGCGTAATGCTGCGGCGCGTGACGCTGCGACGCGGAGGGCAACGCAAGCGGCGGGGCATCCGGCAACGATACTGCGGGTGTGGTCGCGTCCGTCGTCGAGACCACCGTTGAATCGACCCGCACCGGTGTCTGGCCTGCAGCGCGAAGGCCCAGATCAAGCAACGGCGATGGCCGCGCGCAGGTGTCGTCGCGACCGCAGGCGGCACGCAGGATGCCGGGCGTATTGGCGCTGCGCGCGGCGGCGACCAGCGTCTCCACCCGCGCCTCATCTTTTGCCGACAGGCTTGTGCAGGCGGCCTGGGACAACGCCAGGAACACCAGCAGCAGCGCGCGCGTCGCTTTCATTCGCCGTCCTGACGCACGCGCAGCCGCAGGGTAAAGCGCACGCTGTCGGACACCGCAAACACCCAGCGGTCCACGCCGTAATCGGTGCGCCGCACGCTGCCGTTGGCGACCACGTCGCAGTCGATGCCGGGGCGCGCGCAAGTGCTGGGCTCGACCGTGAAAGTTTCGCGCCGGGTCACGTCGCGGATCGTCAGTTGGCCGGCGAGTTTGCCACCGCCCGCCACCAGCGCCGGCGCGTAAGGTTCGGAAACGAATTCGACCTCGGCAAACCGGTCGGCCTCGAAGAACCCGCGTCCGCGGGTCATGCCGGTGTAGTTGAGGTGATCGACGATCTCGACATCCTTCGCCGACATCCGCAGCCGCACGCGTTCGCGACCTTCATCGACGCGCTCGATGCGGCCGCTGTAGCCCGGAAAACGCCCCCGCAGCACTTGGCCCCAGCGGGTTTTCAGGGTGAAACCGATCCTGGTGTGCTGCGTATCGATCTCGGCGGCGTGCGCAGCGATGCTGATCGCCGCCGCCAGCGCACAGACGCACAGGGAAGCGGAGACGGTGGCGAAGCTCACGGCCACCAGAAAGCGGAGAGGCTGGCGACGCCGGGCTCCACCGCGGCATCGGCCGGAAAATCCAGGACCATGACGCTGCCCGGCGGCATGCCGCGGTAATCGCCGGACTGGCCGCTGTGCATCAGCGCGGCGAGGCGCTCAAGGCTGGGGTTGTGGCCCACCAGCATCAGCCGCTCGACATCGTGATGCTGGTCGACCAGTTCGGCCAGCGCACCGGCGGTGGCCTCATAGATGGCATCGACCAGCCGCTGCTCGACAAAACCGATGCTGCCCAGCACCGCCTCCAGGGTTTCGCGCGTGCGCCGTGCGGGCGAACACAGCACGCGGTCGGCGGCCAGACCCTGCGCGGCCAGCCAGCGCCCGGCGGCCTCGGCTTCCGCAAGACCCTCCGCAGACAGCGCGCGGTCGAGATCGGATTGGCCGTCGCTGACGGGTTCGGCATGGGCGTGGCGGAGCAGAATGAGGGTTCGCATGTGCGCGTTGATCTTCGTCAGAAGGGATGTCGGGAGCTTAACGCGAACGGCTGGAGTTCGGGATTCGGGAAGCACCTGTCATCTTTCCTGCATGAGCGACGGAAGTCGCGATGGGCAGTCGACCTCCTTTCGGCAGGCAGTCGCGACTTCCGTCGCTCCTACGAAAAGTGGATCACGCAGCACTCAGCCCATCGTCTCGGGCAAGCGTCGCAGCGCATCGCGGAAAAACAGCCGGTCGGCCGGCGTCAACTCGCGCAGGCGTCGACGCAGGCGCGCGGCGGCCTCGACACTGCGCTGCGCATCGCCGTCGTGGGCCTCGTACCACGCGACTTCCAGCAGGATGTTGGCGCGCTGCAGCGCATCCAGCTGCACGCGACCGGCGTCGATATCGGCCTGCATCGCCAGCGCGAGCCCCAGCCAGTTGGGCCATTGCGTGGACAGCGTGACCGGCGCGATCAGCGCGCGGAAATCCGCAGGCGACATCACCGGCCAGCGCCGGAAGGCATCGGCACGCGGGTGCGCGGTGTCGCCACCGCCGCCGCGCACCATGCGCAGCAGATAGATGAGGTTCCAACAGCCGCCGCCGACGCCGTGACGCTCGCTGAGCCAAGCGGCGAGCGCGATCCAGGTCAACGGGTGGCCGTCGTCGCTCGCGGTCGTCGGGTCGCGCACGTCCAGGCCACAGCGCTGGAACAGCCATAGCGACCAGCCCAGATTGCTCGCGGTCGACGCCGCTGCATCGAACAATTCCGCTTCATTGGCCAGCGACAGCGCCAGCCGGTAGCAACGCAGCGCATTGCGCGCGGCCTCGGTGCGTTCGCCCGGCTCGGAGCGCTCGTCCAGCGCCAGCGCACGGTGGATCAGCGCCTGCAGGTTGGCGTGCTCGCTGCGCACCCGCGGGTGGTACTGGAACAGGCCGGTCCAGCGCGGGTCTTCGGTGGCCTGGCGCAGAATCTGCCGCGCCGCTTGGGGGTCGCGCCCGGCGTAGGCGCACCACGCCTGCACGATCGCCGCCATTGCGCCCAGCCACGCGTGCTCAGGCGCCTGCTCGTCGTGCCAATGGCGGTCCAGTTCGGCCAGCACCGCGCGCGCGGCGTCGGCGTTCCCGGCACGGCGCCAGACCATCGCCTGCTGCAGCAGCGCCATCGCCTGCAGCCACGGATCTGGCGCCAGCGTCTGTGCGCGACGATAGCCCGCAAGTGCACCACGGTCGCGGTCCATGATCAGCCGGCCATCCAGCATGTCGCGGCGCGCACCGGCCCAGGCGTGCCAGTACGCCGGGCTGGCACTGCTGACATCGTCCGGCACCACGGCGGTGCGCGGCGAGTCGGGCGTGCCCAGCCAGGCGATCACCGCGTCGAGTCCGGCAGGCGCACCGTGCAGGCAGATCTGCAGACGGGCCGCTTCGCCTTCAGCCAACCAATACGGCCCGCGGTTGCGCCCCGCCAGCGGCAGCAAGTCGGGATCGCGGCTGCGGTCGGTGCCCCAGCCCACGCGCAGGCCCCAGCGCGCGAAGTCAGCGTAGGCGCGGCTGATCACCATGCGCAGGTTGCGCGCGTTGGCGAACTGGTCGCGCAGCTGGGTCTCGCGCAGCCAGCCCGACCCATCGCCCGACTGCGCCGCCAGCCACAGCCGCAGCAGCATCCACAGCGACTGATGCCGCACGGGCCGCCCCTGCATGCTCGCAGGCGCAGCCAATTCGATGTCGATGCGGGCGTGTTTCAAATCGGATGCGGCACGGCTTTGTTTCATCGGCCAAGTCTGGCACGCGCTGAACGGAGCGGTGACGGACGTTACAGCAGTGACGTGCGCGACGACAGACCCGCTTGGGCGATGCCTCAAGCGGACACCACACTGCGACACACACTCACTGCCCCAGGCGTTGTCCCATGTTCCGCAACCCCCGTTCGTACGCATTGCTTGTCGTATTGATCGCAAGTCTTTGCAGTGCAGTCTTCGCTGCCCCGCCAAAACACACCGCTAGCCCCACTCCTGCTGCCCGCTTCAACCATTACCGCCACCCCGGCGTGTTTCTGCTGCAGCGCGACGGCGCGCTTGCGCAAACCGTCCATGGCGGCGACCGGGCGACCGATCCGCAGCTGCCCGCGTCCACTTTCAAAGTGATGTTGGCGCTGATCGCCCTCGAAACAGGCGCATTGCGCAGCGCGGACGATGTGGTGAAGTGGGACGGCACGCCCCACCCCGACACACCCGAGTGGCAGAAAAACATGGCGCTGCGCGAAGCGATGCAGACGTCCAGCGAACCATATTTCGGCCTACTCGCGACGCGGATCGGCCACGAGCGTCTGGCCGAATGGGTAACGCGCGTGGGCTATGGCAACGGCCGCATCGGGACGAATCCGCCGCGCGTCTGGCACGACGGCGTGCTCACCGTCACCGCGCAGCAGCAGCTCGCCTTTATCGACCGCTTGCGTCGCGGCGCACTGCCGTTTTCGGCGAAAACCATCGCCTCCGTGAAAAGCGCGATGTTGGACAGCGACATCAATGGCCGTCGGATTTACGGCAAGACCGGCACGCACACCGGCAACCCGCGGCAGGCCGGCGTCGGCTGGTGGATCGGCTGGGTAGAAGGCGGCAAGGCGCCCGCTGCGAGCTTTGCGCTGGGTGTGGAATTAAAAGCAGCTGTAGATGGCCGCGAGAAGCGCATCGCGCTGGGTAAGCAGTTGCTGCGCGACGCCGGTGTGTTGGCGGCGAAGTAACCGTTTATCCATCGTTCTTATGTAGGAGCGACGGGAGTCGCGATGATTTGCTGCAAATATTGCCGCAGCCCATCGCCTGAGTTAAGCCGCCCCGCAGCGGGGTGGCGAACGCATGCTAGCGTAGCGCAGGCACGTGACCGACGCCACGATGTGGGGTCGGCTTGAATGATGAAATGGACTCCCCTGTGAGGAGTCACCGTCATGACTGCTGTCACCGTTGCTGTTGATCTTTCCAAAGAAGTCTTCGAGCTGGCGTTCGCCGATGCGCAACACCGGATCGTGGAGCGTAAGCGCCTGTCCCGCAACACGTTTTCGAAGTGTCTGGTGA
>JAYVSK010000007.1:0-6248 GCA_043775395.1 Lysobacter sp. | reverse complement strand
GACGAGCGCGCCAATCAGCTGGCGCATTACCTGCGCAATCGCGGCCTGCAGGCGGAGGGGCGGGTTGGCGTGTGCATCGAGCGTTCGCCGCAAATGCTCGTTGCATTGCTGGCCACACTCAAGGCCGGCGCCGCGTACGTGCCGCTCGATCCTGGCTACCCGCTCGAACGCCTGCACTATATGCTGCACGATTCGGGCGCTTCTTGGCTGCTCACGCAGAGCGACGTCGTGCCGATGTTCTCCGTTCCAGCGCAATGCCAGACGCTGTGTCTGGACGAACCGGCTCTCTGGGCCGATCTGTCGGCACTGCCGGCCAGCGAAGCTCCCGCGGTGCCCACACTTGGCCCGGCGAATCTGGCCTATCTGATCTACACCTCGGGCTCCACCGGCAAGCCCAAGGGAGTCATGATCGAACACCGCAACGTGATCAATTTCTTCACGGGGCTCGATCAGCGTCTGGGTGTGTCTGCCGCTGCGCAGACGTGGCTGGCAGTCACCAGCATCAGTTTCGATATTTCGGTACTCGAGTTGTTCTGGACATTGTCGCGTGGCCACCATGTGGTGTTGCAGGCGGAACGTCCGATGCCGGTCGCAGAGATCGGCGAGATCGATTTCAGCTTGTTTTATTTTGCGGCCGAAGACAGTCGCGCCACCAACAAGTACCAGTTGCTGCTGGATGGCGCGCGGTTTGCCGACAGCCACGGTCTCGCCGGCGTATGGGTGCCCGAGCGGCATTTCGCCAACTTCGGTGATCCATTCCCGAATCCGTCGATCGCCGCCGCCGCCATCGCCGCGGTCACCCGCAACGTTCCGATCCGCTCCGGAAGCGTCGTGCTGCCGCTGCACGATCCGATCCGGGTCGCGGAAGAGTGGTCGATGGTCGACAACATTTCCGGCGGTCGCGTGGAGCTCTCCATCGCTTCGGGATGGCACCCCAATGATTTCGTCTTCGCTCCGCAGAACTACGCGACACGCTACGAGGTGATGAAAGAAGGAATCGACACATTGTGTCGCTTCTGGCGCGGGGAGGGCATCGAGCGCACCAACGGCGTCGGAAAGCCGGTGACGTTGCATCTGCGTCCGAAGCCGATCCAGGCCGCATTGCCGATCTGGATCACGGCGGGTGGCAGTCCGGAAACTTTCCGCTATGCCGGTTCCATCGGCGCCAATGTGTTGACGCACCTGCTGGGGCAAAGCGAAGAAGCGCTCAGCGAGAAGATCGGGATCTATCGGCAGTCACGCGCGGACGCGGGCTTCGACGCGGGCCGCATCGCGCTGATGCTGCACACCTTCGTCGGAGAAGATGCCGAGTCGGTCAAGCGGGTCGTCGAGCAGCCGCTGAAGAATTACTTCCGCCAGTCATTGGATTTGCTCAAGCCTTTGGCGGAACAGGCCGGTCTCGATGTCAGCACCGATGTCGATGCGCTTCTGGCGCTGGGCTTCGAGCATCATTTCGCGCGCAGCGGATTGTTCGGCACCGTCGAATCCTGTTGCCGACGGGCGCAAGAACTCCGCCGGCTGGGCATCGATGAAGTCGCGTGCCTGATCGATTTCGGTGTTGAGCATGCCGACGTCGTCGCGTATCTGCCGCTGTTGAAGCGGATGCAGTCGAGCCTGCGCCAGCAGAGCGCGCAGCAGCGCTTGCTGGCGAATCGACTGAAGACATCGAGTTCGCCGTTCGAGTTGATTCAGCGGCATCGCGTCACCCATATGCAATGCACGCCTTCGTATGCGCGTGAACTCGTCATCGACGAAGACGGGCGGCAGGCGCTCGGTGGGTTGCGGCAATTGCTGGTTGGCGGCGAAGCCCTGCCCACCGAGCTCGCGAACGCACTTGAGGCCGTGGTGCCGGGCCAGATCTTCAACATGTACGGCCCGACCGAGACCACAATCTGGTCGTCGGTCGCGGAAGTTTCGGGCGGAGATGTGCACCTGGGTGAGCCGCTGGCCAATACCCAGCTCTACATCGTCAACGGTCGACAGCAGCTTACGCCGACGGGCGCGGTCGGCGAATTGCTGATCGCCGGCGACGGCGTGGCGCGTGGTTACTTCGAGCGCGAAGCGTTGACCCAGGAGCGATTCCTCGCCAATCCATTCGCGGGCGAAATGCCGGAACACGGCGGGCGCGTTTACCGGACGGGAGATTCGGTGCGCCGTTCGGCCGATGGTCGATTGCACTACGTGGGGCGCATCGACCATCAGGTGAAGATCCGCGGTCATCGCATCGAGCTGGGCGAGATCGAGAGCACGTTGTCTTCGCATGCGGCCATCGCGCAGGTCGTGGTGATCGCGCGCGGCGAGCCCAACCAACTGATTGCGTATGTCGTGCCGAAGGCATCGACCCAGGCGGTCGCATCGGATGTGCTGAAGGCGTACCTGCGACAGCATCTGCCGGAAATCATGGTGCCATCCGCCATCGTGACGCTGGCCGCGTTGCCGCTGACGCCCAACGGGAAAATCGATCGCAAGGCGCTGCCGGATCCCGAGATGGATGGCGCGCTGCTGGCCGACTACGTCGCGCCGCAAAGCCTGCAGGAAGAGGAGCTGTGCGCGATCTGGCAATCCGTGCTGGGCCTCGAGCGAGTGGGCGTCACGGACAATTTCTTCAGCATCGGTGGAGACTCGATCCTCGCGATTCGCCTGATCGCCCGCTGCACGTCGCAAGGCATCCTGGTGACGGTGCAGCAATTGATCCAGCACCAGACGATTCGTGAACTGGCGCCGCACGCGCGGCAGGGCCAGGAAGTCATTCAATCTCAGAAAGCGGTCACGGGTGTCCAGGAGTTGTTGCCGATCCAGCGCTGGTTCCTGGGCAGTGATGACGCCATCGATCGCCATCACTACAACCACTCAGTGCTCCTGAAGGTGACGGATTCGCTGAACGAGGAGCAGTTGGCCTCGTGGGTGACCGCGCTTCATCAGCGCCATGACGCCCTGCGCCTGCGCTTCACGCAGCGGGACGGCGTCTGGCACGGCGAGTATCGCGATTTCGATCCAGCGATGGTGCGGGCGTCGATCGCATTCGAGGACTTGCGAGACATAAGCGAGGCCGAGTGGCGCACGGACATCGAGCGCATCGGCGAGCGCATGCAGGCCAGCTTGTCGCTGAGCGATGGGCCGTTGTTCCGGGCGGTGATGTTTGAGGCGGGTGCGGAATTCCGCCGGCTGTTGCTGATCGCGCATCACCTGATCATCGATGGCATTTCCTGGCGTGTGCTGCTGTCGGATCTTGAGCAGGGTTACCGTCAATTGCGCCAGGGGCAGGGCGAGGTGACGTTGGCGAAGAAGCGATCCTCACTGCAGGACTGGGGCAGTTTTCTCGAGCAGCACGCTCGGAGCGAAAGCGTCCAGAGCGAATTGGGCTTTTGGCAGGAGCAGTTGGCGGGTTCGCCACTGCCGGTCGCCGCTGCCGGACCCGTCGACCAGAGCAATGCGACGACGGGCGTCGTTTCCTTCGAGCTCGATGCGGACGACACCGATGCGTTGTTAAAGGCCTGCCATCGCGCGTACCGCACGGAAACGCCGGATCTGCTGTTGGCCGCCGTCCTGCGCGGGTTCCAGCGCTGGGGCGACGTATCGACGCTGCTGTTCAGCATGGAAGGTCATGGCCGCGAACCTTTGAGTAATGACATCGATCACAGCGAGACCGTGGGTTGGCTGACCAGTCTGTACCCGCTCGCGCTGCGGGCACCGACGACGTCGTCCGTGGGTGACCTCGTCATGCACGTCAAGGAACAGGTGCGTGCCGTGCCCGCGAAAGGCATCGGTTACGGTTTGTTGCGGCATCTGGCGGGAGCGGATGCCTTGGCGCCATCGACGCCTCGTAACGACATCCTGTTCAACTACCTGGGTCAGTTCGATCAATCCGAGACGGATGGCATCGCTTTCGCCACGGAATTTGCAGGGCATGCGGTAAGTCCGCGTCGCCGGCGTGAGCACGCTGCGGAGATCACGGCGTTGATCAGCACCGGCCGCCTGTCGTTCGCCATGGGCTTCAATGGCCTGGAGCAGGAAGCCGCGCGCATGCAGGCGTTGCTGGATGAAATCCATTCGGCACTGAAGGAAATCATCTCGCACTGTCGCGAAACGTCGAGCGTTCACTACACGCCCAGCGACTTCCCCCTGGCGCAGGTCACGTTGGCGCAAGTGCAGCAGTGGCAGCAGACGTACCCGGATCTGCAGCGGCTCTATGCATCCACGGCGATGCAGCAAGGCCTGATTTTCCACGAACTCGTCGCGGGCGGCGCGTATGTGACACAGCTCGATCTGTCGCTGATGGGTGTGCTCGATCAAGAGCTCTTCCGCAGCGCCTGGCAACAGATCGTCGAGCGGCACGACATCTTCCGCACGATCTTCGTCGGCGATCGCCTCGTTCAGCTGGTGCGCGCGCATGCGGCCGTGAATTGGCAGGCGTTCGACTGGCGCGACCTCGATGCCGATCAGCAGGCCGAAAATTTCCTGCAGCATCGCCGGGCGGACAAGAAGCTGGGCTTCGATCTCACCCAGGCGCCGCTGCTGCGCCTGGCGGTCATGCGCCTGACCGACACGCGAACCCGGCTGCTCGTTTCCTACCACCACGCGCTGATGGATGCGTGGTCGCAAATGGTGTTGTTCGACGAGCTCATGCATGTCTACCGGGCGCTCTTGCACAAGCGCGCGGCAGAGCTGCCGGCGCCCACTCCGTATTCAACGTATATCGCATGGTTGGCGCGTCAGGATCGAGCGGCTGCCCACCGGTATTGGCAACAGCGTGTCGGCGACATCCGGTCCTCCACCGAGTTAGGTCTGGCCGGCGCATTCACGCACTTGACCGCGGCGGAGTACGACGAGCAGCGCATGCACCTCGGTGTCGAGCTGACGCGGCAACTGCAGGAGTTCGCCAAGACCAATCACGTGACCATGCACGTCCTGATCCAGGCTGCCTGGGGCTATCTCGTCCATCGTTACAGCGGTCGCGATTGCATTCTGTTCGGCGAAACCATCTCGGGTCGTCCGGCGACGTTGCCGGACGTCGAACAGATGGTTGGCTTGTTCATCAACACGCTGCCGGTACGCATGGATTTCGCCGCAGACGTGGATGTCGTATCGTGGTTGCAGCGTCTGCATCGGGAAAGCGTCGAGCGCGAAGCGTTTGCCTATCTACCGCTGCTGGAGATCCAGGCGTTGAGCGATCTCCCGCGCGGTCAGCCGCTCTTCGAAACGCTGCTGGCCTTCAACAATCTGTCGGCACCCGATGCGACGAGCAGCGAACGAGACCTGCACATCGAGGCGATGCAAGGGGATGAGCAGACGAACTACGGCCTCACGTTGAGCGCGCAGTTGCTGGAGGATTTGTCCTTCCGCCTGACCTACCGGTCGGATCAATACGCTTCCGCGACGCTCAACACCCTGCTGGGGCATTTCCGTGAAATCCTGAGCGGCATCGCCAACGCACCCGGCAAGACGGTATCGCAGTTGCCGCTGTTGACTCGCGTCGAGGAAGAACAGGCAAGCGCGCGACGCCTGACCACTGCGACTCGCCCGGATACGCTGGGCGCGGACGAGGGCACCGAGGCCTTGTTGGCGGCTCTTCACGAAAGGCCGGTGTACGTTCTGGACGCGAAGCTGCGTCACGTACCGGCCGGCGTCACCGGCGAGCTGTATTCCACACAACCAGACGGCCGTCTCGACCGCACCGGGGAGTTGGCGCGGTGGTCAGTCGGTCGCCTCGAGTTGCTCGGGCGAGTGTGCGACCAGGTTTGCATTGAGGGGCAAACTTTCGGATTGGCGCAGGTACGCCGACAACTGCAAGCCTGGCCGGGAATGCGCGAGACCTGCGTGCTCTGCAGCGGCGACGAAAACAGTGCCCGTCTGGTCGCCTGGCTGGTTCCGGAGCAGATGCCCGAAGACGAACTGGATGCGCTTCAGGTCCTGCGTCGGTATCTGCAGGACCATCTGCCGGACGCGATGGTACCAGCCGGACTCAAGATGCTCCCGGCGTTGCCGCGGCTGCCGGATGGGCAGGTCGATGTCCAACGGTTGCCAGAGCCTCATTGGCTGGAGACGTTGGCATACGTGGCGCCAGAGACTCCGACCGAACGAGCGCTCGCTGCCATCTGGCAAGATTTGTTGGAGCGTCCAAGGATCGGCGTGCTGGACAGCCTCTTCGCGTTGGGTGGCAACTCATTGACCGTCGTGCGGCTCGAGTTCGCCATCCAGGAAAAATTCGGCGTCCAGGTCACTCTGCGTGAGCTGTTCGAAAACGCCCA
>JAYVSK010000006.1:0-2774 GCA_043775395.1 Lysobacter sp. | reverse complement strand
CCTGCTGTTTGGGGTTTTCACCGCAAACCAAACTAAAACAGATGGTCTCTGCCGCCGATAGCCGGTCATTGGTATCAATCAAGGATCATTTCGAGCCGTGTGCTGTGTGCTGTGTGCCGTGCGACCAGCCGACAGGATGCGTCAAGACAATTCCATCAGTCTCCCTGCAAGACCCGAAGCCTGCCTTGCTTGCAGCAGCGGTCGGTGGATACGAATGTCAACACTGTCGTTCATGACAGGCTGATCGGCGTGAATACGATTTAATCGGGGATACCCGGGAGATATCCGCCAGTTTCGGTCACGGTTCTTGCGATGTCGCACATGTAGCATCGGACCCGCGCCGGCTAAACGTCTCGACGCTTGGCGCCGCGATAATTGTCGAGCATCGCCACCACCCCCCCCCCCGCACTGCACCCCGATGCACTTGTAGATCGGAACGTGTGCGTGCGGCTTGTCGGTGATGGCGTCCATGGAGTTTATGAATAATGGAGTACGAATAATGGAATACACGAAGAGCCACACGATTCAATCCCAAGCCCGTATGGTGTTTGCGTCGGCGTTGTTGACCGCCGCCGTTGCCACCACCACTGCACACGCCCAGACCTACTCACAGCTCGGTACGTTGCCCGGCACGATGGAAGGCATGCCGCTGGTCAGCAGCAACAATCCCGAAAGCGTCAGCCGTGAAGGCCTGCTGCTGGCCAGCGAGCCGATGGTGTCGGCCGATGCCGGCAAGGTCAGCCGCACGTTGTCCACGGGAACGCTCGACACCGTCTGTTCCAGCGGCGGCATGCGTGAGTTCGCGTTCTATATGCATCATCTGCTGGCGGCGCCAAGCGGCGGCGATGCCCAGGTCGAGCGCGTTTACGTGCTGATCGAGCCTGCAGGCGCCAGCGCCACGTTCAATGCGTACGGCGCCGCGATCTCGCAGCGCGATATCACCGTGCCGGCGGGGCAAAGTACGTTGGATCCGGGTAAAAGCCCGAGCTATTCGGTGTCGCTGGCATCCTTGACCGGCAGTTTGCCCAGTTGGGTCACCAGCAGCGCCAACGGTTCTGCTTTCATCAATATCACCGGTCAAGCGATCACCGGCGCCTTTCCCCTGGCTGTACTGGGCGGCACTCAGAGCGCATCGCTGGATGCGCGCATCAAGGTGCGTGCGACCTCGGGCTGCGTGAAGGTACGCGTGGTTGCAGCTTCGGCGGCGAATGGTTCGGTCGCGCTTGCCGACAATCTCGGCAAGCGGCTGTATGCGTGGGGCAATGTGGCTTCCACCTACAACACCTCGGGGCAGCAGTTGGTGTTCGGCGGTGCGCCGTGTTCCAGTCGTCAGCCGCAGAACACCGATGGCAGCTATAACTGGATTGGCTGGGGCCGTTCGGCGGGCATCTACCAGTACGAGCGCTGGGCAGGCACGAATACGGTGTCGCTGACCGCCACCAGCCAGAATTTCGGTTTCAAGTTCTTGGCTGCGCCGTCCAATCTGATCAACACCACCAGCACCAGCACCGCCACGCCCAGCAGCGCCTGCAATCCGACCACCGCGGATCCGTCGCCGTCGAGCAATGCGCAGCGTGCGCCCGCGCTTCGCAGTTACACCACCAACAGCTCCGGTGCGACCGGCGGCCGCGACAGCGACCCGTGGACCACTGCCAACTATGGCGCTGAGTATCTGATGACCCATCGGGTAAGCAACAACAGCGGCGCCTGCATCACCGCCCGCCTGCAGATCACCATGTATCCGGCGCAACAGCAGTGCGCGACCTACAGCGCCGGTGCGGCCACCCGCCACTGGGATGGTGCGTTCAAAGTGATCCAGAACGGCGTGCTTCAGCCGATCGTGCGTAACTACGTGAAGTGCAACGACTCGCCGGGATCGACCAATCCGAACATTCCCGCGACCCGGGTGCCGGTGAGCACCATCGCAGCAAAGGTGATGCTGCCTAACGAACAGGTGACCTGGCTGGTGCAGGGTTTCGTGCCCGGCCTGATCTCGGCCCCCGGTGCGTTTCTGGTGAATTCGACGCCAGCGACCTGTCCGTGATCCGGTCAGGGTGATTCTGCAGTCATCGTAGAACAGGCATCCCGATCAGGCATCTCGATCCAGTCTTTTGATGTCGATAAAGGCCCCGCAGCGATGCAGGGCCTTTTGTTTTTGCAGGGCGCGGGAGATCATCGAAGTCATACCCAGCCGCGAGACCGCACATGCCCGCAAGCACTGACGCCAACACCGATGTCCTGATCCTCGGCGGCGGCCATAATGGACTGGTCTGCGCGGCGTATCTTGCCGCTGCGGGTTTGTCGGTGCGGGTGCTGGAGCGTCGCAGCATCGTTGGCGGCGCGGCGGTGACGGAGGAATTCCATCCCGGGTTCCGCAACTCGGTCGCAAGCTATACCGTCAGTTTGCTGAATCCTAAAGTGATCCGCGATCTGCGCCTGCAGGCGCACGGTCTGCGTGTGGTGGAGCGGCCGTATTCGAATTTTCTGCCGCTGGCCGATGGCCGATCGTTCCGGCTCGGCGGCGAGCACGGCGCGGCCGATATCGCGCGCTGGTCGAAGCGCGATGTCGAACAGCTGCCGAAGTATTACGCGATGCTCGATCGCGTCGTCGTGGTGCTGCGCGAACTGATGCAGCGCGCGCCGCCGAACGTGTCTGACCGCTTTGTACTGGCCGATTGGATGGCTTCGCTTTCGGCCGCGAAACAGCTGAAAACCTTGGATATGGCCGCACGCCGCGACCTGCTGGATCTGTTCGCGAAATCCGCAGGCGATCT
>JAYVSK010000005.1:0-11685 GCA_043775395.1 Lysobacter sp. | reverse complement strand
ATGGACGGCGAAACCGCCGCAGCGCATGACGTGCCCGAACATCTGCGTAAATTGCTGGGTGGCTACGAAGGCCTTCGCCAGTACGCGATGCTGCCGGAGGGACACAATGGTGCGTCGCTGGAGACGTTGGGCGAAAGCCGCGACGCTGTCGCCGGCATTACCCGCGCCGCCGAGCTGTCGCAGATTCCGCTGCTGGCCGAGGAAATGGTGGGGCAGCAGCATCTGTTTCCGCAGGGTCGTCTGGATCAGGATCTGCAGCAGATCGATCTGCGTAAGCACAACTCATGGCGGCTGCTGATGGCTGAAGTGCCTTCCGTCGAGCTGCTGGAAGTGCAGCTGGTCAACGCGATCGCGCCGTTCATCATCAACGCGCGCCTGAAGCCGCTGATGCTGCGCACCCGCGATGGCGAAGCATCGAGCCGCGACAAACACATCGTCAACGTGTCTGCGGTCGAAGGCCAGTTCTACCGCAAGTTCAAGACCACGCGCCACCCGCACACCAATATGGCGAAGGCCGCGCTGAACATGATGACCCGCACAGCGGCGGCCGATTATCACAACGATGGCATCCACATGAACGCCGTCGACACCGGCTGGGTCACGGACGAGGATCCCGCCGAACTCGCCGCGCGCAAAGTCATCGAAGAACGCTTCCACCCGCCGCTGGATATCGTCGACGGCGCCGCGCGCATCGTCGACCCGATCATCGACGGCATCAACACCGGACATCACGTCTGGGGGCAGTTTCTGAAGGATTATCGGCCGACGGATTGGTGATCGAACAGGTTGGGCTGACATGCGCAGCCATCGATATGGTTCGATGCGATGCTGGGCTTTTCAGCCCAGCCTACTGTCGATCGACGATGGGCGATTGTCTACAGGCGGTTGACGCGGAACTTGCGGCCTTTGATTTTGCCGCTGCGCAGGCGCGACAGGGCGGTGTCTGCTTGTGTACGTGCGATGGCGACGTATGAACGCGTTGCGTACACATCGATCTTGCCGATGGCATCGGCTTTGAGGCCGGCGTCGCCGGTGAGTGCGCCCAGAATGTCGCCGGGCCGCAGTTTATCGGTGCGCCCGGCGTCGATGCGCAGGGTGATCATGGCGGCGGGGGTGACGTTATGCGGCCTTCCTGACAGCGGTTCCATGCGTTCCCAGCGCAGCGGTTTGCCCAGACGTTCGCTGATGGCGGTTTTGCGCGGCAGTTCGTGCGGCATGCACAGGCTGAGCGCGAGTCCCTTGCGTCCGGCGCGTCCGGTGCGGCCGATGCGGTGCAGATACGTGTCGGCATCGGTCGGCAAATCGTAATTGACGACTGCGCTGAGATCTTCGACATCCAGTCCGCGCGCGGCGACGTCGCTGGCGACCAGCACGGTGCAGCTGCGGTTGGCGAAGCGCACCAGCACTTCGTCGCGGTCGCGCTGCTCCATATCGCCATGCAATGCCAGCGCGGTGAAGCCATAGTGCGCCAGCGAGCCCACCACCTCTTCGGTGTCTTTGCGCATATTGCAGAACACCACGCACGATTCCAGCCGATAGCGCAGCAGCAGCGCGGCCAGCAGCGGCGCTTTCTGGTTCTGTTCGACTTCGAAGAACAGTTGTTCGATGGTGTCGGGTTCGGCGCCGCCGTCGATGCTGATTTCCACGGCATCGCCCAGCATCGCGTTGCCCAGTGCGCGAATGGCGTCGGGGAATGTCGCCGAAAACAAAAGACTCTGCCGATGTTTGGGCGTGCGCTTGACGATGTCGCGAATCGCGTCCTCGAAACCCATGTCGAGCATGCGGTCGGCTTCGTCCAGCACCAGCGTACTTATCCCGCTCAACTGCAGGGCTTTTTTCTGCATGAGCTCTTGGATGCGGCCGGGCGTGCCGACGATGACGTGCGGCTCGTGCGTAAGCGACGCGAGCTGCGGGCCCAGTGGAATGCCGCCGCACAGAATCGAGATCTTGAGGTTGGGGATGCCGGTTGCGAGCTTGCGCAGCTGTTTGCCGACCTGGTCGGCGAGCTCGCGCGTGGGGCAGAGCACCAGCGCCTGGGTGCGGATGACGCCGGGATCCAGCCGATGCAGCAGGCCTAGGCCGAACGCGGCCGTCTTGCCGCTGCCGGTAGGCGCCTGTGCGATCACGTCGCGGCCTTCGAGGATGGCCGGCAGCGCCTGCGCCTGCACCGGCGTCATCGCCGTGTAGCCGAGGGCGTCGATGCCCTGCAGCAGGGTGGGGGAGAGCGATAGCGCGGCGAAATCGGTGGATGTTGTCATCCAGCCATGATCTCAGACCCCCACGGTAAAAGGCAGCAATCAGGCTTTCGGCTTCGAACGCGGGGTGAGCCAGCGCAGCAGCCGGTCGGCCGCGTCGGGATGGCTGAGCAGATCGAGATGGTTCATCCCGTAGCCGATCCACTGACGCGTTTTCGCGAATCCGATGGTCTGTTCCGGGTCCGGATGATGGCCGAGCGCGCTGGCGACAGGCACCAGGCCATCGCCGATCCAGCGATCCTTGAGGTCGCCGCGCTGACGGCCGGTAGTGGCGGCCATCGCGTAACAGCGCACGCCCTTGGGCAGCGGTACTGCGCGATGACGGCCATGCGTCGACAGCGTCTGCCCATGGCGCAGATCGGTGATGCCGGCGCTGCGCAGCTTGCCGATGCGTGCGAGCGGCGCTGCGAACGGCGTCGCGCCCACCACGAGATCGATCCAGCTGCCGCCGCGTTCCAGCGGCGCGCCGTGGTGTGGCGACCCCATGCAGATGAGATTGCGCAGTGAGCGGATCCAGTGGTGATCCAACGCCGCAGCGTGATGGCAGGCGCTGCGCGCGAGCAGCCCGCCCATGCTGTGTCCGATGATCGTGATCTCGTCCACGGATGTCGGCCACTGCGTCTGCAGCGTTTCCAGCCGTTCGGCGAAGCATCGGCCGTTGTCCGAGATCGACTGTCCGCTGTTGTAGTGCAGATACAGCGGCGTGTAACCCAGGGCTTCGGCCAGCATCGCGCCGTGATCGTGACCATCGCGCGTCCACTGCAGATCGTTCATGCACAGCCCGTGCACCAATACCAGCAGCTTCGGCCCGGCATCGGGAATCGCATCGGACACACTCTCGGCATCCAGCGTCAGCGGTTTGCCCGCATGGTGCAGACGCATCGGTATGGCCAGCGGATTGTCGGTGGCCGCCAGATGATCGCCCACCACGCCGTTGAGGACCGCGATAACCGCTTCGCGCTGCGTGGAAGTTCGCGCATACGCGATGCCCTGCCGGGCAAGTACCCTGTCGATTACGTTGCCGGTCAGTCCGGTGACGCCGCGGACGCTGCGATAGACCAGCCGCGCGATGCCGGTGGTTCGATCCGGCGCTGCGCTGCGAATTCCAAGATCGGGCCGGGCGATCGCGGCATGCATCGCTTCGACCAGATCGGTCACGCCGCTGGTGGCATCCACGCCCAGCCGTGCCAGCCCATGCAGGTCGGACAGATGCCTCGCGTATTTGTCTGCCATTGGAAGCAGGGTCCGCATGGAAGTGATTGAACCGCCAGTATGCACGGAGGGTGCAGGGCGACGTCTTCGGATGAGACGCGCGTCTCGTTTCCGATCACGGATGCAACAGAGTGGGCGCGTGTCAATGGGAAGCGCTGTGTGCGGCTCGCGGGAAAGCAGATGGGCCGGTATGGTGTGCGGGTGCTGCCTAGCGGCGAACATGGACCATACCCGCATCGCGATATGCGGGACGACAGGGGGAAGTATGGCCACCGCAGAGTCTGCTGAGACTCAGCTGATGATTGCGCGCGAATGCCGACAGCTGGTGCTGAGCCAAGGGTTGGCCGGTGGGTTGGCGACCATGGGTGTGGCCGCGCTGTTTTTACTGGCGGTACGCGATGTGCACCCGTCCGGATACCTGATCGGTTGGGCTGCCGCAGTGATGCTGATTTCAGCGCTGCGCATGGTGCTGGCGGCGTTCGCGAAGCGTTCGATCATCGAGATCGGCGATGGCTGGCCCAATACGCCGACGATATGCCTGCTTGTGGGGGTGCTGTCCGGCGGCGTATGGGGCGCAGCGGCCACGCTGCTGTTCCCGCTGGGTCACAGCGAACTGTATTTCGTTACTTCGTTTCTGTTGATCGGCATGCCCGCAGGTGCGATCAGCAGCTTCGGCGCATGGTGGCCGGCCTACGCAGCGTACGTGTTGGCCAGCGTGGGGCCGTTCGCGGTGTATTTTCTGGCCGGCGGGCAGCACGAGTTCATCATCGCCGGACTTGCGGCGTGTCTGTTCGGGGCCTTTCTGCTGCGCGAGGGCTTCGTGATCGGGCGTACGATCCAGCGCAATATCGCCCAGCGCATCGCGCTGTTGACGATGACCCAGTCGCTTGGCGATGCGCTGGATCGCGCGGATGCCGCCAACCGGGCGAAATCGACGTTTCTGGCCAATATGAGCCACGAATTGCGCACGCCGCTGAATGCGATCATCGGCATGAGCCAACTGCTGGCTGAAGCGCCCGATGAACCGAAGTATCGACATCTGCCGAACAGCATCCGCCGCGCCGGGCACGCCCTGCTTGCCCTGATCTGCGATGTGCTGGATCTGTCGCAGATCGAAGCCGGCAAGATCACGCTGCAGCTCGCGCCGTTCGCGCCCAGGCGGCTGGTCGAGGATGTGTTGGACATGTTCGAGCAGGAGGCAGCGTCGAAATCGCTGCAGCTCGACGCCGTGTATGCGCTGTCGGTGCCGGAACGGTTCGTCGGCGATCAGGCGCGACTGCGGCAGATTCTAGTCAATCTGGTCAGCAATGCGGTCAAATTCACCGCTGCCGGAAGCGTGCGCATCCATCTGGACCTCGAAATCGACGCATCGGATCAGCGCATCATATTGATCGAAGTCGCGGACACCGGCCCTGGGATCCGCGACAGCGATCATCGGCGTATTTTTTCGGCCTTCCAACAGGGCGACGATTCATCGAGTCGCGCGCATCCGGGCACCGGCCTGGGCTTGAATATCTCCCGCGATCTGGTCGCGCTGATGGGCGGGCGTATCGATCTGAGCAGTGCGCCGGGCGCCGGCAGCCGGTTCCGCGTGCGGGTGCCCGAATTGCTTCCATCCGGCATGTCTGGCACATCCGGCGAGCTGCAGCGCGATACGGATGCACTGGCGGGGGCTGTGGCCGATGCCGAACTCAACTCGATCGCGGGTCTACGGATCCTGGTCGTTGAGGACAATGTCCTGAATGCCTCGCTGGTCAAATTGATGCTGGAACGCGATGGCTGCCTGATCGAATGCGCCGGTAACGGCGCTGACGCGCTGGACATGATGCTGACCCAATCCTGGCGGGCGGTGCTGATGGATTGCCAGATGCCCGATATGGATGGCTATGCGACCACGCGGCGTTGGCGCGATATCGAAGTCGCCGAAGGCCGCACGCGGCTGCCGATTCTCGCCCTGACTGCGCACGCAATGGCCGACGATCGCCGCAAATGCCTCGACGCCGGGATGGACGACTATCTGACCAAACCGGTGAAGCTGGAATCGCTGCGTGTGGCGCTGTCCAGGCTGGTCGGCGCAACCGGCTACGAAGACCTGAGTTCGACGCCATGATCCGGCTGATGATCGCGGGAGCGACCGGTCTGGTGGGCCGCCACGCGTTGGCGCAGGCGCTTGCCGATGCGCGGGTCGTGCGGGTGATCGCGCCCACGCGTCGTGCGCTGTTGCCGCATCCCAACCTCGATAATCCGCTGGTCGATTTCGATGCTTTGCCGGAACAGGCCGATTGGTGGCGGGTCGATGCGGTGGTCTGCGCGCTGGGCACCACGATCCGTCAGGCGGGTTCACAAGAGGCGTTCCGGCGGGTCGATGTGGATTACGTGCTTGCGATCGCACGGCACGCGCGCAGCGCAGGGGCGCACAGCTTCGCGCTGAACTCGTCGTTGGGCGCCGATCCTGCAGCGCGCGGTTTTTATCTGCGCTGCAAGGGCGAAGCGGAGCAGGGCGTTGCAGTGCTCGGCTATCCGTCGCTGACCTTGCTGCGGCCCTCGATCATCGGTGGCGAACGCGAACAGCGCCGGCCGCTGGAACATCTGAGCATGCGCGTGCTGCGGACGATCGCGCCGCTGGTGCCGAAACGCTATCGGGTGGCCGAAGCCAACCTCATCGCCGCTGCGCTGCTGCAGGCGGTATTGGCGCCTGAACCGGGCAGCAGAACGATCGAGTCGGATGCGCTGCAGTCAGCAGACTGAGCATTTTCCGGCCAAAAAAGGCCCTAAAATGGTTTTGGAGCGACAACCCTAGCAGCAGGGCGCACAATGGTCGATCTCAGTCAGTTGTCCGGAATGCCCATGTCGACCGAAACCCTTTCCCTGCGTTTTGCCGATCTTGGTTTGGCCGAGGGTGTCATGGCGGCAGTGAGCGAGGTGGGCTACGAAACTCCGTCGCCGATCCAAGCCGCCACCATTCCCGCGCTGATGGCCGGGCGCGACGTGCTGGGTCAGGCGCAGACCGGCACCGGCAAAACCGCCGCGTTCGCGCTGCCGCTGCTGTCGCGGCTGGATCTGTCGAAAACCAAGCCGCAGGTGCTGGTGCTTGCGCCCACGCGCGAGCTCGCGATCCAGGTCGCCGAGGCCTTCCAGCGTTACGCCAACAAACTCCCCGGCTTCCACGTGCTGCCGATCTATGGCGGTCAGAGCTATTACCCGCAGTTGCAGGCGCTGAAGCGCGGCGTGCATGTCGTGGTCGGCACGCCTGGCCGCGTCATCGACCATCTCGATCGCGGCACGCTCGATCTGTCCGAACTCAAGGCACTGGTGCTGGACGAAGCCGACGAAATGCTGCGCATGGGCTTCATCGACGATGTCGAAACCGTGCTGAAGAAAGTGCCGGAACAGCGCCAGGTCGCACTGTTCTCCGCGACCATGCCCAGCCAGATCCGCCGTATCGCCCAGACCTATTTGCGCGATCCTGCCGAAGTCACCATTGCTGCGAAAACCACCACGGCGACCAATATCCGCCAGCGCTTCTGGTTCGTCAGCGGCATGCACAAGCTCGATGCGCTGACCCGCATCCTCGAAGCCGAGCCCTACGACGCGATGCTGGTGTTCGCGCGCACTAAGCTGGGCACCGATGAGCTGGCCGAGAAGCTGCAGGCCCGCGGCCTGGCCGCCGCCGCGATCAACGGGGACGTGCAGCAGGCGCAGCGCGAGAAGACCATCCAAAATCTGAAGGACGGCAAGATCGATATTCTGGTGGCCACCGATGTGGCCGCGCGCGGGCTCGATGTCGAGCGCATCAGCCACGTGCTGAACTACGATATCCCCTACGACACCGAAAGTTACGTGCACCGCATCGGCCGCACCGGCCGCGCCGGGCGCAGCGGCGACGCGATCCTGTTCGTCAGCCCGCGCGAGAAGAACATGCTGCGCGCGATCGAACGCGCCACCCGTCAGCCGATCGAAGAAATGCAGCTGCCGACCGTGGAGACCGTCAACGATGCCCGCGTGACCCGGTTCTTGGCGCGCATCACCGAAACGCTTGCGCAGGATCAGAACATCGGCGGCGATATCGGCCTGTACCGTGAGCTGGTCGAACGCTACGAACGCGAGCAGAACGTGCCGGCGATCGAAGTTGCCGCGGCGCTCGCGAAACTGTTGCAGGGCGACACGCCACTGCTGCTCGCACCGGACCGCAAGCAGCCCCCCTTCGCGCAGCAGCGCGAGTACGCCGAGCGCGCGCAGCGTGCAGACCGCGGTAACGATCGCGGAAGCGACCGTGGCAGCGAACGCAACGATCGAAACGACCGCGGCGATCATCGCGCCGACCGTCCGCAGCGCGAGCCGCGACCGGGCCAGGAGCGCCGCGAGTTCGCGCCGAAGAAGGATTTTGCGCCGCGTTCGGCGCCCGAACCGGGCATGGAGACGTATCGCATCGAAGTGGGTCACATGCACGGCGTGAAACCGGGCAACATCGTCGGCGCGATCGCCAATGAAGCCGAACTCGACAGCAAATATATCGGACGCATCGACATCCACGACGACCATTCGATTCTGGATCTGCCCGAAGGCATGCCCAAGCCGCTGCTGATGCACTTGAAGAAAGTGCGCGTCTCCGGCCAACCGCTGCGTCTGCAGCGGCTTGATGAAGTCGGTGGCTCGGGACACGGCGCTGCGGCCCATGGCACCGTTGCAAACGAAAGCGGCGACTACGCATCCAAGCCGCGCAGCTTCAGGCCTCATGGCGACACACCGCATGCGTCGCGCCCGAATTTCGCCAAGCCACATGGCATCAAGCCTGCATCCAAACCGCATCGCAAAGGCCCGCCATCGGGCGACCGTCCAAAGCCGAAAGCGTGACTACGCACAACCTGACGTGACCCGTGTCGCACCATACGCCGGCGCACGCATTGCGGCGCCGGTCTTGGCCCCCCACAATTGGCTCTGAATTCAGGAGTCGACAGCATGACCGAGACCGCGACTGCAGTGCCCGCCGACAAACTGCGTGCCTCGCAACTGCGACAGCGCTGCGCGCAGTTCGCCGAGCCCGTTGCGAGCCGTGCCGTGTGGCAACTCGTCAACACGCTCGTGCCGTTCGCTGCGCTGTGGTTGCTGATGGTCTGGAGCGTCGTCGACGGCTGGAGCTATCTATGGACGCTCCTGCTTGCGTTGCCCACCGCCGGTCTTTACGTGCGCACGTTCATCATCCAGCACGACTGCGGCCACGGGTCGTTCTTCGCCAGCCAGCGCGCCAACGATCTGGTCGGTCGCTGCCTTGGCGTGATCACGCTGTTTCCATACGGATATTGGAAGAAAACCCACGCCATTCATCACGGCACTTCGGGCAACCTCGACCGCCGCGAAGTGGGCGACATCGAAACTCTGACCGTTGCCGAATATCAACAGCTCTCGCGCTTTGGCCGGTTCTGCTATCGCTTTTACCGCAGCACGCCCGTCCTGCTGGGTATCGGTCCGATGTATCAGTTCGTGATCAAGCATCGCTTCCCCTTCGACATGCCGTTCACCTGGAAGAAGGAATGGATGAGCGTGCTGCTTAATAACCTCATGCTGGCGGTCGTCTTCGTGGCTATGTGGTGGGCGGTCGGCTGGCATATCGCTCTGCTGGTGCATCTGCCGGTCGTGCTGATCGCTGGAGCTGCCGGCGTGTGGCTGTTCTATGTTCAGCACACCTTCGAGGGCGCCTACTGGGCGCGCGGCGAGCAGTGGAGTTCGCTGGACTCTGCGGTCCACGGCAGCTCCTTCTACGATTTGCCGCGAGTGGTGCACTGGTTCACCGGCAATATCGCCTATCACCATATTCACCATCTCACCACGCGCATCCCCAATTACCGCCTGCGCGAAGCCTTCGAATCCAGTCCCGTTCTGCAGGAGGCCAAGCGCCTCACCTTCTGGTCCAGCCTGCGTTGCGCACGGTTGAAACTCTGGGACGAGGAGCTGCAACAGCTGGTGGGGTTTCCCAAACGCGCACGGGCCTGACGTCGGCACGTTTATCTTCGACGAGCGCATCGTGACGGTATGTATGCGCGGCGACATCGCACCACGCGCATGATCATCCCAAAATACTGGGCCGAAGCCCGTCTGCAGCATCGCGACCGCCAGCGCCAGGTCACTGTGCGCAGGTTCGGATGGTCGGATATCGGCGAGGTCGAAGCACAGGCACATGCGGATGCGCGCGTACGCGAAGCATTCGATCGTGCTATGGCGGGCGAAACGCTGCTGCGGCGCGAGCGCCGGGTGGCCTACAACGGTGCGGATGGTGTGCCGATTCGCGAGGAGATCGTGGACCGTGCTGGCGACACCGTTATTACCCGCAACGGCTACGGCGCGCTGTGTCTGAACACGCCGAACGTACTCTTCGCGGATATCGATTTCGAACGCAAGTTGTCCCTCCACGTGACCATCGGCAGTCTCGCTTTCGGTATCGGCGGCCTGTTTTGCGTGCTTACGTTTGGGTTCGAACGCGGATTGTTGCCTTCGGCGCTGATCGGTCTGGCTTTCGGCAGCGTGTTGGGTCTGGTTCTGGCCGGGCTTGCCGATCGCGCCTGGGTCGCCATCCGCGGCGGGGTGGAACGTATCGCCGGGCGCCGCATCGCGAGCGTCATCGCGCAGCATCCCGACTGGCAAGTACGCATCTACCGTACTCCCGCCGGTTTGCGCCTGCTGGCGCTGCATCGACTATTCGACCCGCGCGAGCCTGAAGTCAAGATGTGCTTCGACGCGCTCGGGGTCGACCCAATGTACGCGCGGATGTGCTTCAACCAGAACTGTTTCCGTGCGCGGATCAGCCCCAAGCCATGGCGGATGGGTTTGCAGCGGATACGGCCGCCGTACTCGGCGGTCTGGCGGCCCGAGCACGCAGATTTGCCAGCGCGTCGCGAATGGATCGAGGCGTATGAGGATCAGGCGAAGGCTTATGCGGCCTGTCGCTACGTCGAAACGCTCGGTAGCGGGCCCGCCGACCCTGCAGCCGAATGTGTGCGTGAGCTGCACGACACCCTCTGCCGCGCGGATCAGGATTTGAAGATCGCTTGAGCGCATGCCGTTCGTCGGCGGCAGGGTAGACATGGATTGCAATAATTCTATATTTCTGGAAATATAGAATTATGAATCAAGACGCCACTATTTCAGCGCTTAAAGCCCTCAGTCAGGAACATCGGTTGCACGCCTTTCGAACCCTCGTACAAGCGGGGCCGCAAGGGCTACCGGTCGGTCGGCTACGCGACATCGTCGATATTCCTTCGGCAACGCTCACCGCGCATCTGAACGTGCTGCGCAACGCCGGTCTTGTGCTCGACCAGCGGGAGGGCCGCGTGATCCGTGTGCGTGCGGACTATGCACGGATGGATGCATTGATCGGCTATCTGACCGAAAACTGTTGTTTGGGCGCAGAGTGCCGACCCGATCCCACCACTGCGCGGATCTGCTGAAAGCGCGCCGAAACCACCTCACCGACAGGAGACCGCAATGTCCAAAGCTAATACCTCAGGCGAACATGCCATCTCCCGCAAACCTCACGTATCGCTCAATGTGCTGGATGTCGATGCCAGCGTTTCGTTCTATCGCACGCTGTTCGGGGTCGAACCGGTCAAGCATTACCGCGAAGATACGATCGTACATTCGGTGCTACGCGACGACCAGGGCGAAGACAGCCGCCGCGTCCGCAGCGGGTACGCGAAATTCGACCTCGAAAGACCGGCGTTGAATTTTGTTCTCAATCAAGTCGAATACGCACGCGGCGAGATCGAAGGAGCGCTTTCGCATCTAGGGCTACAGATGGAAAATACAGTCGATGTGCTTGCGATGCGTCGGCGCATAGAAGCGGCGGGCTTCGCGCCGCGCGATGAGATGCAGGTGAGCTGTTGCTACGCGCCGCAGGATAAATTTTGGCTGGCCGACCCCGACGGCAACGAATGGGAAGTCTTCGCTGTGCTTGAACATCTCAGCCCAGAGCGTTTGCGTGCGTTGGATCAGCGCGGCAAAGCCCAAACGTCCGCTTGCGATGCAGGCTGTACGCCAGCCGAGCCGATTGCCGAAATCACCCGCTGCAGCGATTCCCGGCATTGAGGACGAACCCATGAACGACCGTGTCTACAATATTCTTGTTTTATGCACCGGCAATTCCGCGCGCAGCGTCATGGCCGAAGCGCTGCTGAATATGCTGGGCAAAGGCCGCTTCCGCGCCTACAGCGCGGGCAGCCAGCCG
>JAYVSK010000004.1:0-3844 GCA_043775395.1 Lysobacter sp. | reverse complement strand
GAGTGAACCGGACAGCCTCCGGCACAGGCTTATCGCGCTTCGCGCAGCCCGTTGCGCACGCGGCGCACGATAGTCCAAGCGGTCAGCGCGCACAGTGCGGGAAACAGCCACGCGGCCCACGCCGGCAGCAGACTCGCGATGCCGATCCACAGCGCAATGGCGCCCAGCACGAAGGCGCGGTCGCTTTTGCCCATCGGGCCGTCGTAGCGGCGGGTCGCGCCGACCGTGGGCCCCAGCGCGCCTGCGAATTCGCTGAGCCCAGCCAGCACCACGAATGCCGCTACCCAGACCGGTACATGTCCCGAGGAAAACGGCGCAACGGCCGCGAATGGCAGCGTCAGTGCCGCGTCGGCGACCACATCGGTGAGTTCGTTCAGATACGCGCCAAACTTCGACTGCTGGCCGAACTCGCGCGCCAGCATGCCGTCGATCGCGTTGAACGCCATCCGCAGGAACATCCACAGCGGCACCAGCAGGAACCATTGCGTGCCCGGCGCGGCGACGTACAGCCAGACGCCGAGCGCGACCGACACGGCGCATGCGGCCAGCGTCACCTGATTGGCGGTAACGCCGAGCGCGTGCAGAGCGCGCACGAGCGGGCGCAGCAGCGCCTGGAATTTCGGTTTGAGGGCATAGATCGACATGACAGTGACATGATTCCACAGACCGCGTCGATGATGCCAACGGTATAGCGGGACGTCGACGGCATTGCATCCAAGTCGCGGTCCGGGCAGGCTGCGCGGATGTCTAACGTCGCCTCATGCTTGTCCGCTCTGTCGTTTGCCGCTTTCTGCGGTTGGGCCGGCCTGTCGCATGCGCAGGTCCGCGCCACCGGCGACTATCTGCAGCGCATGGATGTGGATGCCAACGGCAAGGTGTCGCTGATCGAATACCAGGACTGGCTGAGCTACGCCTTCGACAATATGGACCGTAACCACGACGGGCTGCTGGCGCCAGAGGAACAGCCCGGCGGTCGCGGCAAACCGATCGCCCGCGACGCGCATCGCACGCGCCTTGCCGAGATGTTCAAACGCCAGGACCGCAACCGCGATGGCGCACTGGATGCGAAGGAGCTCGCGGCGCCGCCGCAGGGGAAATAAGCAGAGGTTTTCTGGGGTGCGTTGGATTCGCACGGGCTTCTTATGCCCGTGACTCATGGTGTGCGGGTAAGGCCTGACACTTTTTTTCGCGCTGGTGTGCGAGGCTTTACCTGCACACTATGGTTCGACGATATCTGAAGCAAAGGCTTCACATCGCGATCCCAGAAGTTTCCTCGACCGGCATCGCCGTTATGCCGTCGCCCAGCATCTGCTTCCACGCGAAGTACATCGCACCGGCAATAAACGCCACGAATACACCGTTGCCGATCGCATTGACGATCAACATCGCGACATCCCCGCCGACCAGCGCCGCGAGTGCGCCGAGGATACCCAGAGCGACGCTGAAGGCCATCATCACCACGAATCCCATGATCAGAAACAGCAGCAGCGCCAGCAGATTCTGCGTGCAGGCGCGGTAGCTGCGCTTCATCGCACCGATCAAACGCACGTCCGTGAACATCATGTCCGGCAGCACCGTCAGCGTGAAAAAAATCGCACCGAACCCGATCGCGGCTACCGCAATGAACCACAGCGCCAAACGCTCCAACGGCAGCTCGCGCACCAGGCTGGCCATCAGGTTGGGATCGATCGTGCCTTTGGTCTGCGCTTCGGTCTGCAGCTTGACCGAAAATTCCATCAGCTTTTCGACATTCGCCTGGCCCAGCATCAGATAGAGCAGCGCAAAACAAACTAGCGCAATGCCGATTTGCGGCACCAGCGTAGTGATGATGCGCCCGGCTTTGCCGGTGCGGATGGCCGCCAACAGGTGCGCGGGCGCGGCATTGCGCCCCTCGTCCACTTCGTGCGCGGCAAAAATCATCCCGGCGATGAGCAGTGGGCCGATGATCAGGAACACCAGCTGCAGGGCACCGCCGATCGAAGGCGCTGCCTGCATGATCAGAATCAGCGCAAGCCACAGGCCGGCATAGACCAGCGCCAGCATCCCGAAGCCCAGCGGCGACTTGCGCAGCAGGCCAAACGCGCCGAGCAGCCATTCCGCGCCGGCGGAGGCCGGCACTTTGCGAATTTCCATCGTTGTCCTCGCTGTCGTTCGTGGGTATCAGTGGCCGCGCAGTGTAGCGGCGTGGCGCGTAAAGCGCCGCAGCACGCCGCGCGCATGCGGTGTGGGTTTGACGCTGCGCGCCAGGTGTTGATGGCAGTGGCCTTCAAGTTGCAGCGCATCGCGCCGCGCATGCACGTAGCCGCGCATATGGTCGACGCTGAACTCTGGATGGAACTGCAGGCCCCAAACGTGATGGCGCCAGCGGAAGGCCTGGCAGTCGTCCTGGTCCGAACGGGCCAGCACGGTCGCACCGGCCGGAGGCCGCAGCACGCTTTGCAGATGGCTCACCTGCACCGCAAAACGGGCAGGCAGCGGCGCGAACAGCGGGTCGTCGTCCGCCTGCGGGTGTACATCCACCGACACCGTGCCCATTTCGCGGCCGCTGGGGTTGTAATCCACTTCGCCGCCAAGGGCGTGCGCCAGGAGCTGATGACCGTAGCAAATGCCCAGAATCGGCATCTCCGCCTTCACCGCCCCGCGCAGCCAGTCGGCGCTGCGTTCGCTCCATGCGTGGCGGTCCGTGACCATCGCGCTGGAACCGGTGATCACCACGCCGGTGAAACGGTCGTGGTCGGGACTGTCCTGATCGGGCAGGTGTTCGCCGGCTTCGACATTCACGAACGTGGCCTGATCCGCGCGCAAGCCTGCGGCGACCCGTATCCAATGCGGAAACCGCCCGTGCCGACGTAGGCTGGCCACCGGCTGGCCGGTTTCGATAATCAGGAACTGCGGATCGGGCTTGGGCTTCACGATGGGCTCACGGTGCGGGTCGCTGGGGGCTGCCGCTTATACTACCCAGTCCCCATACTGTCAGCGCCTTTCCATGCAGGGACCGACCTTCCAACAGCTCATCCAGCGCCTCAACGCCTATTGGGCGGATCAGGGCTGCGTGCTGATCCAGCCGCTCGACCTTGAAGTCGGCGCGGGCACGTTCCACCCCGCCACATTCCTGCGCGCGCTGGGCCCGGAGCCGTGGAACGCCGCGTACGTGCAGCCCTCGCGCCGCCCCACCGACGGCCGCTACGGCGAAAACCCCAACCGGCTGCAGCATTACTACCAGTACCAAGTAGCGATGAAGCCCAACCCCGACAACATCGTCGAGCTGTACTTCGATTCGCTGAAGGCGCTGGGCGTCGACCCGCTGGTGCACGATCTGCGTCTGGTCGAAGACAACTGGGAATCGCCCACCCTTGGCGCCTGGGGTCTCGGCTGGGAAGTGTGGTTGAACGGCATGGAAGTCACCCAGTTCACCTACTTCCAGCAGGCCGGCGGCATCGAATGCAAGCCGGTGCTGGGCGAAATCACCTATGGTCTCGAACGACTGTGTATGTATCTGCAGAACTGCGACAACGTCTACGACCTGATCTGGACCGTCGGCCCGCAGGGGCCCGTCACCTACGGCGATGTGTTTCTGCAGAACGAACGCGAACAGAGCGCCTACAACTTCGAGCATGCGAATGTCGAAGAACTGTTCCACCGCTTCGACGCCTGCGAAGCCGAAGCGCTCAAACTTGTCGAACTGGGCCTGCCGTTGCCGGCCTACGATCAAGTCTGCAAGGCCAGCCACTGTTTCAATCTGCTGGATGCGCGCCGCGCGATTTCCGTCACCGAACGTCAGCGGTATATTTTGCGCGTGCGCAATCTGTCGCGCGGGGTGGCCGAAAGTTATTTCGCGCAGCGC
>JAYVSK010000003.1:0-3465 GCA_043775395.1 Lysobacter sp. | reverse complement strand
GGCATAGCGAATGGAAGCCACGCGTTACTCGGCGATCGGTTTGGGCACGGGACGGGGCGGATGTCTGCCCGCCATGCGCGCGTCGAGATACTCGCGCATGTCTTCCCATGTGACCGCTTGCCCGGTCTGCAGGACCTTCGCATAACGCGCTTCGGCTTCGGCATACAGCGACTGCTGCTGCTCCAGTGCGTCTGCCTTTTCGGCGATGGCGTCGAGAATGAGCCCGTGCGTCGAAATGCCTTCGTGTTCTGCAATACGCGACAGACGTGCCTTCAGCTCATCGGGAATGCGAATCGTGGTGGTGGACATGGCAGCCTCGCGGTGGGTAGGTTCGGCGAATGTAGCACACAAGTGCTACACGCCTATCCGCGCGCCTTCAGCCGCTCCAGCACGCCGTCCAGCGTGTCCAGATCGGTGTAATGAATCACCAGCCGGCCCTTGCCGCCGCGGCCGTGCAGCACATTGACCTTGGTGCCCAGCGACTCGGACAGGTCGCGCTCTAGCGCGACGATGTCGGCCTGCGGTTTGGCTTTGGCGGTGCCGTTGGTCTTCGGCTTGGCGCCGCTGGGCACCTGGCCGGCGCTGTACTGCTGCACGCGATGTTCGACTTCGCGCACCGACCAGCCCTGCTCGGCGGCCTGCCGCGCCAGTGCGATCGCGGCCTGCGGCGCCAGCGACAGCAGCGCGCGGGCGTGGCCCATTTCCAGCGCACCGGTTTCCACCAGGGTACGGATGTCGGCGGGCAGTTCGAGCAGACGCAGCAGGTTGGAGACTGCGGCGCGCGAGCGGCCGACGGCTTCCGCAGCCTGCGCGTGGGTGAGGTCGAACTCGTCGATCAGCCGGTGCAGCGCTTGGGCTTCTTCCAGCGGGTTGAGATCTTCGCGCTGGATGTTCTCGATCAGCGCCATTGCGATCACGGTGCGGTCATCGACTTCGCGGATGACCACCGGGATGTCCTTCAGACCGGCCTGCTGCGAGGCGCGCCAGCGGCGTTCGCCGGCGATGATCTCGTAGACCTTGCCGCCTTTATCCTTGGCGATTTCGCGCACGACCACCGGCTGGATCACGCCCTGCGCCTTGATCGACTCTGCAAGCTCTGTGAGCTTGCCCGGATCCATCGCGCGGCGCGGCTGGTATTTGCCCGGCGTCAGCGCATCGATCGGCAGCATCCGCAGGGTGTCGGCGGGGGTGGCTTCCAGTACCGGCGCAGCTGCCGCGGCTTTCGGGCCGAGCAGGGCTTCAAGTCCGCGGCCGAGGCCGCGCGGCTTCTTCGCAACAGTCATGCACGCGTCTCCGGAGTGGGGGGGCGCGCACCGGCGGCGGCGGCCTGCTGCGCGCGTTCGCGCTGATGGCGGATGATTTCGCCGGCCAGCCCGAGGTAAGCGATCGCGCCGCGCGAGGCCTTGTCGTAACCGACGATGCTCTGGCCATGGCTGGGCGCTTCGGCCAGACGCACATTGCGCGGGATGATGGTGCGGAACACCTTGTCGCCGAAGTGCGCGGTGAGATCGGCCGAGACCGCGTTGGCCAGGTTGTTGCGCACGTCGAACATGGTGCGCAGCACGCCTTCGATCTCCAGCTGGATATTGAGCTTGGCCTTCAGCGCATCGATGGTCTGCAGCAGCGCGCTCAGACCTTCCAGCGCGTAGTACTCGCACTGCATCGGCACCAGGATCGAATCGGCAGCGGTCAGCGCGTTGAGCGTCAGCAGCGACAGCGCCGGCGGGCAGTCGATCAGGATGAAGTCGTAGCGCTCGCGCAGCGGATCCAGCGCGCGGCGCAGGCGCTGTTCGCGGCCCGGCTCGTCCATCAGCTCGATTTCGGCGGCGGTCAGGTCGCTGTTGCCGGGCATCAGATCGAAACCCTCCGGCACACGCACGATCACATCGGCGGCGTGCATCTCTTCCAGCATCACGTCGCAGGTGGAGCCGGCCAGCTCGCGCTTGTCCACGCCGCTGCCCATGGTGGCGTTGCCCTGGGCATCCAGATCGACCAGCAGCACGCGCTTTGGAGCCTGTGCGAGCGCGGCGGCGAGATTGACCGAGGTGGTGGTCTTACCGACGCCGCCTTTCTGATTCGCGATGGCGATGATGCGGGCCATGGAGGGGTCCGGAAGTCTCGGGAGGTCGGGGTGAGGCCGGGTGCCCGTATCGATGGCAATACGGTCCGACCGCAGATTATGCCTGCTGCCGGCCATGGCTGCCGTCAGTCGATGCCCGGATCTGCCCGACCGATCGCGACCAGGTGCCGTTCTGCGTCCAGCCCGGGCACCTTCAGCGCATGCATCTCGCGCAGCGTCCAGCCGGCCGGCAGCGCTGAGATCTCGTCATCGGGGCGCGCGCCCTTCATCGCCAGCAGCACGCCGCCGGGGGCCAGCAGATGCCCGCCGAGGTTGAGAATCTGCGGCAGGGTGGCCAGCGCGCGGGCGGTGATCGCAGCAAATTCAGCTGGGCGGTCCAAGGCCTCGATCCGCGATTCCGCCACCTCGGCATTGCCCAGGTCCAGGGTCCGCACGGCTTCGCGCATGAACCGCGCCTTCTTGCCGTTGGACTCCACCAGCGTCACCCGCAGGCCGGGCACTGCGATCGCCAGCGGAATCCCAGGCAGCCCCGCCCCGGTGCCAAGGTCGGCCAAAGTCGATACCGATGCCACGAACGGCACCATCGCCAGCGAGTCCAGCAGATGTTTGGTGACTATCTCGCGCGGGTCGCGGATCGCGGTGAGGTTGTAGGTGGCGTTCCAGCGCAGCAGGAGGGCGAGATAGCGCGTCAGCGGTTCCGCCAATGCGGCCTCGAGGCGCAGCGCATGCAGGCCGGTATCCAGATCGTTGCGGGCGGCAGCGGGGAGGTCGTGGGTGGTCATAAGCGGAATTATGCGGGAGCCGCTGCAGGAGGGGCTCCCGCCCCGAGCTTTGCGGATTGAGCTTCCAGCGCCAAAGCGCTCGGGGCTGAAGCCCCTCCTACAAGATCCGCCACGCCAGCGTCGCCAGATAGCCGGGCGCTGGCGACCACGCATCGAGCCGCCAGTCCTCTGCTGCGCCAAGCGCCGGGTCGCATGCCGTCAATCGCGGCGCGCCATCATCGTCCAATGCGAAGCGCAGCTTTTCCAGCCAGAACGACAGCCCGCGGCCATGCGCCTTCAGCACTGCTTCCTTCGCGCACCACAGCCGGGTGAAGGCGTGCTGCAGCCGCGCAGGCTGGTCGGCCAGCGTCGCCAGCCATGCGGTTTCCTCCGGGGCGAAAAAACGCTGCGCCAGCGCCAGCGCTTTTGGCCGCGGGCGCAGCAGTTCGATATCGATGCCAACCCGAATGCCGCCGATCTGTGCGCCCTTGGCGTAGGCGGCGATCAGCCAGTTGCCGCTGTGGCTCCAGTTGAGGTCGACCTGCTCGAAAGCAGCGCGATGCGTGTCGCTGTCCAGATGCGGCCGGCCGAAGCCGTCGCGGGTCAGCACCAGCAACTCCGGAG
>JAYVSK010000002.1:0-7053 GCA_043775395.1 Lysobacter sp. | reverse complement strand
ACCCAGAAAGTACTCGACGGCGATCTAGATGAATTCATCGAAGCCAGTTTGAAATCGGGGCTTGAAGCCGGCTCGAAACGCACCGACGCCATCTGATTTTTCTGTTTTGTGGGAGCGGCGGGAGCCGCGATGCCCTGAGCTGGATCAATTGCGGCTCCCGCCGCTCCCACAGCGCCACTCCCACGCATCAACAGCAGACACCACCACCATGACCGACGCCCCAACCCCGCCGCACGACGAGAATACCCTCATTGCAGAGCGTCGCGGCAAACTCACCGCGCTGCGCGGGCAGGGCGTCGCCTTCCCCAACGATTGCGTACGCAAACATTACGCACGCGACCTTCAGGACGAATACGAAGACGCCGATCGCTGGACCGGCGAAGCGCTGGAAGCGACCGGCCGCCGCATCGTCGTCGCCGGCCGGTTGATGGCCAAGCGGGTGATGGGCAAAGCCGCGTTCGCGCAGATCCAGGACATGACCGGCGGCCTGCAGCTGTTTTTGCAGTCCAACACGCTGGGTGACATCTACGATGCTTTCAAAGGCTGGGACGTCGGCGACATCATCGGTGCGGAAGGCAGTCTGATGCGCACCAAGACCGGCGAGCTGTCGATCAAAGCCGACAAGCTGCGCCTGCTGACCAAATCGCTGCGTCCGCTGCCGGACAAGTGGCACGGGCTGAGCGATGTCGAGCAGCGCTACCGTCAGCGTTATGTCGATCTGATCGTGAATCCAGAGTCGCGTGAAGTGTTTCTCAAGCGCTCGCGGATCGTCTCGGCGCTGCGTCGCTGGCTCGACGCCCGACGGTTCTTGGAAGTGGAAACGCCGATGATGCATTACATCGCCGGTGGCGCCGCCGCACGTCCGTTCACCACCCATCACAACGCGCTGGATCTCGATCTGTTCCTGCGCGTCGCGCCCGAGCTGTATCTCAAGCGACTCGTCGTCGGCGGGCTTGAGCGCGTGTACGAGATCAATCGCAATTTCCGCAATGAAGGCGTGAGCACCCGCCACAACCCCGAATTCACGATGCTTGAGCTGTACGAGGCCTACGCCACGTATATCGAAGTGATGGACTTAACCGAAGCCATGATCCGCGATGTTGCGCGCGAGACCATCGGTGCGGATGAGATCGAGTGGGATGGCAACACCATCGATCTGGGTAAGCCGTTCAAGCGCTGGAAGATGCAAGACGCGGTGCGCGAATGCAATCCGCAGATCAGCGCCGCCGACTGTCGCGACCGCGATGCGCTGGCGGCGCACTGCGCGCGGCTGAAGATTCATGTCAAGCCGGCCTACGGCTGGGGCAAACTATTGCTGGAAATCTTCGAGAAGACGGTCGAAGGCGACCTGGTCCAGCCCACCTTCATCACCCACTATCCGGTTGAAGTGTCGCCGCTGGCGCGTGAATCGGACACCGAACCGGGCATTACCGATCGATTCGAGCTGTTCATCGGCAGCAAGGAAATTGCCAATGGTTTTTCCGAGCTGAACGACCCTGAAGACCAGACGGCCCGATTCAGGGCGCAGGTCGAGGCGAAAGAAGGCGGTGACGACGAGGCCATGCATTACGACGCCGACTACATCCGTGCGCTGGAAGTGGGCTTGCCCCCGACCGGCGGCCTTGGCGTCGGCATTGATCGTCTGGTGATGCTGCTGACCGGCTCAACCTCGATCCGTGACGTGCTGTTGTTCCCCTACATGCGGCCCGAGCAGCTGTGAAATCGGGCAGGATGTGACGCTGTCGCGTCACTCCGACATGTCGGTAGGCTGAAGTGGGTCGCTGGCAAGGCACTATGCTATTTGCTCGCATCGCCTAGAATGTGGATCGTCATCGGCGGAAACGAGACAAGGCACGAAAATTGCTTTAAGTTTTGGTTGTCACACACCGATCCATCACGCAGGCAAGGACGCACGGTACAGGCTTATGTGGGGCAACTCCGTGAAAATCGTCATCGTCGATGACCAGACCTCCGCACGCACCATGCTGCGGCATATCCTTGAGGACATCAGTCCAGAGCTGGAGGTGTTCGACTTCGGCGACTCCGAGGAAGCCCTGCGATGGGCTGAGAACAACCGTCCGGACCTGCTGTTGCTCGATTACCGGATGCCGGTGATCGATGGACTCGAGTTCGCGCGTCGTTTCCGGCGTGCCCTGACCAACCGCGATGTGCCGATCGTGCTGGTGACGGTGGTCGGCGACGAGCCGATCCGACAGGCGGCCCTGGATGCCGGCGTGATCGATTTTCTGGTCAAGCCTGTGCGTCCCCGCGAATTGCGTGCGCGCTGCCGCAATCTGCTGCAGCTGCGTCAGCAGTCAGAATCAATCAAACAGCGTGCCCTGTCTCTGGAACAGCGCCTTCTGTCGAGCATGCACGAGGTGGAAGAGCGCGAACGCGAAACTCTCTCGCGTTTGGCGCGCGCCATCGAATACCGGGATATCGGCACCAGCGCCTACCTCGAACGCATGTCGCATATCGCCGGCCTGATCGCCGAAGGACTCGGTATGCCGGAAGAAGAGGTGCGGATGATCGAACTGTCGGCACCGCTGCATGACATCGGCAAAATTGCTATTCCAGATGAAGTACTGCTCAAACCGGGTCCATTGGACGAGCAACAGCTGGCCATCATGCGCCGGCATCCGCAGATCGGCCATGAGCTGCTCAGCGGCAGCCAGAATCGTTTTATCCAGATGGGCGCAACGATCGCATTGCGTCATCACGAACGCTACGACGGCAGCGGTTACCCAGACGGGTTGAGCGGCGCACAGATTCCCATCGAGGCGCGCATCGTCGCCGTTGCCGATGTATTCGATGCGCTGATCTCGCCCCGTCCCTACAAAGCGCCGTGGAGTTTCGACAACTCCCTCGACTTCCTGTTGGAACAGAGCGGCAAACTGTTCGACCCGCAGTGCGTTCAGGCGTTGGCCCAGAACCGGCCGAGACTGGAGGACATCTGCGAGCGTTACTCCACCAGTTCGCAACGCCCGGGCATGGAATGATCGCGCTGCGCGCCGGCTTGGACTGGATGCGCGCCCGGCTGTCGAATCGGCCGGATAGCGAGCACAAGCAGGTGCTGGTGAGGATCGCGATCACCGCGCTGTTCTCTGTTTATCTTGGGTGGTATGTGGGTGCGGATGCTGTCAGCCAGCAATTGTTCGTTGTCTGGTTGATTCTTTTGGGCGAGTGCCTGGTTTCGGTTGCGCTTCTGGGAGGCATTCTCTACAGCCCGGGTGTATCCCATTTCCGGCGCTGGGTAGGCATGCTCGCCGATTACGCCGCCATCGGTGCGGTGATGGCGCTTCAGGGTGAAACAGCATCACCGCTATATGGCGTCTACCTTTGGGTCACCATTGGCAATGGGTTGCGATACGGCAGCCGTTATCTGTATTTCGCAACCGCGTTGTCGTCGGTGTCGTTTCTGGCCATGATGGGTACGACCCGGTATTGGCAGGAGAATCCTTATCTGTCTTGGGGCTTACTTGCGGGCGCTGCTGCGGTGCCCCTGTATTTTGCTTCGCTTCTGAAAGCTCTGACCCGGGCAATCGAGGACGCGCGCAGGGCTAACGAGGCCAAGAGCCGGTTTCTTGCAAATATGAGCCACGAGTTGAGAACGCCGCTCAACGGTATTTTGGCGATGGCTGAACTGCTGTCGGCCAGCAAACTGCAGAAAGAAGAGCGCGAATCCGCCGATATGATCCAGACCTCGGCACAGACCCTGCTCCTGCTGATCGACGAGGTGTTGGACATCTCGGCGATCGAGGCCGGCAAGATCCGTCGCCAGGATCAGGATTTCGATCTGACCGAATTGCTGTCCCGCATCTATCGCATGTTGCATCCGCAGGCGAATTCCAAGGGACTCAGTTTGCATGTCGATACCGATATCCGCGTCCCCGGCATGCTGTATGGCGACCTCAGCCATCTGACCCAGATACTGCTCAATCTGATGCAGAACGCAGTCAAATTCACCCAGCAGGGAAGCGTTACTCTGCAGGTTCGCGAACTGTCGCGCGACGATGAACGGATCGTTTTGCGAATTTCGGTCCGCGACACCGGCATCGGAATTCCGGAAGAAGCACGGATTCGTATTTTCAAACCTTTCGAACAGGTCGACAGCGGCCGCGACCGTCGGTATGGCGGCAGCGGCTTGGGAACTACCATCGCGAAAAGCCTGACCGAACTGATGGGCGGCACCATCGGTGTCGAGCCCAATCCCGGCGGAGGTACGCACTTCTGGGTCGCGTTGCCGTTCAAGTTGTGTTCGCAGCAGTCCAAAACAGCAGCGGCGAAGCTGGAAAACAATGCTTCCAACGCATTGCATTCCGAGATCGCAGCCGTCATGTCGGCTGGCGGCAAATTGGGCGACAGCTCCGCGAACGTCATCAATTTCGAAGATCCGTTTCTACGCCATCGGCTGCGCGTGCGAAGCTTACGGGTCGTGGTTGCCGACGATCAGCCGGCGAATCGGATCATTTTACAGCGGCTATTGGAGAAAGCCGGGCATCGGACGGTTTTCGCCGAGAATGGCGAGGAAGTACTGGATATTCTTGCGCAGGATGCTTCTGATCTTGTGATCGTCGATCTGCATATGCCGGGACTCAGCGGGGTCGATGTCATCCGCCAGGCACGTGTTATGCAGGCAGGGCAGGCAGTACGTACTCCCATCATTGTTCTTTCCGCCGACGCCACAGTGGAAGCGATGAAAGAAGCCCAGAAGGCTGGGGCTTATCTGTACATGACCAAACCTATTTCGTTGCCAAAGCTGCTGGATACCTTGTCGAACATCGCCTCGGAAGTCCCGGTGCAAGCGGCGTCGTCGGATGCGGACGCAAGGAACGCAGTGGCGAAGTCGGACTCTGCTGCGTCAATAGCGGCGGTGGACAGCACTGCATCGGTGCTGGAAGAGCTTGCGGGCATGGGTCTGGGCGAACAATTTTTGCGTGAATTCGTTGAACAGTGCCTGCGCGATATCAGTCGGTGCATGAGCCAGCTGCAGTCCGCATCCAAGAATGCCGACTACGATGGCATGCGCGAAACGGCGCATGCCTTGCGTGGTGTCGCCGAAAATATCGGCGCTGTCCGTCTGGTGGAGCGGTGCCGTTTGGTGATGCGGCTTGACAGCGTGCAATTGGCAAAACAGGGTCAGATTCTGACGCGTGATCTCGATACGTTGGCCGAACAGGCTGCGCGTGAAATCTACGCGAAACTACCTGAATTGCTGAACCCGAACTTCAGCCGCATGGATCTCAAGCCCGGACCCGATCCGATCTGAAGAGATTGCTGAGAATTACGCGGTCGCAACTCCCGGTTCGCCATGACGCCGATACTGCGCGCGCACAAGACGCTCCATGGTTCGCAACGCTTTATCGCCCAACTGCAAGGCGGTATCCACCCAAACTTCGGTGATGGCCATCATTTCTTCCATGGTCACAGGCTGCGACATGGCGCGAACCCGATGCATTGCAGCGCGTGCATGAGGAATTCGGCGATTTTTTTTAATCATATCGTCCACCGCTTGTACGCCTTGACCACGCGGCACCAACACGTCGACCAGACCCATTTTGTGCAGCTCTTCGCTGCTGTATATATTGCCTTCGAGCATCAGCTTTTCCGCTTGATGCGGGGCGATGCGTTTGCACAGGAACGAGTACGCGCCCATTCCGGGAAACAGATCGAACAACACTTCCGGTAAGCCCATGCCGACGCCTTCTTCTGCAACGATCGTATGACAACTCAGAGCAGCTTCGAAACCACCACCTAGCGCATCGCCCTGTACCAGTGCGATGCTGTGGGCCCCGATACCAAGGCCATTATGGAATGCATGTACGCCGCGCACGCATTGACGGGCATATCCGAGCAGTGCATTGCGATCTTTACTGCGGATGGCACGACAGAATAATTCGAGATCTCCGCCGAGATTGAATACGTCGGAATCCGAAGACAGCACCACATGGGGCAAATGGTGCGTACCGCGCGATTGTTCAAGACGCATACGATCCGAAAGCGTTTGCTGGAAGTGCAAGATATCGTCGATAAGTTCTGGCTTGAAGCAAGCGCGCCCAGGGTTGGATGTGAGGTCCGCGTGCATGTGACACCAGTACACTTCGCGTTCGGGATCGTCTTGAGTGCGCAGGGTGTTATAGCGAGGAACGATGTGCAGCTTTTCGACGTTGTTCATGAAATTTCCCCAAGTAATATGCTGCGCATCGGCCCGGCCGGGCGGCCCGATGCGATCGGTGTAGGAACGGAAAATGCCCGGATAGCGCCTTGTATGCGCCGAAAAATTTGAAAGTTCAAGCTAACCATACCTGCAAAGACAAACAGGTCGACCCGAGGGCCGACCTGTCTTGTTGGAACTGCGAACTGCGTCGCTTTATGCCGTGGGGGGCGGGTCCCGCAATTCTCGGCGGAGAATTTTGCCGACGTTCGTCTTCGGCAGCTCGGTGCGGAACTCGACGAATTTCGGCTGTTTGTATCCGGTAAGGTTTTCGCGGGCGTGCGCTTTGACCTGTTCGGCGGTGAGATTAGGGTCTTTCTTCACGATCACGACCTTGACCGCTTCGCCGGACTTATCGTCCAGCACGCCGACCGCGGCCACTTCCAGCACGCCGGGCATCATTGCGATCACGTCTTCTACTTCGTTCGGATAAACGTTGAAACCGGATACCAGAATCATGTCTTTCTTGCGATCGACGATAAAGAAAAATCCTTTGTCGTCCATCCGGGCGATGTCGCCGGTATGCAGCCAGCCATCGGCATCGATGCTGTGTGCGGTTTCTTCCGGGCGCTGCCAATATCCTTTCATGACCTGAGGGCCTTTGATGCACAGCTCGCCGATCTCGCCTTGCGGCAGGATGCGACCCTCATCGTCTTTGACGCAGGCATCTGTGGAAGGAATAGGCAGGCCGATAGCGCCGTTGTATTCGGGCAGATCCAGCGGATTCATGCAGGCGGCCGGAGAGGTTTCGGTGAGGCCATAAGCTTCCACCAACGTGCATCCGGTCGCTTTTTTCCAGCGTTCGGCGACCGCGCGTTGAACCGCCATGCCGCCGCCCA
>JAYVSK010000001.1:0-15661 GCA_043775395.1 Lysobacter sp. | reverse complement strand
TGCCAAGGATGAAACCTTCGCATGGCTGGTTTGGTACAACCAGTCGCGATTACACTCCACCTTGAACTACGTCAGTCCGATGCAGTTCGAGCAACAATGACTGGCCGTTCAGGCCAAACAAGCACAATCATGAAATGGTTATGGGGTACGTAATTCGAGGGCAAGGTCAATAATTCTCCAGATCTTCCGCCGCACCCTTTTCGCCCGCCTTTGCAGCTTTCTCAAGCCAAAATACGCCACGCATCTGATCTTGAGGATCATTGCTGTATACAAGCATGGTCATGGCAAGACTTCTCTGAGATACAGGATCACCGTTTTCAGCAGCAATCTGGTCCCAGTAACGAACATCTTGTGAGCTGACATAATTCGAAAACGTTGACAACTCTCTTGCCGATTCAATATCTCCGCCAAGTGCCTTCCTCTTTAGTTCATTTGCACAAGTATCATCGCATGAAGAAAGAGCCACACGCTCTTGAGCAGAGCATCCGGCAGAAAACGCTGAACAAAAAAAGATCAGTAGCACTGATGAGTGAATGTATTGCATGACCGCGAGAACCTCCAAAAAATAGCATTAGGATCAACTCTCAAAAGCTTTCCAAGTCAAAATTTCTCTTCCGCCAAACCCACGCGCCGATTTGCCTTAAGCACAAACTCATTAGTTCCAATAAACCCAGCTTTTGAAGCCTTAGTGTTCTTAGAGCTTCTAATCTCCAGATCACGCTTAGGGACACAATAATTGATCGACACGATAGGTCGAGAATAACGCAAGCAGTATTTTTGCTGGTCTTCAAAATACAAATTCCATGAAGAGTACATGTAGCGATCACTCTCCAGAACTAGAGATTTAAGTTGATCGCCGGAAATTTCGATCTCTCGGGTCAAGTAAGCCCAGCTAATTGACAGCAGAAGCAACATAGCCACGAGCGCAGTAATAATTTTACGCTTAATCGTCATGATTATTTCCTCGGCGGACGCCCAAAGGGATTCATTACCGAATTCTGTGGCGCCTGCTCACGAAAAAACTGCAAGTTGCGCGCAAGAGTGGCGGGCGAATCGCCGAAGATCGTCGCCGGTGACGCCGTTGTCACATCCATACCCGGATACAAGTTTTCGATCGCATCCTCGACCCAGCTCGAACAATTATTGCTATACAGCGACCAGCGCCAATCCTGCTTGGAAAAATCTATCAACTGCTTGACTTGATCGGCTGTCGCATAGAGATAGAAACTTGTGCGCGCGGCATATCCATGCTTCTTCTCTATATTCGGATAGACATCGCTACACTCACACATGCTTTTCTCACTTGCGACGTTACGGTGGCTTGGCTTCCATCCGCCAAGCGTCGTCTGGAGCTTTCCGTCATCACCGTAAACCCCTAGCCATGCGTGCATCTGATGCGCCCCGCCGGGGACCGCATCCGTATGAATACCGATTACTTCCAGCCCGAGTGGATCGGTGTAGCGCAACGGGTTTCCAACGACGTATCCATACGTACTGATGCCGCCGTATAAGCCGATCGGATCGCTCTGCACATAGCGCCCATCGCTGGGCGAGTAGTCGCGGTGCATGTTGTAATTCAAGCCTGTAGCAGCATCATACCGCTGTCCCGGCATCCGCATGTCGAACACGAACGGGATGCCGTCGCCGTCCATATCTTCATTCGGCGCGCTGTCGCCGAAGACTTCATTGGCGAGGTTCCAGTTCCACACTGCGACATTGCGATCCGGGTCGATCGCCACGCGCGGCGTGCCCAGCGAATCGGCTTCGATGTAATACAACTTCTGAGCCGCCCCCGCGCCCACCAGCAGGCCAACGGGCAGGTCGCCCAGCCAGATCGCCTGCTGAATCGCGTTGCCGTACGCATCGTAACGCCGATCCAGTGGCCCGATTCGTCGTACACGGTCACAACCGTCTTGCCGCTGCCGGTCTTGTAGACCTGCTCGCCTTTGCCGTTGTACAGGTAATTCATCGCCACCACGCCGTCATGCTTCACCTGGCGCATGCGGTTGACATCGTCATATACGAACTCACGCACCGAGGGAGCAACGCTGCCGCCAACGGCACGCACGACGCTGCTTGCGAGGAGCGTGTTGCGGGCCGCTGTTCCTGAAGAGGGATTGCCCGGGGGACCGCCCGGGTCCACGGGCGGCGGCGTGTCGGTATTGCCGCCAAGATCGATCCGCGTGGTGTTGCCCGCCTCATCGTATAGACGGCTCTGTTGCCCGATCTGCGTCAGCCGATGACGGGCAGGCCCGTAGATGTACGCGGTCGCGATGCCCGCGTCCGTCTTGCTGCTGCGGTTGCCGGTCTTGTCGTAGGCGTACGCCTGCAGCACCGCGTTGGCGCCGTCGCGCACCTGCGTCATCCGGTTCAGGCCATCGTATCCGTACTTCCTCTTCGCAGGCTCCAGCTGATCCGCTTTGCGCAGCGATTCCAGATTACCGGCCGCATCGAAGCTGTAGCCTTCGCTGATGCCGCCCGGCGTGGTGTCTTCGACGAATCCAGGCTGGTAATTCTGGTTGAGCGATCGCCGCAGCACGCGGCCGTTGCCGTAGGTCCAGCGGCTGACCGGGCCGAACGGGTAGTAGGCCGCACCGGTAAGCAGTGTTTTCGTCTGCCCCGTGGCCAGCGTCACCTTCAAGTCGACCGGCCGCGACTGCGCATCGCGCACGATCCGCACGCTGCTGCCGTCGGGGTGGATCATGCCAATGTACTGATTCCCCGGCGGCGGGTTCTGGACTAGATAATCCTGCCCTGGCAGACGGCCGCGTGGGTCGGTGTGCAGATAGCGCAGCACATAGGTGCGGTCCTGCGTGAGCTGCAGCTTGCGGCTGAGCTGGCCGTAGCGGTCGTAGCAGTATCCGGTGCTGCCGCTGCTGTCGGTCATCACCGACAGTTGGCCTTTGTTGTAGCGCTCGCCGTACAGGCAATCGACCGGCGCGATGTCGTAAGCGTAGCCGACGTTGCGACTGCTGTCGGGATAGCTCACACCCGTGACGCGATTGAGCAGGTCGTAGCTGTAAGTTGCAGTGATACCGCGTGCATCGATGCGGGTCTTGAGGTTGCCGTCCTCATCGTAGGTGGAGGTGGTCAGGCGGGTGTCCTGGCTGCGCAGCGTCAGCACCTCGCCGAAGGCATTGTAGGTATAACTGGTCGGCAAGCCGTTGGGATCGAGCACCTGGGTCAGACGATCCAGCGCGTCGTACTGGAACTGCGTCTGCGCGGCCACGCCGTCCACGTCCTGCAGTGTGGCCTTCAACCGACCAAGGGCGTCGTACGTGTTGGCGGTCTTGCGGGTCAGCGCATCGGTGGTCAGCGTGAGGTTATTCTCTTTGTCGTAGCCGAAGGTGGTTGCACGCAACTCCGCGTCCGATTGGGTCTGCAGCCGACCCAGCGTGTCGAAGGTCCGCGACAGCGTGCTCAGCAGCGCGCCGCTGATGTCTTTGGTCTCTTCCTTGATCCGCTCGCCGGCCGCATTGAGCGTGTAGCTCATGCGGTTGTCCGCCGGGTCCGTGACCGACATCAGCCGTAATCCAGCGTCATAGCCGAACTGCGTGTAGACGCCATCGGGCAAGACCATGCGATGCACGGTGCCGGCCGGGTCGTACTCGATCCGGGTGATCCGGTCGTCCGCTTCGCTGGCATCGTTATCGCCACGTATTTTGCTGGCGATCATTCGGCCGCGCGGGTCGTAGTCCATGTCGGTCACGATACCGTTCGCATCCTTGACCGACAGCGGCCGGCCTGCGCCATCGGTGCGCAAGGTTTCGGCGACATGGCCGAGGGCGTTGGTCGCCTTCCACAGATCGCCCTTGCGATACGCGCAGGTCGCAGGTGTGGCCGCGCAGGCTGGCTCGTCAGTCATCCGATACGCATACGTCGCCACGTCTGTCGCGCCCGTGCGCGGGCCGTCGATTTTCATGATCAGGCCGACCAGCGGGCACCTACCAGCCGTCACATCCGCCGTCTCGCAATAGGTCAGGATGGTGCTGCGCGTTGCACCGGTTGAACCATCGGGGTCGAATGCGGTTACGGCCAGCGCCTGATTGCGGCTGTTGTACGTCCACGTCGTTCGCGCCACCAACGCGCCGGCCTTGTCGAGCGTGCGTTGTTCGGTCAGCGTTCGGGTGATCGGGTCGCGCACCACTTCCTCGCGCCGCTGCTCATCGGTGCCGACGGCCCTGATCGTGGCCGAACGGTAGTCCGCCGTGTACTCATATCGGGTGAGAGCATCGCGCTTGTCTGTGCTGGTCTCCAGTCGTCCCTGCGCATCAAAAGACTGTGATTCGGCGCCCGCGCTATCGACCGCACCCAGGATACGGCGATAGGTGCCCGGCTCGATGGTGTAGGCGCGGCTGTCGCCCTCCATCGTCTGGATGGTCGCGTTGTCTTCGGTCGGGTAGCTCACCGTGGTCAATTCATTCGGGGTGCCCAGCACGCGGCTTGAAATGACCCGTCCGCGCGCGTCGTAGCCGAATGCGGCGTAGCGCTGGCCGTCTTCGGAGGTGATGCCGGTCAAGTGATGACGTTGATCCGCAGCGCCGGCCAGCCCTGCTTCGTTGTAGTGGTATTGCTTGGTCGCATTGCCCGGATAGGTGACGCCTGTCAGGTTGAGATCGGTGTCGTATCCGTACTCGACCGCGGTGTCGTCGGGCAGCACAATGCACTGCAACAGATTGTTCGCGTACTCGAACCGCAGCATGCGGCCTTGGGCGTCGGTGACTGTCGAAACCGTCTTGTCGGTGTTGTAGGCGATGACGACATCGTTGAGCGGGTGGTTCGGGTTGCGCACCGTGAACAGATAGCCGTTCAGATCGAATTCGCGTACTTCGCCATCGGGCATCCGCAGCCGCCACCATTCGCATTGATACGCTCCAGCACGCGGTCCACGGAGCTTTCGCCGCGATACCGGCTGCCGCTGAGGAACGTGTAACCCTCGTAGTTGCCGATCTCGTCGATATGCACATACGGCGCGGATACCGCGCCACCGATGATCCGGTCGCTCCAGGTGTGGTTCCAGGCCACCGCGAAACTGCGGTTGTTGCGGAACTGGCGGATCGAGCGGTAGTAGCGCGTGAAGGTCTGCCCAGCGAAGCTGAAGTCCGGCTCCGCGCGCTGCTTCTCGCCGGTGGTCGGATACACCGGGCTGCGGCTGCCCGCGCAGGCGGCGCACTGCAGGATCGGCGCGGAGACATAGGTCACACCCTTGTTATCCGCATCGCACAGGTTCGCGGTCGTTAGCGTCGCGTCGGACACCGCCGTAGATATCGCGCCGAACCCGGAACGGCAGTAGAGCGGTCGCCGCTTCGATACCGACCAGGTTTGCGACTTGGTACTGCCGTTGGTGCAGGGGCCGGTCGTCTTGTACCAGCGCACTCCATAGTCGACGATACCGCGTGTGCCGGGCGTCCCGCTCAAAGCGGGCGGGTCGTAGTCGTTGGTGATGGACGTGCTGCTGACACTGCAGCCAAAGGTGGCCCAAGCCGCCTGTATGCGCGACAGACCCAAGTTCACCACCTGCGCTTCGTCCGCGCACCATCCCGGCAACGCGGTCTGGTCGTCTCCGAGCGTCGTGCAGCTGCCGGTACTGCTGCCCTGCAGCCCGTAGCTCGCGTAATAGCTTGAGGAGCGCACCAAGTTCGCAGGCCGGTTGCGCAGCCAGTACTGCATACGCAGCGTGGTCGGACCCAATTGTAAGGTAGCCATGTGCTCCAGCAGCTGGCCAACCCCTGCATAGGCCGGATCATTGCGCATCGATGCTTCGGCCTTGCCCAGCGTGTCGAAACAGCTGCTGGAGGTGCAGAAGGTCGGCGCTACGGTCGGCGTGAGGGCCGCCGCCGTTGCGACCGCGCCCACCAGTACCACCGCAAGCGCGGCGATACCTCGCCTGCGCCGCAGCCACGCCATGACCCGCGCGGTCCTGGATACTGCGTGCGCGAGCATGGGCCTCTGTGCTTGCTTCATACGGTCTGTGCCTGCTGTGCTTTGATCGGCCGTCGCGCCGCGGAGGCTTCGACCGGGTGATTGCATCCGCTGCACGGCGGATGATCACTGTGTGATTATCGTCAAATCTCGACTGTCGGCAATTGGTTTTTCCGATGGATGCACTTGCAGGCCAGCCATGGCGGTTTTTGGCGTCGATGCGGGCGTTGCAAGCCCATGCGCGTGCAGGCTGGCAGGTTTTTTTAGCGTGGCGCGGCATTGCACTGGTGACGGTGAGTCATCCGTGCAATGCCGCCTTCATGGGCCATAGGCAGCGCGCTGAAGCACGCTCTACCGATGTCAATGTCGATGTCGATGTAAAAGCTTCGCGACCGATAACGCTGATTGCAACCCTGTTGATGTCGCGAAACGATAGATCTGCGCACACCATAAACGGCAACGCCTCCCGGGAGACGGGAGGCGTTGCGTTGAAGCAGGTCATCACGCCACGTTTGGATGGATCAGAACGTGATGCTCCAGCTGTCGATACGGCCGATGTCGCCAGCGGCGTTGTCGTTGACGCGGAGATTCCACGTTCCGTTCAACGCTTCGGTCGACAGGTTCACGCTGTAGGTCTGGATGATGTTATCGGCGCTGCCGCCGGTGCGGTTGTGCAGCACGTAGACGCTGCCATTCGGTGCGACCAGATCCACTTTGAGATCGCCTTTGTAGCTGTGCAGGATATTGACCGCGACCGGCGTAGTGGCCGATGCGCTGCCGGTGCGTCCACTCACTACGATCGGACTGCTGACGGTAGCATTGTCGTTGATCGCAAAGTCGGTGGGGTTGGTATAGGTCTGCGCGCCCGCACTTCCCACCGTGACCGATTTGCTCAGCGTATTGGTGGCGCTTGCGTTGTCGGTCACGGTCAGTGCAACGGTGTATGTGCCCGATGCCGCATAGGTGCGAGAAGGATTGGCAAGTGTAGAAGTCCCGCCATCGCCGAAATTCCAGCTGCGGCTGGCGATGGTGCCGTCGCTGTCGGTGGACGTATCGGTGAAGCTGGCGGTCAGACCGCTGGTGCTGGCGTTGAAATTCGCGACAGGTACAGCGTTGCCGCCACCACCACCGGTGGTCTTCGCCGCCTCACCCAGAAACGCCAGACCAAGCTGCGCGAACTTGGCGCTGTTCTGCGCAGAGTTGCCCATGTTGGCGAGCGTGTCGTTGGCGGTATGGATGTTCGGGTTGTACGACGAGCCCGATGTGGCGCCGGTACCCGCTTCGAAAAACATCGCCGAGGGATAGCCGGCACTGGTCCATGAGGCGTGATCGGAACAGCCGTAGCCGCAGGTGTAGACGCCGCGGGTCATACCGAGCGGCGCCAGATAGGTGTCGAACAGATTGGTCAGGAACGTCTTCATATCGACGTTGGAATAGTCGCTCACCAGACGCATGTCGACCGCCGAACCCGAGCGGTAGTTGGTCATGTCCAGCTGCAGTACGGCGACCACATTGGTGGCGGCGGTCTTGTACGACTGCGCGATGGCGTTGGATCCGCGCAGGCCGACTTCCTCTCCGGCGTAGCCCATGAACTTCACGGTGCGCTTCGGCTTCCAGCCGTTGACCATCGCGATCCGCAGCACTTCGGTCAGCGTCGCGATGCCGGAAGCATCATCATCCGCACCGGGAGCCACCTGGGTGGTGCTGCCACCGCCGCTGCCGTTGATCGAATCCAGATGCGCGCCAAGCACCACGACCTCGTTGGGCAGCTCATTGCCGCGGATGGTCAGGATGACGGACGGCTGGGTGGAACAGGTGCTGCATGCGAACAGTTCGCTGGTGACATCGGTGCGGCTGCCGGCCAGGCCCTGCCAGGTCGTGCGGATCCATTCCGCCGAAGTCTTGCCGGTGGGGCTGGTGTAATAGCGGTTCTGATATCCGGACAGCGTGTTGATGGTGCTGTAGATGTTGGGGTGCTGCACCTGCGACAGCCATGGATTCACCGTCGCCTGATTGTCGATAGTGTAGGACGCGAGCAGTGCGCGACTGCTGATCGCCTGCGCGGAGCGGTCGGAGCGGATGAACGCATCGGCTTCGGCGCGCGTTGCGAATGCGAAAAAACCGCCGCAGCGATTTTCGCGCTGATGGATGCGCTCGGACATCTGGCCGAGAGTGTCCGCACTGGTTTCAGAGACGATCAGTGCGGTGCCGACGCCGTCGACGCGCGTGGTGACGTTTTTCACCAGACCGCGATCGGCCAGATCGCGCATGCTGCCGTAACTTTTTCCGGACATCACCACGTAGACCGGGGCACGCGGATCGTTCTGCAGATGCATGGATACCAGCGCGGCATCGGCATCCTGCTGCGCATGCAAGGCACCGGCGGATTGTGCGGATACCGGACCCGACAGCATGCAGGCGCCGACGAATACCGTAAACAGACTGCTTCCGTATTTCATTGTCTTTCTCCCTTGAATGACTGCTTTTGAATGACTGTCTTTGAGTGACGACATTTGATCGATTAATTTCACAGGTAACGTATGCGAGCGACCACAACAGATCAAGCGGCGTCGCAGCATTCGCATACGGCGCGATCGCTAAAAAACGACGCGGCATCGCAAAAAGAGGCCCCGACTTGCGCCGGGGCCTCTTCGAACGACATCACGCGCAATCAGCCGATCAAAAGGTAATGCTCCAGCTGTTGAGCGTGCCGGTATCGCCAGAGGCATTGTCGTTCACGCGGAGGTTCCACGTGCCGTTCAAGGCTTCAGTCGTCAGGTTCACGCTGAAGGTCTGGATGATGTTGTCGGCGCTGCCGCCGGTGCGGTTGTGCAGCACATACACGCTGCCGTCCGGTGCGATCAGGTCGACCTTCAGATCACCCTTGTAGGTGTGCGTGATGTTCACCGCGACCGGGGTCGTGGTGGTGCCGCTTCCGGGACGGCCGGACACCGTGATCGGGCTGTTGATCGTGGCATTGTCGTTGATGGTAAACGCGGTGGCGTTGGTATACGTCTGGGTGCTGCCGCCGCCGATCGTGTAGTTGCCGACCAGGCTCAGTCCGGCGAAGGTCGCATAGGCTTTCAGACGCACGAAGTAGGTGCCGGCCGAAGGTGCCGCGAAGGTGCAGGTTTCGCCATTGCCGCTGGTGAACGGACGGCAGTCGTAGACCGTGTCGGTCGGCGCAGCGCCGAACTTCACGTACATGTCCGAATCGCCGGTGCCGCCGGAGGTCGTGAACGTCAGGTTGCTGGCGCCGGCCGGCACCACCATCGTGTAGTTCAGCGAGTTGCCGGTGGTCGCAGTGAGACCAGTGACCGGCACGCCGTTGCTCAGCACGGTACCGCCGCCGCCCGCGATGACCGTCACCGCGCTGGACTTGGTGTTGGTCGCGCCGCCGCTGTCGGTCACGGTGAGAGTCACCGTGTAGGTTCCGGCAGCAGCATAGGTTTTGCTGGGATTGGTCGCGGTGGAGGTGGTGCTGTCGCCGAAGTTCCAGCTGCGCGATGCGATGCTGCCGTCGCTGTCGGTGGAGGTATCGGTGAAGGTGGCGGTCAGTGCGCTGGTGGCGAACGTGAAGTTGGCGACCGGCGGAACGTTGACTGGCGGTGTGCCGGTGAAGTCCTGTGCGGTGACGTTGGCGCCGCTGACGGTGACACTGCGGTTGACCGGCGAGAACGTGTAGCCGCTCAGCGACGGCGTGAGAGTGTAGGTGCCGTTGGCTACGCCGGACAGCATGTAAGCGCCGGTGCTGCTGGTGGTAGCGCTGGTGCTGCCGTTGCTGACCGTCACGCCGCTGATACCCGCGCTGGCGGCGGTGGTGATGGTGCCGGAGATGGTGTACGAGGTGACGCCGCTGCAGGCCGGGAATTTGAAGTCCTGGATGCGGGTCTGCCAGCTGCCGGCCGGACGGTACATGCCGACGAACCAGAAGGTGCAGTCGTCGACCGGGTCCACCGTCATCTGGTAATAATCGCCCCAGCGGCCGGAGGTTTCGGCTGCGGCACCGATGGCGATTTCGTTCTCACCCAGAGACATGACGCCAGCGGCATCGGCAGCGGTACGGCCGGTGTAGCCCAGTGTGGGGAACTTGGTCGGCGTCGTCGTCTTGGTGACATTGTAGGCCATGCCCATGTTGCCGAATTTGTCCATGGCGATCGAACCCATCAGATGATGGGTGCTGGTATCGCCCGGGCTGAACGTACCTTCCTGGAACAGTGTCCAAGCGCCGGCACCGACCTTGCGCAGTTCGAACCAGCGCACGCCGGAGTCGACCACAGTGCCGGTACGCGCCGCGTTCTGGTTGGTGGCGAACGTACCGACGATCGCTTCATGGGTACCCATGTTGCGATAGACGAGCTGGTTGAGCAGCACTTCGCGAATCGGGTCGAGCAGCGAGGTGGAGCCCGGCTGCGGCACGGTAGCGAACGTCGAGTAGTTGCGGAACCAACTGTTGAACTCGGTGATGGCGACGCTGGGCAGCGTCGTGATGCTGCTGTTCGCAGGCGTGTTCCAGTCGATGTTCAGCGAATACAGATCGATGAAGTCCTGCGTGGCGTTGGCACCGGCGCCCGCATGCGCTTCGTCGTCGTTATGACGGGCGAGAATCTGCCTGGTACCCGCTGGCGGCGCTGTGGCGCCGTAGACCGTGGCAGGGGTGATGATCTGGAAGCCGTAGCCCGCCAGTTTCGCGATACTCGCGAAACGCTGCGCCGGACGCGCGGTAGCGCCGTTCAGCATATTGGCGCGGTCGAACGCATAGATGCTCTGCTGCGCGCCGCCTTCGTTGTCGCCGCAGACATACGCATCGCCCCACACGCCGCAGTGCGGATAGTCGGGCAGCGCCGGCGTGGCGTAGTTGTACGCCCACCAGCCGCCCGTCACCGGGTCCGAGGTCTTCGACACGTAGGTGCACAGATTCGAGCTGTCCAATACCAGCATGAACCAGCGGTTGGCCTGACGGTCGTACAGCACGATCGGGTCGCCGCCATCGGCGGAACACGCGCTGCCCGCAGGCGCCAGCGAACCGAACGACGTCGGCCCCGCCAGCAGCGTACCGGTCTTGTCGTAGACCTTGAACGTAGTCGATGTGCCGTTGACGGCATAGATCACGTGATTCGCGCCGACTTCAACCACCGGGTCGCCGGGGCTGACGCCGGTGTTCGGGTTGTTGATGCTGACGCGGCTGCGGATCGCAGCCTTGGCGCGAGCCGCGCGCGGCGACTCGTCCCACAGCTTCTGCAGTTCGGGCAGGCGATCGCCAGCAGTCGCCTTGCTTGCCGGTGCGTGCGGCAGCACGCTGCCGATCGGGCGATACACGCGGCGGTGCGCTTCGCGGATGCCCATACCCGGGCTCCACGGTGCTGCCTTGGGCAGGTTGCGCAGATCGATGTTCATGCTCTGCGGAGTGACCGGCTGTCCGACCTGCGGACGCGTGCTGTTGGCCTTGTTGCCCGTGGGCGGTGCGGCCATGACGGCGCACGGCAGCAGCAGCAGCATGATCGCCGCCGCTTTGAGAGCACCTTTGAATGTCGTTCGTTTCATTGCTGAGTCCTCAACAGATGAATGTGGTTTTACGGAATCGCCCGCTATAGATGCGCTTTGGGCGAATACTTTTGAAGCAAACACAACCACGTGCGGCAACTCGATCCGTCAGCAGGCTTGCAGCTCCGCCGGACGGAATTGGATGCCGCTTATTCGGGATCCACGAACACGCCTCTGCGCTGCAGGCGGATTTCGCTCACCAGACTTTCCAGCACGACTTGGGCCTTCTCCTTTCCGGATTTCGGCGTGCCGACTACGGCGGTCGCAATCTTGTTCGGTTCCTTGCCATCGAGATGTTCGATCGTCAGCGAGTAATCGGTCGAAAACAGCTGCGAGGTCGACAAGCGTACTTCCGCATCAAGCTTGTCGCTCACGATCACCGCGATGTTGCCGGTGCGGCTGCTCAGCCGCTGCCTTGAGCCCGGCCGCGCGGTGCCCTCGAAAGTGACTTCGATCCTGCCTTCTCCGGTACGGGCCTGCACGGTGCCCTCAGTGCCGCGCACTGCGATGTCGCCGGTCTCTGTGGCCAGATCGATATCGCTTTTGAGGCCGCGGCTCTCGACTACGCCGAATACGCTGCGGACCGTCACCGGATGTCCCTTCGGCACGTAGAGCACAAGGTCGATGCGCTGGCCTTCGGCAAGCGCGACGCCGGCCGGCAGATGCGGCGCGGCGACGAAACTCCCGTCGCGCGCAGCGGGCTGGAAGTCGATCGCGGCGGCGCCTTCCGGCTGTTGGACGGTTGAACGGATATCGAGCTGGTCTTCATAGCCGCCGAAGCGCAGATAGACACTGCCGTAGACATTGTCGACCTGGATCGCCTGCCCCGCCGGCAATTTGAAACTGTCGTCGCGGCGCAGCGGCTCCCGCATCGTTGGCATCTGTTCTTGCGCTGACCCGGCGGCCAGCAACACGGGTGACGCGACCATGCAGACGGCGAAGCCGCCGGCCAGGAGCGAAGTGGATACGAGCGAGCGGAATGTCATTGGCGAAGCGTTGTCAGGCATGTCGGAATGCACTCAGAAATGACAATCGGCGGTCACGATGAAATTGCGTCCCGGCTCGTCGAGACCCGAGCCGTGTTCGCGGTAATGCCTGTCGGCGAGGTTCTCGGCGCGCAGGGACAGTTCAAACGCGCGGCTGACCCGCCAGGATACGCGCGCGTTCAAGGTGGTCCAACCCGCGGTGCCGTCCGGGTTGATGCGCGGATCGATGCGATCGCGCGAACTCAGACGATCCTGCCGCGTGGCGTACAGCGCATAGGCTTCGAGCCCCAATGTGTCGCGCACTTGCCAACGCGCGCCCAGTTTGCCGAACAGCGGAGGAATCCGGTCGGCCGGCGGCGTGCCGGTGTCGGTGTCTTCCTCGCCGCGCGTGTAGGTGGCGGTGGCGTAGAGCTCAAGATCGGGAGACGGCATGCGATAGCGTGCGCCGGCCTCGACGCCCCACAAGTCCAGACGCGAGACGTTGCGGTTCTGCACTTCCAGCGCGGTGCCCACGACATTGCCGGTCAATACGCTGGTGATCTTGTCGCGATAGTTGGAGCGGAACGCGATCAGCTCGCCGCTGAAAGTTTCGGCGCCGAACTTCACGCCGGCATCGACGCTGGTGACGTATTCGGGCTTCAGATCCGGATTGGGCGCGCTGAATCGGTTGCCGGGGCGCGGCCCGAACACGCCCAGATCGAAAACATTCGGTGCGCGAAAACCGCGTCCAAGATTGGCGACAAGACGCACGTCGTCCGAGAGCTCGAACGCCATGCCGATGTTGCCGGTGACATCGTCGGGCGTGAGCGACACGCCGGGAGTCGTGCCGGCGGACGGAATGGAAATATCGAAACGGCTGTAACGCGCGCCGTAGTTCAGGTCGAAGCGGCCATGACGCCAGTCGTCGCCCGCATACACCGCCCAGCCGTGCATCCGCGAACCGTCCGGGAAGCGCGGCGCGCGCACGCTGAAGGCGCCGGTGCCGATGTCGATGCGGGTCTTCGATGAATCCACAGTGTCGCGGTAATACTCGAAACCATAGCTCAGATGATGTTTGCTGCCGATGTCCTTGCCGAACTGCCCCGATACGCCGGTGGTGGTATCGCGGTTGCGCTCGGTTTCGAGATTGCGCGTGCCGGTGGCGCGGGTGAGCCGGTCGTCGACGATCTTCTGGCGTCCCAGATGCAGTTCGCCGTTATCGAACAGAGCGTTCGGCCTGTCGATCCGCCAGCGCAGCTGCGCGAAACTGCGCTGCTGCGGCTGGAAAAAAAACACCGCGCTGTCCGGCACGGTCTGGCCGAAACCCGGCACCAGCGCGTCGTGACGCGGCGTGCGCGGCTGTTCGGAATGCTGCAGGCTCAGCATCAATGCATGGCCCGGCGCGATATCCGCCCGCCACTTGAAATCGGCGCTGCGCTGGGTGAATCCGGTGAACGGCCGGGTCTTGCCATCGCCGCTGCGCAGATCGTTGACTTCCTGCGAGGTCAGGCCCAGCGAGAAACCCATCCCTTCGCGGCCACCTTTCACTTCAGCGCGGCCGGTCAGCGAATCGTCGGCGCTGGCGGCGATCGCGCGCAGCCGGCCTTTCCACTGCCAGTCGCTGCCGTCGAAGTTCAGTTCGGGGGTGAGCATCTGCACCACGCCGCCCATCGCGTCGCCACCGTAAAGCGTACTGGACGGACCGCGCACCACTTCGATGCGATCGAGGCTCTGGCCGTCGACCAGTGCGATGTACTGGTTCGGCGCGTTGCGGAAAATCGCGTTGTTGAGACGGAAGCCGTCCACGAGATGCAGCACCTCCGAGCCTTTCAGCCCACGCACGATCACCACACCCTGCCCGGGCGTGGTCTGTTGCACATACGTGCCGACTTCACCATGCAGCGCATCCATCGGCGTCTGCGCCGCGGCTTCGCGCAGGCGCGCACCACCGACGATGGTGGTGGCCGCCGGCACGTCCAGCGTGGATTCGGGCCGCTTGGTCGCGGTGATCTGAACCGCATCCAGACATATGGCGTTGCTGTTGCTGCAGCGTTCACGGGAGTTGCGGGCGGCCTCGGCTGCCTTGACTTCACCCGTTGCCGCCAAGCACAGCATGACGATCGCTGCCTTGGATATCGCAGTACTCCTCATGCGTCCTTATGATCCCTGAAACTCGAAAAAAATCTGTACGTATCCATTGCTTCCCGCTGTCGCAGATTTGTTCGAACGAAGTCGTCCGTATGGAGCGTCGAAGTCCCCGGTCCAGCGCACCCCGAGGTTCGGCGGAGCCAAGGCATGCCATCCAGCGCCACCCCTGACTGCCCCTGTCGAATCACTGAACCGACCCTAAGCGGAACTGACGTACTGCGTCAACTGTTGACCCTGATGCGCCTGCCACGCCGTGACTGCAGTGACAACCCGTCAAGAAAAGCGGCATTTCAGAACCAGTAATGCGATGGATATCTCACTTCCAATCTGCTTTGGGGTAACTGCACACGATTTCTGACGCAGCGCAGCAAGCATTTGCGCATCTGCGGATGGCTTTCGGACACTTTCTGCAAGGATTTGACCCGCCTGACGGTTCAAAGCGATGCGGACTGCGTACGGCTCTGCATGCTGCAAGGTGGCAAAAAAACCCCGGCCGGAGCCGGGGCTTTGATTTGCACACAACACACCTGCCGGCATCTGCCGACAGGTGCGAGGGACAGCGTTACGGCGTCTTCGTGGCTTTGAGGTTCACGCCCGAATACGCGGAGTACGCGCGCACATTGATGTAATAGACGCTGCCTGCGGTGGGATTGGTGATGGTGCAGGTCTCGGCGTTGCCACCGGTGTACGGACGGCAGGTATAGCTCGCCGTGGTCGGGACCGCACCCAGACGGACATACAGGTCGGCATCGCCGGTGCCGCCCGAAGTGGCGACCACCAGCTTGGTCGTACCGCTCGGGATGGTGTAGCTGTAGTTCGACGACACGCCATCCGTCGCGACCGACGGCAAGTTGACGTTCAACACCACGGTGCCGGTACCGCCACCACCACCGCAACTCACGCCGACAGCGGTAAATGCCGCGGTGACATCCGCCACGGTGTAGCCGAGGTTCGATGCTGCAGTCTGCACGCCGCAGGCGCCTTGGTTGAAGTCGGTGCTGGCGGTCCAGTACAGATCGTTCGCGCGGGCGAACACCTGAAACGCCTTCTGGGTATTCCAGCCCGGCTTGGTTGCCAGCGTG